>NZ_BADL01000031.1 GCF_000333615.1 Ideonella sp. B508-1 | reverse complement strand
ATCTGGGGCTTGCTCAGGCCGTAATAGCTGAACATGCCGCGCTGGGTGGTGATGAAGCTCAGGTCACCCTTGACGCCCTGCGCCTGCAGGCGCTCGACCAGCTTGGCGCGCATGGCCTTGATGCGGTTGCGCATCGCGGCCAGCTCTTCTTCCCACTGGGCCCGCAGGGCCGGGGTGCTCAGCACCGTGGCCACCACCTGGGCGCCGTGGGTCGGTGGGTTGGAGTAGTTGGTGCGGATGACGATCTTCAGCTGCGACAGGACCTTGGCGGTCTCTTCCTTGGTGTCGCACACCACGTTCAGCGCGCCCACGCGTTCGCCATAGAGCGAGAAGCTCTTGGAGAAGGAGGTGGCGACGAAGAAGCTCAGGCCGGCCTTGACGAATTGGCCGACGACCGCGCCGTCTTCGGCGATGCCGTCCCCAAAGCCCTGGTAGGCCATGTCCAGGAAGGCCACCAGGTTGCGGGCCTTCACCGCGGCGATGACCTGTTCCCACTGGGCGGGAGAGATGTCGTAGCCGGTCGGGTTGTGGCAGCAGGCGTGCAGCACCACCACCGTGCCGGCAGGCGCGGCGTTCAGGCAGGCCAGCATGCCGTCGAAGTCCACACCCTTCTTGGCGGCGTCGTAGTAGGGGTAGCTGTCGACTTCGAAGCCGGCATTGATGAACAGCGCGCGGTGGTTTTCCCAGCTGGGGTTGCTCACCAGCACCTTGGCGGCGGGGTTGAGCTTCTTCAGGAAGTCGGCGCCGACCTTCAGGCCGCCAGTGCCGCCCAGGGCCTGCACGGTGGCCACGCGGCCGGCGGCCAGCACCTCGCTGCCCTCACCGAAGACCAGGTTCTGCACGGCCTTGTCGTAGGCGGCGATGCCGTCGATGGGCACATAGCCCCGGGCGCGGGCGGCCTCGACCAGCTGGGTTTCGGCGGCCTTCACGCAGGCCAGCAGGGGCAGTTTGCCGTTCTCGTCGTAATAGACGCCCACGCCCAGGTTGACCTTGGCGGGGTTGGTGTCCGCGTTGAACTGTTCGTTCAGACCCAGGATGGGGTCGCGCGGGGCCATTTCGACGGCAGCGAAGAGCGACATGGAAAAGTCCTGTTCAGGAGAGGTGTGCGGTGACGGCGGACAGTCGGCGCTGATTCGGCGAATGCGCTACGCTGTCGGATTGCCCGGGCGACGGCTGTCGACCGGTGCCGGGATTTTACGCGTTCACCAAGGGAAGACCCCATGTCCGATGCCAGCGCCGTCACTGCTGCCCAGGCCGAGTCCGCCTCGGACGGGCCCGAGGGGCAGTTCGTCAGCTTTCCGGGCTCGCCCTTCCAGCTCTTCCAGCCCTATCCGCCGGCAGGGGATCAGCCCACGGCCATCGATCAGCTGGTGGAAGGCGTGGAGGACGGCCTGGCCTACCAGACGCTGCTGGGCGTGACGGGCTCGGGCAAGACCTACACCATGGCCAATGTGATCGCCCGCCTGGGGCGGCCGGCCATCGTCTTCGCGCCCAACAAGACGCTGGCGGCGCAGCTCTATAGCGAGTTCCGCGAGTTCTTCCCGAAGAACGCGGTGGAGTACTTCGTCAGCTACTACGACTACTACCAGCCCGAGGCCTACGTGCCGCAGCGCGACCTGTTCATCGAGAAGGACAGCGCGATCAACGAGCACATCGAGCAGATGCGGCTGTCGGCCACCAAGAGCGTGCTGGAGCGGCGCGACACCATCGTGGTCGCCTCGGTCAGCGCCATCTACGGCATCGGCAAGCCCGAGGACTACACACAGATGCGGCTGATCGTGCGGGTGGGCGACAAGGTGGGGCAGCGCGACCTGATCGCCCACCTGATCCGCATGCAGTACACCCGCAACGACATGGATTTCGGTCGCGGGACTTTCCGCGTGCGGGGCGACACCATCGATGTCTTCCCGGCCGAGCACTCCGAACTGGCGGTGCGCATCGAGCTGTTCGACGACGAGATTGACGGGCTGGCGTTGCTGGACCCGCTGACCGGCCAGGTGCGGCAGAAGATCCCGCGTTTCGTGATCTACCCGGCCAGCCATTACGTCACGCCGCGCGAGACGGTGCTGGCCGCCATCGAGGGCATCAAGGCCGAGCTGCGCGAGCGCCTGGACTTCTTCGTCAAGGAAGGCAAGCTGGTGGAGGCCCAGCGTCTGGAACAGCGCACCCGCTTTGACCTGGAGATGCTGCAGGAGGTGGGCCACTGCAAGGGCATCGAGAACTACTCACGCCACCTCTCCGGCGCCAAGCCGGGCGAGCCGCCGCCGACCATGGTGGATTACATGCCGCCCGACGCTGTGATGTTCCTGGACGAGAGCCATGTGCTGATCGGCCAGTTTGGCGGCATGTACAACGGTGACCGGGCCCGCAAGACCACGCTGGTGGAATATGGCTTTCGCCTGCCCAGCGCGCTGGACAACCGGCCGCTGAAGTTCGACGAGTTCGAGCGCCGCATGCGGCAGTGCGTCTTCGTCTCGGCCACGCCGGCCGACTATGAAAAGACCCATGCCGGTCAGGTGGTCGAGCAGGTGGTGCGGCCCACCGGCCTGGTGGATCCGCTGGTCGAGGTGCGGCCCGCCACCCACCAGGTGGACGACGTGCTGCAGGAGATCCGGATCACGGTGGACAAGGGCGAGCGGGTGCTGATCACCACGCTGACCAAGCGCATGGCCGAGCAGCTGACCGACTACCTGACCGAGAACGGCGTCAAGGTGCGCTACCTGCACTCGGACGTGGACACGGTGGAGCGGGTGGAGATCATCCGCGATCTGCGCCTGGGCACCTTCGACGTGCTGGTGGGCATCAACCTGCTGCGCGAGGGCCTGGACATCCCCGAGGTCAGCCTGGTGGCCATCCTGGATGCCGACAAGGAGGGCTTCCTGCGGGCCGAGCGCAGCCTGATCCAGACCATCGGCCGCGCCGCGCGGAACGTGAACGGACGGGCCATTCTCTATGCCGACCGCATCACCGAGTCGATGAAGAAGGCCATGGGCGAGACCGAGCGCCGACGTGCCAAGCAGGTGGCCTACAACGAGGCCCACGGCATCGTGCCACGCGGCATCCGCAAGCAGGTGCGCGAGATGATCGACGGCGTGGTGGTCGACAAATCGGGCCAGGATGATCTGCGGCTGGCCCAGCAGGCCGCCGAGGTCGAGGCCCTGTCCGAGAAGGACCTGTCCAAGCGCATCAAGGCATTGGAAAAGCAGATGCTCGAACACGCCCGCAATCTGGAGTTCGAGAAGGCGGCCCGGGTGCGCGACCAGCTGGCTCAGCTGCGCGAGCAGGCCTTCGGCGGCGGGCCGGTGCACGATGGCAATGTGGTGCCGTTTCCGGCCAAGGCCTGAAGCGGACACGCGATCGGAGAGAGGCCTGTGATCCGTGTTCTCTTCGTCTGCACCGGCAACATCTGCCGCTCGCCCACCGGCGAGGCTGTGTTGCGTCAGCAGGTCGCCCAACGGGGCTGGAGCCACCGCATCGAGGTGGATTCCGCCGGGGTGGCTGGCTACCACGTGGGCGAGCCGCCGGACCCCCGTTCGCAGACCCACGCCGCGCGCCGTGGCCTGGACCTGAGTGGCTTGCGAGCCCGACAGGTCGGATTGGCGGACTTCTCCCAATTCGACTGGCTGCTGGCGCTGGACCGCGGGCATCTGGCCGCGCTCAGGGCACAATGTCCGCCAGCGCTGCGATCGCGCGTCTGTCTGCTGATGGACTTCGCGCCCGATCACCCGCTGCGCGAGGTGCCCGACCCTTACTACGGGGGCGCCCAGGGTTTTGAGCAGGTGCTCGACATGATCGAGCTGGCTTGCCGGGGCTTTCTGGATCAGTTGTCCATGTCGGGCGTGTGACGAAGGGGCTGAAGCCGCCTTCCACGCTGGCGGCGATCTTGCTTTTCGCCTCCTGGAACTGCGCCTGCCAACGGGGCTGGGAACTTGTCGCCGTCAATCTCGACTAAAAGACTCGGCTTCGTATATAATCGACCAAAACACTCGGGATCCTCCGGGGGTTGACCCTTCCCCAGCTTGTGGGGGTCGGTGTGGCGAGGCCGCTGTTCTGCGGTGCTGCGGCATGGTGCGGTAGCCCGATCGCCAACCGAGTTGACAGGAGATTCACATGCGTCTGACCACCAAAGGCCGTTTCGCCGTCACGGCGATGATCGATCTGGCCCTGCGGTCCACCAATGGGCCGGTGGCGCTGGCTGCCATCAGTCAGCGTCAGCAGATCTCCCTGTCCTACCTGGAGCAGCTGTTCGGCAAGCTGCGCCGCCACGAGCTGGTGGAAAGCACCCGTGGCCCGGGTGGGGGTTATTCGCTGGGCCGCAAGGCCGAGGAAATCAGCGTGGCCGACATCATTGTGGCGGTGGACGAGCCCATCGACGCCACGGGCTGTGGTGGCAAGGAAAACTGCATGGGCGACGACATCGGTCGCTGCATGACCCATGAGCTCTGGGCCAACCTGAACGCCAAGATGATCGAGTACCTCGACTCGATCAACCTGCGCAAGCTGGTGGACGACCAATTGGCCAAGGGCGTGACCATCGAAGAGGCCCCCGTCAAGCGGGCCATCTCCTCGGTTCCCGTGGTCAAGCCGATCAAGGTCACGGCGCCGAACTCCGTGTTCGCCCTGGGCAACGCCTTTTCCAAGTAAGTCGACGGCGTCTTTCTCACTCTTTCACGCTGCTTGTTTCGTCAGGGCAGGGCGGCCGTCGGTGGGCGGGCCGTGGCTGCGCCATCAAGAAGACTCATCATGGACATGACCCCGCATTTCCCGATCTACATGGACTATGGCGCCACCACCCCGGTGGACCCCCGCGTGGTGGACGCCATGATTCCCTGGCTGCGGGAGCACTTCGGCAACCCCGCCTCGCGCAGCCATGCCTGGGGCTGGGAGGCGGAGGAAGCGGTGGAGAAGGCCCGCCAGCAGGTCGCAGACCTGATCGGCGCGGACCCGCGCGAGATCGTCTGGACCAGCGGCGCGACCGAGTCCGACAACCTGGCGCTGAAGGGCGCGGCCCACTTCTACCAGGACAAGGGCAAGCACCTCATCACCGTCAAGACCGAGCACAAGGCCATCCTGGACACCATGCGTGAGCTGGAGCGCCAGGGCTTCGAGGTGACCTACCTGGACGTGCAGGCCGATGGCCTGCTGGATCTGGAGGCTTTCAAGGCCGCCATCCGGCCCGACACCATCCTGGCGTCGGTGATGTTCGTGAACAACGAGATCGGCGTGATCCAGGACATCCCGGCCCTGGGCGCCATCTGCCGCGAGCGCGGCGTGCTCTTCCATGTGGATGCGGCCCAGGCCACCGGCAAGGTCGAGATCGACGTCAAGGCCCTGCCCATCGACCTGATGAGCCTGGCCTCGCACAAGAGCTATGGCCCCAAGGGCATCGGTGCGCTGTACGTGCGCCGCAAGCCCCGCGTGCGCCTGGAGGCCCAGATGCACGGCGGCGGCCATGAGCGCGGTCTGCGCTCGGGCACGCTGCCCACGCACCAGATCGTCGGCATGGGCGAGGCCTTCCGCATCGCCAAGGAAGAGATGGCCATTGAACTGCCGCGCATCCGTGCGCTGCACGAGCGCCTTGTCAAGGGCCTGACCGAGATCGAGCAGGTCTTCATCAACGGTGACCTGAGCCGCCGGGTGCCGCACAACCTGAACATCTCGTTCAACTACGTCGAGGGCGAGTCGCTGATCATGGGCGTCAAGGGCCTGGCGGTGTCCTCGGGTTCGGCCTGCACCTCGGCCAGCCTGGAGCCCAGCTACGTGCTGCGCGCCCTGGGCCGCAGCGATGAGCTGGCGCACTCGTCCCTGCGCATGACCATCGGCCGTTTCACGACCGAAGAAGAGATCGACTACGCCATTGCCACGCTGAAGGACCGTGTGGCCAAGCTGCGTGAGCTGTCTCCGCTGTGGGACATGTACCGCGACGGCATCGATCTGTCGACCATCCAGTGGAGCGCGCACTGAGCGCCGCGCCGTGAAGATCAGGAGTTAGCAACATGGCATACAGCGACAAGGTCATCGACCACTACGAACATCCCCGCAACGTGGGCAGCTTCGACAAGGGTGACGACACGGTGGGCACCGGCATGGTCGGCGCGCCGGCCTGCGGCGACGTGATGAAGCTGCAGATCAAGGTCAACCCCAGCACCGGCCTGATCGAGGATGCTCGCTTCAAGACCTACGGCTGCGGCTCGGCCATTGCCTCGAGCTCGCTGGTGACCGAGTGGGTCAAGGGCAAGACGCTGGACCAGGCGCTGGAGATCAAGAACACCCATATCGCCGAGGAACTGGCGCTGCCGCCAGTGAAGATCCACTGCTCCATCCTGGCCGAGGACGCCATCAAGGCCGCGGTCGACGACTACCGTGCCAAGGCTGGTAGCGCGGAGAAGGTGGACTGAAGCCATGTCTGTCACGCTCACCGAAGCCGCTGCCCGGCACGTCACCCGCTACCTGAGCCGCCGCGGCAAGGGGGTGGGGGTGCGTCTGGGTGTCAAGACCACCGGCTGCTCTGGCCTGGCCTACAAGCTGGAGTATGCCGATGAGGTCGCGCCCGAGGACATCGTCTTCGAGGGGCATGGCGTGAAGGTTCTCGTCGATCCCAAGAGCTTGCCCTACATCGATGGCACCGAGCTGGACTTCGTCCGTGAGGGGC
The DNA here is from genome assembly GCF_000333615.1 of Ideonella sp. B508-1. GTDB lineage: Bacteria > Pseudomonadota > Gammaproteobacteria > Burkholderiales > Burkholderiaceae_C > Ideonella. Next base: position 8,804 of record NZ_BADL01000031.1, on the reverse strand, counting down.
TCAACGAAGGCTTCAAGTTCCACAATCCTCGCGAGAAGGACCGTTGCGGCTGCGGGGAGTCCTTCCGCATCTGAGTCTCTCCGTCGCCAGACGGGCTCAGGTTTCGCCGACAATGTCGGCCCCGGGTCATCGGCGCGGCGCCTTCTGGGCCGCGCTTTTTTGTTGTCTCTGCATGTCCATGTCTGCCGACTCCGCCCCCGTCATCCGTTCTGAGCGGGCCGACCGTCCCGAGGTCATGGCCTTGCTGGATGCGCTGGATGCCTATCTGGGCAGCCTGTATGCGCCGGAGGACAACCACATCCTCGATGTCGCGGCGCTGCTGGCGCCGGATGTCGACTTCCTGGTGGCCGAGCTCGAGGGGCGGCTGGTGGGCTGTGGCGCGACCCGCCGCATGCCGGGCGAGCCCGAGACCGGCGGACAAGCCTACGGGGAAATCAAGCGCATGTTCGTGCTGCCCGCGGCACGGGGCCGTCGCATCGCTGAGCAGGTGCTGGGCACCTTGGAGCGGCGTCTGCTGGCCGCGGGCCTGTCCCTTGCAACCCTGGAGACCGGACGCGACCAGCACGAGGCGATTCGTCTGTACGAGCGCTGTGGCTACACGCGTCGGGGACCGTTTGCCGGTTATCCGGACAACGGTTTGTCCGTGTTCTACGAAAAGCGACTCTCGGCATGAACCTGCAAGACGACGATTTCACCCTGTTCGGCCTGCCTCGGCAGTTCAAGCTGGACCGTGCGGCCCTGGATAAGCGCTGGCGTGAACTGCAAGCCCAGGTGCATCCCGACCGCTTTGCGGCCGAAGGGGCTGCTGCCCAGCGGGTGGCCATGCAATGGGCGGTGCGCGTGAATGAAGCCTACCGCCGGCTGAAGGATCCGCTGTCCCGGGGAGGCTATCTGTGCGAGCTCTCGGGTGCTGATGTGGGTGCGGAGAACAACACCGCCATGCCCGCCAGCTTCCTGATGCAGCAGATGGAATGGCGCGAGGCGCTGGACGATGCCGCGGGCCTGTCGGCTGTCGAGGCGCTGGACCGCCAGGTGGCCGCCGAAGAACAACACATGCTGGCCGAGCTGGAACGCCTGCTCGACCAGGCCCACGATGCCGCTGCGGCGGCACAACAGGTTCGCGCGCTGATGTTCGTGAACCGCTTCCGGGCCGACATCGACCGTCGACTGGAAGCCCTGGATTCCTGATTCCCTCATGGCACTGCTGCAGATCTCCGAGCCCGGCCAGGCGCCGGATCCCCACCAACGTCGCATCGCGATCGGCATCGACCTGGGGACCACCAATTCGCTGGTGGCCTCTTTGCGCCACGGCGTGGCCGAGTGCCTGCCGGACGGGCAGGGCCGGGTGATGCTGCCTTCGGTGGTGCGCTACCTCGATGGCAGCGGGCGCCAGATCGGCTGGGAGGCGGCCGCAGCACAGGCCGAGGACCCCGAGAACACCCTCGTGTCGGTCAAGCGCTTCATGGGACGGCGGCTGGCGGATGTGGCGGGTCGGGACAAGCTGCCCTACCAGTTCGTCGACCAGCCCGGCATGGTGGCCCTGCAGACCCGGCAGGGGCTGAAGACGCCGGTCGAGGTGTCGGCCGAGATTCTGGCCACCTTGCGCTTCCGGGCCGAGGACACCTTCAACGACGACATCTTCGGCGCAGTGATCACGGTGCCGGCCTATTTCGATGACGCCCAGCGCCAGGCCACCAAGGACGCTGCCCAGCTCGCCGGTCTGAACGTGCTGCGGCTGATCAACGAACCCACGGCCGCGGCGGTGGCTTACGGCCTGGACAACGGCTCGGAAGGCCTGTACGCGGTCTACGATCTGGGCGGCGGCACCTTCGACATCTCGCTGCTGCGCCTCGCGCGCGGGGTGTTCGAGGTGGTGGCCACCGGCGGCGATGCCGCGCTGGGGGGTGATGATTTCGACCATGCCCTGGCCGACTGGGCGGCCGAGGTCGCCGGCGTGCAGCCCCGGACCCCTCAGGACAAGCGGGGTCTGCTGGTGGCGGCACGGGCGGCCAAGGAGGCACTGACCGCCTCGGAGGTCGTCGAGTTGCGTGCCTCTGTGGCCGGGCAGTCCCTTGCCTTGTCTGTCAGCCGGGCCCAGTTCGACGCGCTGACCCGTCCGCTGATCGAGCGAACCCTGCAGGCCGTGCGTCGTGTGCTGCGGGATGCCCGTGTCACGCGAGACGAGGTCCAGGGCGTGGTGATGGTCGGTGGCTCGACCCGGGTGCCGGCGGTGCAGGCCGCGGTGGGGGAGTTCTTCAGCCGCCCACCCTTGACCAACCTGGATCCCGATCAGGTGGTGGCCTTGGGCGCTGCCATCCAGGCCAACGCCCTGGCCGGCAACGCCGTCGACGGCGAGCTCTTGCTGCTGGACGTGATTCCGCTGTCGTTGGGCCTGGAGACCATGGGCGGGCTGGTGGAGCGCGTGATCGAGCGCAACACCACCATTCCGGTGGCCAAGGCCCAGGACTTCACCACCTTCAAGGACGGTCAGACCGCGATGGCCATCCATGTGCTCCAGGGCGAGCGCGAGCTGGTGTCCGATTGCCGTTCCTTGGCCCGTTTCGAGCTGCGCGGCATCCCGCCGATGGCGGCCGGCGCTGCGCGCATCCGGGTCAGCTTCCAGGTCGATGCCGATGGCTTGCTCAGCGTTTCCGCGCGCGAGCAGACGTCTGGCGTGGAAGCGACCGTGCAGGTCAAGCCCAGCTATGGGCTGGCCGATGAAGAGATCGCCCGCATGCTGAAGGAAGGCTTTTCCAGTGCGGAAGCCGATATGCAGGCCCGAGCCTTGCGAGAAGCGCAGGTGGAGGCGGACCGCATGACCCTGGCCACCCAGGCGGCGCTGGCCGCCGATGGCGATCTGCTGACCGCCGACGAGAGGGCAGACATCGACAGCCTCGTGCAGACCTTGCAGCTTGCCAAGGCCGGCGATCAGCCGGAAGCCATCAACGCGGCCGTGGAGGCCTTGGCCAAGGGCACTGAAGCCTTTGCTGCGGCACGCATGAACCGCGGCATCCAGGCGGCCCTCACCGGGCGCCGTCTGGATGCGCTGTGACCTGAACTGTTCCCGGACCGACCATGCCGATCATCCATATCCTGCCGCACGCCAGCCTGTGTCCCGAGGGCGGTGACATCGAGGCCCCCACCGGCACCTCCATCTGTGAAGCGCTGCTCGACCACGGCATCGCCATCGAGCATGCCTGCGAAATGAGTTGTGCGTGCACGACCTGTCATGTGGTCGTGAAACAGGGCTATCGCTCGCTGGGGGAACCTGACGAGATCGAGGAGGATCTGCTGGACAAGGCCTGGGGCCTCACGCCGACATCGCGGCTGTCCTGTCAGGCGATTGTGGGAACCGAGGACGTGACCATCGAGATCCCGAAGTACACGATCAACCACGCCCGGGAAAATCACTGAGTCCCAATGAGAAACCCGCCGACCTTCCTGTAGGTGCGGCGGGTTTTTGAGGGAAGTGTTCAGTGGCTGGCGAACAACTGGAACGGCCAGCTCAAACGGCGGCGCTTGGGCAGTTCTTCCTCGGCCTCTCGTGCATCCAGCATTTCGCAGGTTTCCAGATGATTGAGCAGGCGCGTGACATCATGGGCCGAGGCACCGGTGCATTTCTGCAAGTGGTGTTCGGTCACGTAGCGCTGCGACAGCTCGCTCACCATGCGCCGGTAGGCGGTTCTGCGAAACTCAGCAGGCAAATCGGGCCAAGCCGTGATCTTGAATTCCTTCATGGTCCCAACGTCCTCGGAAGGGTGGGGCGCTTGTCACGCCCTCGTCGATGCACAACAAGTTGATTCTCACCATATTTGGTGACAATACGCCAGCCCCAGATCAAGCAAATTGCGAGATTTCGTGACACTGACCGCCTCCGCCCTGATTCTGGGCTTCGAATCTTCCTGTGATGAGACGGGTGTGGCGGTGGTGCGCTGTAGCCCTGCCGGCCTGCCGCAGCTGCTGGGGCAGGCCTTGCACAGCCAGATCCAGATGCACCAGGCCTATGGTGGGGTGGTGCCGGAACTGGCCTCGCGCGACCATGTGCGCCGGGCCATCCCGCTGGCCCGCGAGGCCCTGCGGGCCGCCCATGTCCCGCTGGAGTCGGTGGATGCGGTGGCCTACACCCAGGGGCCCGGGTTGGCGGGGGCCTTGCTTGTGGGCGCGGGTGTGGCCACCGCCTTGGCGGCCGCCCTGGGGCGGCCCACACTGCCGGTCCACCATCTGGAGGGGCATCTCTTGTCCCCCTTCCTGTCGGCCGATCCACCCGAGTTTCCCTTTGTGGCGCTGCTTGTCTCGGGAGGGCACACCCAGCTGATGCGGGTGGATGGGGTCGGGTCCTACCAGTTGTTGGGGGAGACCATCGACGATGCCGCCGGCGAGGCCTTCGACAAGTCAGCCAAGTTGTTGGGATTGGGTTATCCGGGCGGGCCCGCGTTGGCCCGTTTGGCCGAGGCGGGGCGGGCGGATGCCTACGAGTTGCCCCGGCCCTTGCTGCACCAGCCCAATCTCGACTTCTCCTTTGCGGGCTTGAAGACCGCCGTGATGACCACGCTGCAGAAGATGGGCCCCGAGCCATCCGAGGCGGCCCGGGCCGATCTGGCGGCGAGTGCGCAGGCGGCCATCGTCGATGTGCTGGTGCAGAAATCCATCAAGGCGATGAAGGCAACCGGCCTGAACCGCCTGGTGGTGGCCGGAGGGGTCAGCGCCAACCGGACACTGCGGGCCCGGTTGGATGCCGTCGCGGCGCGACGCCGCTGGCGGGTTCACTATCCAGAGTTGTCGCTGTGCACGGACAACGGCGCGATGATCGCGCTGGCGGCCGCCATGCGCTGGCAGGCCGGCCTGGCGCAGCCTTCCCGGGCCTACAGTTTCGAGGTGCGTCCTCGCTGGGACCTGGCCGAGGCCTGATCGACCCCGGCCTGCAGGGGCGTCAGTTGCTGCGGTACTGAAGGTGCATCTGGTCCATCCGCGCCACCTGGCCCGAGGTGAACTGCGTCATGCAGGCATCGGCGCATGTAGTCCATGAAGTTGGTGATCGGGTCGAGGCCGGTCTTGCGGCGGCAGCTGTCCCGCCCGGTGGGGCATCCATAGGCGGCCGGGCGCTCGGAAGGGGTGTCGCTGACTTGATCCCCCGAGGCGGTGCAGCCGCCCTGGAAGGTGTGGTACAGGCCCAGCCAGTGGCCGATCTCGTGTGCGCCGGTGTCGCCTTCGTCATAGGGTGCGCCGCCGCCCGGTGCGCTGCTGTACAGCACAACCACGCGTCCTGGGTCGGCGAGCGGCTGTAATCCGACGGGAAGGTGGCCCAGCCCAGCAGGCCGCCGCTCGGGTTGGCGGTGTAGGTAGAGGTTCAGCGTCTCGGCGCAGGGCCTTCTTGGCTTGGCTCTCTGCTGCGCTGCCGGGCGTCATGGCGAACCAGGCCGGGTTGGTCGTGCGATCCACGCCTGCGAGCTCAAACCGGAAGGCAGTGCTGGCATAGGCGGCGTTCAGCACCGTGATCTGGTCGTCGATCTGGCTCAGGGGGGGGCGTCGCCATTGGTGGCGCCGCTGCCCTGGTTGATCACGTGGATCCAGACCGGGATGCTCACCGAGCCAGGGTTGCGCGCCGTGGCCAGACCGCGGGCATGGCGGTCACACAGAAAGCCCATCAGGCGCTCGTCGATGCGGGTGCGCTCGCTGGGTTCGGGAGGTCACCGTCATGCCGCGGTGGCATCAGAATGTCGTCCGATGCGGCCTGGGCGCCGACCAGGCTTGCCAGCAGGCTGTGTTGCAACAGGTTCTTCAAGTAGGCCCACCTTCGGTGGGAAGGGCTCGTTCCGCTCCCGGTGGGCCTGATCGTTCAGGGAACGGGGCAGGGTCCATCCCCTGTCTGGAAGTGCACGGCGCGTCACCGGGTGGGTGGGCGCTGGTGGCTGGAGCAGATTTGGGCTAGAATGACAGATTCCGTCGGGATACGTTCTGGCGGAAATGCAAGAGCACGGCGCGGGTTGGTTTCACCTGCGACCGCAAGTCATCAACGGAAACCGCAAGCGTCCAGGTCTCCCCGCCAAGGGGTGGTCCGGGGGTGGCGGAATCCCAAACAAAGGAAATCGCCATGTCCGTGGCAGACCTCAACAAGGCCGACATCGTCAAGGCCCACGCCCGCAGCGCCGCCGATACCGGCTCCCCCGAAGTCCAGGTGGCCCTGCTGACCGCCCGCATCAACGAGCTGACCCCCCACTTCAAGACCCACGCCAAGGACCACCATGGCCGCCGCGGTCTGCTGAAGATGGTCAACCAGCGCAAGCGCCTGCTGGCCTACCTGAAGGGCAAGGATGCCGAGCGCTACACTGCACTGATCCAGAAGCTGGGCCTGCGCAAGTAAGCCAGGCATCGCTGGTCAAGAGCCTGTCTGGAGTTTCACCCAGCACAGGCTCTTTGTTTTTTCGGAGTGCATCCGGGTTCGGGGTACTGTCGTGTCATTCCAAAGTGGGGGCGTGTCCCTCACCCTGGAATGGCATACCGCCCGACACGGTGACTCCCGGTCCCACGGCGCCGCCGCAAGAGCGCCGCGTTCACCGGAGACATCCATGAGCATGTTCAACAAAGTCACCAAGACCTTCCAATGGGGCCAGCATCAGGTCACCATGGAAACCGGCGAGATCGCCCGCCAGTCCAGCGGTGCCGTGATCGTCAACATCGAAGACACCGTGGTGCTGGCCACCGTGGTGGCCAAGACCGAGCCCAAGCCGGGCCAGGACTTCTTCCCGCTGACGGTCGACTACATCGAGAAGACCTATGCCGCCGGCAAGATCCCGGGCAGCTTCTTCAAGCGTGAAGGCCGCCCCAGCGAGCTGGAGACCCTGACCAGCCGTCTGATCGACCGTCCCATCCGCCCGCTGTTCCCGGAAGGCTTCTTCAATGAAGTGCAGGTGGTGGTTCACGTGCTGAGCCTGAACCCCGAGGTGCAGGCCGACATCGCCGCCATGATCGCCACCTCGGCCGCGCTGGCCGTCTCCGGCATCCCGTTCAACGGCCCGATCGGCGCAGCCCGCGTGGGTTATGTCAATGGCGAATACGTGCTGAACCCGGGCAAGACCCAGCTGGCCGACTCCAAGCTGGATCTGGTCGTGGCGGGCACCGAAGCTGCCGTGCTGATGGTGGAATCCGAGGCCGACCAGTTGTCCGAAGACGTGATGCTGGGCGCCGTGGTGTTCGGTCATGACCAAGGCAAGGTGGCGATCAACGCCATCCACGAGCTGGTGCGTGACGCCGGCAAGCCGGTCTGGGACTGGAAGGCACCGGCCAAGGATGAGGCCTTCATCGCCAAGGTGACCGAACTGGCCGAGCCGCAGCTGCGCGCTGCTTATCAGATCCGCTCCAAGCAGGCCCGCACCCAGGCTTGCCGCGAGGCCTACGCCGCTGTCAAGGCTGCACTGACCGAACAGGGCCTGAGCTTCGACGGCGTCGAAGTCGACGGCCTGCTGTTCGAGATCGAGGCCCGCATCGTGCGCGGCCAGATCCTGGCCGGTGAGCCCCGCATCGACGGTCGCGACACCCGCACCGTGCGCCCGATCGAGATCCGCAACAGCGTGCTGCCGCGCGCCCACGGCTCGGCACTGTTCACCCGTGGCGAGACTCAGGCCCTGGTGGCCGCCACGCTGGGCACCGATCGTGACGCCCAGGTGATCGACGCACTGGCGGGCGAGTACAGCGAGCGCTTCATGCTGCACTACAACATGCCTCCGTTCGCCACCGGCGAAACCGGCCGCGTGGGCAGCCCCAAAGCGCGCGGAATCGGCCACGGCCGTCTGGCCAAGCGTGCCCTGGTGGCCTGTCTGCCGGACAGGAAGACTTCCCTACAGCATCCGTGGGGTCTCCGAGATCACCGAATCCAACGGCTCTTCGTCGATGCCCTCGGTCTGCGGTGGCTGTTTGGCGCTGATGGACGCCGGCGTGCCGATGAAGGCCCACGTGGCCGGCATCGCCATGGGCCTGATCAAGGAAGACAACCGCTTTGCGGTGCTGACCGACATCCTGGGCGACGAAGATCACCTGGGGGACATGGACTTCAAGGTGGCCGGCACCACGCAGGGCGTGACCGCGCTGCAGATGGACATCAAGATCCAGGGCATCACCAAGGAAATCATGCAGGTCGCCCTGGCCCAGGCCAAGGAAGCGCGCATGCACATCCTGGGCAAGATGGTGGAAGCCATGGGCGGCGCCAAGACCGAGGTCTCGCAGTTCGCTCCGCGCCTGTACACCATGAAGATCAACCCGGAGAAGATCCGTGACGTGATCGGCAAGGGTGGCGCCACCATCCGTGCGCTGACCGAGGAAACCGGCTGCACGATCGACATCGGCGAAGACGGCACCATCACCATCGCCTCGACCGACGCCGACAAGGCTGAGTTCGCCAAGAAGCGCATCACCGAGATCACCGCCGAGGCGGAAGTGGGCAAGGTCTACGAAGGCCCGGTCACCAAGATCCTGGACTTCGGCGCCCTGGTCAACATCCTGCCGGGCAAGGACGGTCTGCTGCACATCAGCCAGATCGCCCACCAGCGCGTCGAGAAGGTCGAGGACTTCCTGAAGGAAGGCCAGATCGTCAAGGTCAAGGTGCTGGAGACCGACGAGAAGGGCCGCATCAAGCTGTCCATGAAGGCACTGCAGGAGCGTCCGGAAGGCATGGAAGAGGAGCGCTACGAGCGTGCCCCGCGCGAGCGTGGTGATCGCGGTGACCGTGGCGAGCGCCGTGACCGTGGCGACCGCGGTGAGCGCAGCGAGCGTCCGCGTCGCGAGCGTGCCGAGCAGCAGCCGGCACCCGA
>NZ_BADL01000032.1 GCF_000333615.1 Ideonella sp. B508-1 | reverse complement strand
GTTTAACCTCTTGTCAGCTGCGCGGGATCAGCGCGCAGGCCACCGCTTCGGCCGCCGCCGTCATGCCCATGGCCGCGGTGACCATGACCGAGGAGCCATAGCCATGGCAGTTCAGGCTGCCGTCGCTGTCGCAGGCCGCGCCATCGGCCGGCGGCGCCACGCTCTCGCGCGAGAACACGCAACGCAGACCGATGCGGCCCTGTCGCGGTGCGCCGTGCTCGCGCCGCAGGCGGTTGCGCAGCGAGGCCAGCAAGGGGTCATGGGTGACAGCCGAGAGGTCGTCCACCTCCAGCCGCTGGGGCTGGCGCTTGCCACCGGCGGCACCGCAGCAGACCACCGGCACGCCGGCCGCGCGGCCCCAGGCCGCCAGCACGGCCTTGGCCTTGACCTGGTCGCAAGCGTCGATCAGCACATCCACCGGCTCGGGCAGCAGCGCGGGCCAGTTGGCGGGCTCGACGAACTCCTCGACCTGTACCACCCGGCAAGCCGGATGGATGTCGGCGACGCGCTCGGCCAGGGCCTGGACCTTGGCCTGGCCCACCGTCGCGCCCAGCGCCTGGATTTGACGGTTGATGTTGGACTCGGCCACCTGGTCGAGGTCGATCAGCACCAGCGTGGCCACGCCGCTGCGGGCCAGCGCCTCGGCAGCCCAGGAGCCGACGCCTCCGACACCGACCACCGCGACGCGCAACGCCCGCAGCCGAGCGTAGTCAGCCTCGCCGTGCAGGCGGCGCAGGCCGCCGAAGCGGCGCTCCAGGTCGGCGTCCAGCTCCGGCGCGACCCCGCTCACTTCAACGCCACCAGGCGTTCCTTGGCCGCATGGGCGGCTTCAGACTGCGGATAGCGCTTGATCAGGTCTTCCAGAGTGCGCTTGGCGGCCTTGGTGTCCTTGAGCTCGGCCTGGCAGTTGGCAATGGCCAGCATGGCCTCGGCCGCACGGGGATGGTCGGGCGCCGCGGTCAGGAAGGCCTTGAAGGTGGCCAGCGAACCCTTGTAGTCGCGCTGACCATACTGGGCGTTGCCCAGCCAGTAGCGTGCGGCATCGCCATAGCCGGTGTTGGGGTAGCGCTTGAGCAGGCTGTTGAGCGAGGCCGTGGCACGGTCGAAATCGCCGCCACGCAGGCTGTTCATCGCATCATCGAACGCGGCCTTCTCATCCGGGTCGACGTTGAAGGTCTTGCCGTCCACCGTCACCGGCTGGGGTTCGAGCTTGCGCATGCGGTCGTTCAGGCTGGCCTGCTGATCGCGCATGGCGCGTTGCAGATCGGCCATGTCGCGCAGCATCTGCTCGTCTTGGCCACGCAGCTTGGCCAGATCGGCTCGCAGCTGTTCGTTCTGGTTGCCCAGATCCAGCAGGCCGTTCTGCAGCGACTGGATCTGGTCGGCCTGCTGCTTGAGCTGCTGCTCGTTCTGCGAGACCTTGGCGCGCAAGTCCAGGATGGCCTTGCGCGCCTCGTCGTCGTCAAAGAGGCCCGCTCGCGCCGGAGCCATGGCCAGCCACAGCCCGCATGCAACCAGCACGGCGGGCATCAGGGGTCGGAGCAAGCGGGTCGCCATGGATCAACGGTCCTTCAGTTCAGCGCGGCGGTTCTTGGACCAGGCGGCTTCGTCGTGACCTTCCACGGCCGGACGCTCTTCACCGTAGCTCACCGACTCCAGCTGGCTGTCGGCAGCACCCAGGGCCACCAGGGCCTTCTGAACGGCTTCGGCGCGCTTCTGGCCCAGGGCCAGGTTGTACTCGCGGCTGCCGCGCTCGTCGGTGTGGCCTTCGATGATCATCTGGGCCTTCTTGTTGTTGGCCAGGTACTTGGCGTTGGCTTCCACCGCCGGACGGAATTCGTCCTTGACCACGAAGCTGTCGAAGTCAAAGTAGATCACGCGACCCTTCTGGGCAGCGGCCAGCAACTCGGCGTTCTTCTGGGCGGCCAGGTCCACCGTGGCCACGGAGCTCTGAGCCTGCTGAGGCTGGGCCGCTTCGGCGGCAGCCGGGGTGCGGGTCTCGACCGGGGTGTCGTTGAGCTTGGTGTTGGAGGCGCAGCCGGTGGCCAGCACGGCCACGACGGCGGCGGCGGTCAGGCCCAGACGACGGGAGAACACGGTTTGCTTGAGCATTTTCTTCCTTCAGGAACAACAGACGAAATTGCCGGCCGGATGCCGGCGTGCCATGACGAGCGGCGCATGCAGATGCCTGCGTCGTTCAACGACCGTACGGCCCCCACTTGGGCTCGCGGATATCCTGGCCACTGGTGAGCAGGCGGGTCTTGATCTTCCCGTCCACCGTGGTGGTCATCAACACTTCCTGTCCTTGCGAGCGGGTCGCATACACCACGAAGCGTCCGTTCGGCGAGAAGCTCGGGCTCTCGTCGTCATTGGTGTCGCTGATCGCCTGGACCGTGCCGCTGGCCAGGTCCATGGTCATCACGCGGAAAGCGCCGCTCTGGCGCTGCACGAAGGCCAGGGTCTTGCCATCGGGGCTGAGCGCCGGGCTGACGTTGTAGTTGCCGGAGAAGGTCACCCGGGTGGCCCCGCCACCGGACACGGCCTGCTTGTAGATCTGGGGCGAGCCGCCGCGGTCGCTGACGAAATAAAGCGTCTGGCCGTCCGGCGAGAACGTGGGCTCGGTGTCGATCGCCAGGCTCTGCGTGACCCGGCGCGGGTTGCCCCCGGCCGAATCGATCAGGTAGATCTGGGAACCACCTTGCCGCGACAGCGTCACGGCCAGGGTGTGGCCGTCAGGCGACCAGGCCGGCGCACTGTTGGAGCCACGGAAGTTGGCCACCCGGCGACGGGCCCCCGTGGCGGTGTTCTGCACCCAGACCACCGGCTTGTGATCCTCGAAGGACACATAGGCCAGTTGCAGGCCATCGGGTGCCCAGGACGGGGAGATGATGGGCTCGGGGCTCACCAGGGCCACCTGCCCGCCTTCGCCGTCGGCATCGGCCACCCGCAGGGTGTAGCGGCCACCGCCCTTGGTGACGTAGGCGATGCGGGTGGCAAAAACGCCGCGCTCGCCTGTCAGCTTCTCGTAGATGGCATCGGCGATGCGATGGGCTGCCAGACGCAGATCACCGGCCACCACGGCCAGGCTCTGGCCGCCGAGATCCTGGCCCTTGACCACGTCCCAGAGCTTGTAGCGCACATCGAAGCGGCCATCGAACAGCTTGGTCACCGAGCCCGCGGCGATGGCGTCGGAACCCTGGTTGCGCAGGTCCGTGTAGACCGGCACACCGGTCTCGTCGAACATCTGGCTCGTCTCGACGAAGCGGAAACGCCCGCTGCGTTCGAGGTCGGCCCGGATGATCTGGGAAATGGGCTGGGGAACCTTGTCTTCCCCCCGGAAGCGCAGCAGCGAGATCGGCAGCTGGGTCGCGCCGATGCCAGCGATCTCGACTCGAAACTGTGCGCGAGCGGGCAGCAGGTTCAGCCCCCCCATGGCGGCCAGGGCGCCTAGTGCGTATCGTCTATTCCACATGTGTCGGTGGGAGATGCCGGTTCATGCCCGAAAGTTCCGTAGGAACGCTTTGGCATGCCCTGAAGCGAGGGAATTGTAGGCCTGTCGGGGACATGTGTCGGCATGTGACGTCCCGCCGCGTCGTCCGCCAACGGTTCCCCTCGGAAGAGTCCCCTCATGGCAACGTCGCCGCAATCCCGAGCGACGACAAGGGTTTTCCCTGATCTGCATCTGAATCGACGTCAGGGCGTGCGCCGCTTGACCAGCTCGAACCAGGCCGCCGCCAGGCCCACCAGCAGCAACCCGGCCAGCATGGTGGGCGGCGCGGGCAAGGCAAAGCCAAAAGCCGTCTGCAGCACCGGCACCCACCAGGCCATGAGCACCAGCAGCAGCGCGCCCGGCGCCAGCCAGGCCATGCCGTCCGCGGCGCCGCTGCGCCAGCCGGCGACGGACCAGTGCCGGTTGGCGTAGATGAGTGCCACGCTGCCGCCCACCAGCACGCCGTAGCACAGGGCCCGTGCGGCCTCGGCGGTCTCGCCGGTGGCCACCGCCCCGGCGTAGGCCGCCAGACACAGCAGGGCCAAGCCCACACCCTGCCCCAGGCTGCGCCACAGCAGACGGCGGTCGAACAGACGGGCCTGGGGCGAGCGGGGCGGCGACTGCATGGTCCCCGGCTCGGCCGGCTGGGCCTCGAACACCAGGGAGCAGGCCGGGTCGATCAGCAACTCTAGGCACAGCACGTGGACCGGCATCAGCAGCAGCGGCCAGCCCAGCAGCACCGGCAGGAAGGACAGCACGATGATGGGCACATGCACCGCCAAGGTGAACACCATGGCCTTGCGCAGGTTGGCAAACACACGCCGCCCATGACGGACCGCCGCCACGAGCCCGAACAGGCTGTCCTGCAGGAGCACCAGGGCCGCCGCTCCACGGGCCACGTCGGTGCCGCGCGCACCCATGGCCACGCCGATGTGGGCCGCCCGCAGTGCAGGCGCATCGTTGACGCCATCCCCGGTCATGGCCACCACCTCGCCCATGGCCTGCAATGCACGCACCAGTCGCAGCTTCTGCTCGGGCTGCACCCGGCAGTAGACGCTGACCTCGCGCAGACGCTGCGCCAGCGCGGCCTCACCCAGTTGCGCCAGCTCAGGCCCGCTCAACACGCCACCGCGCACGTCCAGGCCAGCCAGGGCCGCCACCGCACGGGCCGTGGCCGGATGGTCCCCGGTCAGCATCAGCACCCGGATACCGGCCTGACGGCATTCGGCAATGGCCGCGGGCACCTCGGGCCGCACCGGGTCTTCCAGCGCCAGCAGACCGACGAACTCGAAATCGAAGTCGTGCTGGTGCGGCGGCAGGGTCGGTGCATCAAAGACCGCTTGCGCCACGCCCAGCACACGCCAGCCCTGGGCGGCCATGCGGGCCACCTCGCCGACGATGCGAGCTTGCCGGCGCGCATCCAGGTGACAGAGGTCCATCACGGCCTCCGGCGCACCCTTGGCGGCGATCAGACGGGCACGCTGGTCCGGAGACTGCCACACCCGGGACATGGCCAGCAATTCCCCGGACAGCGGGTAGTCCTCCACCAGCGTCCAGTCGGCATGCAGATGCTCGGTGCCCGCCAGTGCCTGGCGGGCAGCCTCGCCGATAGCGCGCTCCATCGGATCCACCGCCTGGCGGTGGCGGCCAGCAGCG
>NZ_BADL01000033.1 GCF_000333615.1 Ideonella sp. B508-1 | reverse complement strand
AGCGCCATGAGGAACACACTGGAGACGACTGAGACGCCCGGGCGCGTCTTGATGATCTCGAACGCGGGTCGGATGGTGTGCGCCGTCGTGTGGGCGGCACCCGACACCATGCCGTCGGCCAGCCCCAGGTGCACCATCATCGTGCCGAAGTACGACACGTCGGTGATGGTGTCGGCCGCCTTCTCGTACGTGATGCCCTTGTGCTTGCGCAGCTCGGCGTACTCCTCGGCGAAGCGGTGCACGATCTGCGGGTCGAACGGGCTCAGCACCTGCGCGGCGCTCAGGTCGAGGCCGAGCTCCACCGCGCGACCACGCACCTCCGCCTCGTCGCCGAGGATCGTCAGGTCGGCGATGCCACGGGCGAGCACGGTGGCCGCCGCCCTCAGCACGCGGTCGTCGCCGCCTTCCGGCAGCACGATGCGCTTACGGCCGGTGCGGGCGCGCTCCAGGAGCTGGTACTCGAACATCAGCGGCGTCACGACGGTGGAGTGGGCGAGCCCGAGGGCACGCGTGAACTCGTCGGTGTCGACGTGCTGCTCGAACAGGGCCAGCGCCGTGTCGTAGCGGCGCTGCGAGCCGGCGGCGAGGCGGCCGCGGGTGCTCATGACCCGGACGGCGGTGTCGTACGTGTCCAGGTCGGTCTGGATGATCGGAAGCGGCGAGTCCAGGCCCACCATGAGGTCCTGCACGGCCGGTGGCAGCGGGAACGGACCATTGAGGATGATGCCCGCG
>NZ_BADL01000034.1 GCF_000333615.1 Ideonella sp. B508-1 | reverse complement strand
CACAGCCCGGCAGGGCATCAACGTGGCCGATGTGATGGCGTTGGTTCAGAGCGGCATCGGGGGGAGTCCGGTCACGCAGGTGTTCGTCGATGACCGTCGCTACGACGTGGCGGTTCGCTTTGCGGGGACCTCGCGCAGCGATCCCCAGGCCCTGGGCGAGCTCACGCTGCCAGCGTCCAACGGGGCGCGCATTCCTCTGGGACAGATTGCCAGGATCGGCTTCGCGCAAGGGGAGACCACCATCACGCGGGAAATGGGCCGCCGCCACCTGACGGTGCGCCTCAACCTGCGCGGGCGTGATCTGACGTCCTTCCTGTCCGAGGCACAAGCACAGATCGTGAGGCAAGTGCCTTACGACCACAGCCGCTTTGAGGTGAGCTGGGGAGGTCAGTTCGAAAACCAACAGCGCGCCCAGGCCCGGCTGGCGGTGATCGGGCCGATGGTGCTGGCCTTGATGTTCGTGCTGCTGTTCGGTCAGTTCCGCAACCTGCGCCAGCCGGCGCTCATCCTGCTGGCCGTGCCGCTGGCTGCGCTGGGCGGGCTGTTGGCGCTGCACCTGCGTGGCATGACCTTCAACGTCTCCAGTGCGGTAGGTTTCATCGCGCTGTTCGGCGTTGCGGTGCTCAACGCCATCATCATGGTCTCTAACCTGAACCGTTGGCGCCAGACCCCCGGCGTCGAGCTGACGCAGGCCGTGGTCCAAGGAGCCCGCGAGCGGCTGCGGCCGGTGCTGATGACCGCCACCGTGGCAGCGTTGGGCCTGTTGCCTGCCGCCATGGCACGCGGTGTGGGCAGCGATGTCCAGCGTCCACTGGCCACGGTGGTCGTCGGAGGACTGATCAGTGCCACGGTGCTCACGCTGGTGCTGCTGCCCGCGCTTTATCACATGATCGAGCAGCGAACTCTGGTCAGGATGGCGCGCCATCCCAGGGAGGGCCTGGTGAAGATTGAAAACGACGGAGGTGTGGCATGAAACGCGTGCGCATGCTGGCAGGGGCTGCGGGGATTCTGCTGGTTGGGGGCTGTGCCGTGGGCCCGGATTTCCAGACGCCCGCGCCCCCACGATCGACAGCCTACGCGCCGGAGCCGCTGCCGGTGCGGACGGCGTCCGCGCCATCACCGACCGGGGCGGCCCAGCAATTGAGTGCAGACACGCCTGTGTCGCAGCGCTGGTGGGATCTGTTTGGTTCAAAGGCGTTGAGCCGCCTTGTCGATGCTGCCCTGGAGGCCAATCCGGATCTAGAGTCCGCGGACGCCGCTTTGCGCGCAGCCCAGGAGACGGCAACGGCCCAGCGTGGCCAGTTCTGGCCCAGCGGCGACCTGCATTTCATGCCCACGCGGCAAGGGATCGCGCGGCCGGTGGCGAGCCCTGCGGCATCGGGCAGCAACCTGTATTCGCTGCATACGGCCCAGTTGGACATCGCCTATGCACCTGACGTGTTCGGCTCCAACCAGCGCGCCGTGGAGTCCCTGGATGAACAGGCCGATGTCCAGCACATGGAGCGCGAGGCAGCAGTGATCAGCTTGAGTGCCAACGTGGTGATGGCGGCGATCCAGGAAGCCTCGTTGCGTGCTCAGCTGGAGAGCACCCGCCAGGCCGTCGACGCGGCTCGCCGCATGCTGGACATCACCCGGCAACAGCAGGCCTGGGGGGGCGCCAGCGCGCTCGACGTGGCAGGGCAGGCGGCTGCGCTGTCCCAGGCCGAGGCCGGCGTGCCGCCACTGGAGAAGCAGTTGGCCCAGCAGCGCGACCTGATCGCTGCGTTGACAGGGACCCTGCCTGACCAGGCCGAAGTCCCGCACTTGGAACTCGATGCGCTTCATCTGCCGGAGACGCTGCCGATGGTTTTGCCAGCGCAGCTTGTGGACCAGCGTCCCGACGTGCGTGCGGCACTGGCGCAGCTGCGCTCAGCGAATGCCAACATCGGTGTTGCCGAAGCTGCTCGCCTGCCTGGGATCACGCTGAGCGCGACGGCTGGTAGCTCTGCGCTTGAACTGTCGCACCTGTTTGCGGCGGGCGGGGGCTTCTGGAGCCTGGGGGCGGACATCGCCCAGCCGGTGTTCGAAGCGGGCATGCTGATGCATCGCCAGCGGGCGGCGGAGGCCATGCGGGACCAGGCGGCTGCACAGTATCGGGCCACCGTCATTGGCGCCTGCCAGAACGTGGCGGACGTCCTGCATGCCTTGTATGCCGATGCGCAGGCGTTGGCGGTCGGCGCCGAAGCGGAGCGGGTGGCCCGGCAGAGCCTGGCCATGGCCCAGCGCCAACTGGCACTGGGGGCCGTGGGGGAGCCTGTCCTGCTGGCGGCGCGGCAGGCGCATCTGCAGGCCTTGCTGAACCTGACGCAGTTGCGTGCCGCACGGCTGACGGACACGGTGGCGCTGTTTCAGGCACTGGGCGGCGGGCGTCTGGCAACCGAGGAGCCCGCGACGGCCGCAGGCCGGTCCTGAAAGGGGAGGGTGCTGCGGGTGTGGCCTCCTGGCAGCGTCCCTCCGTCTTTCCCGTGCCTCAGCCCAGCCGGGCCTGGTGCCGGGCGATCTGGGCGCGGACCTGGGCCGGCGCGGTGCCGCCCAGCACATTGCGGGCATTGAGCGAGCCGCGCAGCGTCAGCACCTCGAACACGTCCTCGCCGATGCTGGCGTGGAAGCCCTGCAGCGTGGCCAGCGGCAGCTCGGCCAGGTCCCGGCCCTGCTTCAGGCCTTCCTTGACGGCATGGGCCACCACCTCGTGGGCATCGCGGAAGGGCAGGCCCTTCTTGACCAGGTAGTCGGCCAGGTCGGTGGCGGTGGCGTAGCCGCGCAGCGCGGCGGCCTCCATGGCCTCGGCCTTGACGGTCAGGCCGGCGCCGCGGCTGCCATCGGCCGCCACCTCGCCGCCGATCATCTCGGCCATGATGCGCAGCGTGTCCTTGACCGTGTCCACGGTGTCGAACAGCGGCTCCTTGTCTTCCTGGTTGTCCTTGTTGTAGGCCAGGGGCTGGCCTTTCATCAGGGTGATCAGGCCCATCAGATGACCCACCACCCGGCCGCCCTTGCCCCGGGCCAGTTCGGCCACGTCGGGGTTGCGCTTCTGCGGCATGATCGACGAGCCGGTGCAGTAGCGGTCGCTGAGGTTGATGAAGCCGAAGTTCTGGCTCATCCAGATCACGATCTCCTCGGCCAGGCGCGAGACGTGGATCATCACCAGCGAGGCGAAGGCGGTGAACTCGATGGTGAAGTCGCGGTCGCTCACCGCGTCCAGGCTGTTCTGGCAGACGGCCTCGAAGCCCAGGGTGAGCGCCACGCGCTCGCGGTCCAGCGGGTAGCTGGTGCCGGCCAGGGCAGCGGCGCCCAGCGGCAGGCGGTTCACGCGCTTGCGCAGGTCGGCCAGGCGCTCGGCATCGCGCGCGAACATCTCCACATAGGCCAGCAGGTGGTGGGCAAAGCTCACCGGCTGCGCCACCTGCATGTGGGTGAAGCCGGGCATCACGGTCTCGGTGTTCTTCTCGGCCACGGCCACCAGGGCGCGCTGCATGTCTTCGAGCAGGGTGCCGATCTGGTCGATCTCGCCGCGCAGCCACAGGCGCACGTCGGTGGCCACCTGGTCGTTGCGGCTGCGGCCGGTGTGCAGGCGCTTGCCGGCGTCGCCCACCAGGGTGGTCAGGCGGGCCTCGATGTTCAGGTGCACGTCCTCCAGCTCGCTCTTCCATTCGAAGGCGCCGGACTCGATCTCGCTGCGGATCTGGGCCATGCCGCGCTGGATGTCGGCCAGGTCCTGGGCGCTGATGATGCCCTGGGCGGCCAGCATGTCGGCATGGGCCAGGCTGCCCTCGATGTCGGCGGCCCACAGGCGCTTGTCGAAGAACACGCTGGCGGTGTAGCGCTTGACCAGCTCGCTCATCGGCTCGGAAAAGAGTGCGGACCAGGCCTGGGATTTCTTGTCGAGTTGGTTGGTGCTCATGGGGGCTCGCGGAAGGGCTGGGCGGGGAACCCGGCATTTTAGGCCGCTGCCTTGCCGGCAGGCCCGCGCCCCGGCCAGAATCGCTGCTGTGAGCACCCCCAGCGATTCCAGCCACACCACCCTGTTCGACGACCTGAAGCTGGCTGCCCAGCTGCCGGGCGCCCCCAGTGCGGCCGGCGCGCTGCCCGGTTGCAGCAGCGGCATGGTGCTGCGTTCGCTGTGGCTGGTGCACGCGGTGCTGGGCTCGGGCCTGCTGTTCGTCAGCCGCGGCCTGACGCACTGGGTGTCGCTGCTCAGCCAGGCGGCCACGGTGGCCGTGCCGGCCACGCTGGGCTGGCTGGTGACGGTCTGCGCCGCGCGGCCCCTGATGGCGCGCCTGCCGGGCTGGGGCCAGGCGGTGGGGGTGTCGGCCATCGGCGGGGTGGCGGCCCTGCTGGCCTGGGTGCCCATGAACCGCCTGGGCCTGTCCGGCGACCTGGACACGACCTGGCTGGCGCCCTTCATGACGGGGGGCCTGCTGGCCTGGCTGCTGCTGCTGTCCGAGCGCTGGCGCTACCGGGCCCGGCTGCCGGCGGCCACCGCGGCCCGGCTGGCCGATCTGCAGACCCGCATCCGGCCGCACTTCCTGTTCAACACCCTGAACACCGCCATCGCGCTGGTGCAGGTGGACCCGCGCCGGGCCGAGGAGGTGCTGGAGGACCTGGCCGAGCTGTTCCGGGCCGCCCTGGGCGCCATGGACGAGGCCACGACGCTGAAGGACGAGGTGGCGCTCAGCCGCCGCTACCTGGACATCGAGCAGCTGCGCTTTGGCAGCCGCTTGCGCCTGACCTGGGACCTGGACCCGCAGGCCGACGACACCCGCCTGCCGCCGCTGGTGCTGCAGCCGCTGATCGAGAACGCGGTGCGCCACGGCGTGGAGCCCAGCGACCGGGGTGGGCAGATCGAGATCCGCACCCGACGTCGGCGCGACCGCGTGCTGATCTCGGTGACCAACACGGTGCCGCTGGATGCCGTCCCGCGCCCTGGCCACGGCATTGGCCTGGCCAGTGTGCGCGAGCGGCTGCGCCTGATGCACGACCTGGATTGCGACTTCCGCAGCGGCCTGATCGAGGACGGGCGCTGGCGGGTGTCCCTGGGGGTGCCGGTGTGAGCCTGCCTGCAGCAGAGAGGGCGTGATGGAGAATAACGACAGCCTGCGCTTGATGATCGTCGACGATGAGCCCCTGGCACGGATGCGGCTGCGGGGCCTGCTGGCCGAGCTGGCGCTGCCGGTGAACGTGGCGGGCGAGGCCGGCAGTGCGGCCGAGGCCCTGCACCTGCTGAGCCGCGCGCCGGTGGATGCCGTCCTGCTGGACATCCACATGCCCGGCAGCGATGGCCTGGCCCTGGCCCGACGCCTGCGGCAGTGCGATCCGGCGCCGGCGGTGGTCTTCGTCACCGCCCATGCCGAGCATGCGCTGCAGGCCTTCGAGATCGAGGCGGTGGATTACCTGACCAAGCCGGTGCGGCGAGCCCGGCTGGAGGAGGCCCTGGGCCGGGTGCTGCAGCGCCTGGGGCGCGGCGTTCGGCCTTCTCCCCTGGCAGCAGTCCCCGTGGCCGAGGTGCCGGTGCTGGTGGTGAGTGACCGGGGCCGGGTGCTGCGGGTGCCGGTGCCGGATGTGGTCTACCTCAAGGCCGAGCAGAAGTACGTGACCCTGCGGACCTGCGAGCACAGCTATGTGCTGGATGACGCGCTGTCCGATCTGGAGGAGCGTCTGGGGGCGGCGGTGGTGCGCATCCACCGCAATGCCCTGGTGGCACGGGCCGCCGTGCGGGCCCTGGAACGCCGCCCGGGGCTGGGCAGCGAGGGCGGGGCGGAGGAGGGGGGCGAGACCTGGGCGGTGCGCCTGGCCCCGCATGGCGATTGGTTGGCCGTCTCACGACGCCAGCTGCCTGCGGTGCGCGAGGCCCTCGCCAGCGAGGGCCTCTGACAGCGTGGTGTCGCGGGCTCAGTAGCCCAGCGAGCGGGCGATCTCCAGGGTCTGCGCGCCCAGAATGCCGTCGGTGTAGAACTGCTTCCAGCGCACGGCCGCCTCGGGGTTGATGGCGTTGTGCAGGTGGAACTTCAGGTCGCCGCTCATCTTCGAGGCGTTGTCCACGCCGTCGGTCATGCGCTGATCCATCTCCTCGTAGGGGTTGATCATCGCGTCTTCGTAGGGGATCTTGGCGAAGTCGCAGATCTGGCGGATCGAGGCCTCGGGGCTGCAGACGATGTCCTCGTAGCGCAGGGTCAGCCAGCGCTCCTTGGGCACCTGCTTGGCGAACTCCAGCGTGTTGAGCTGGGCAGTCAGCCAGGTCAGCTCGGCCAGTTCGCGGGCGCCGAAGCTGCTTTCCTGCACCATGGGCATCAGGCGTTGCAGCTTGGATTCCTCATACGAGCGGATCATGCCGCAGGGGTGGCGCAGCAGGTGGATGAACAGCGAGTTCTCGAAGTCCACCTCGATGCGCTTGAGGATGTCCACGTCGATCACGTAGGAGGGCGTCTTGTCCACCAGCAGCTTCTCGCCCTTGAGCGGCTCCTGCAGCAGGCGGTAGAACGCCTTGGTGCTCATGTTCTCCTGCTCGCAGCGGGAGACGAAGGCGCGGGCCTGGTCGGCCTCCCAGCCGTGCAACTGCATCAGCGCGCGCACCGTGCCGTCCAGCAGGTGCTCGGTGTGCTCACCGGACAGGGCCTTGAGCCGATCGCCCATGGTGGCGTAGGGCAGCAGGTGCAGCTCGGGCGGGCCGAACAGCTTGGAGCTGCCCGCCAGGATGACGCGCAGCAGCGTGGAGCCCGAGCGCGGGGGCGACAGCACGAACAGGGCCGGCGGGTTCTTGGGCTTGTCGTCGCCGCTCAGGGTGCGCCGGGCGATGCTGGCGCGGAAGCGGGCCAGCTTCTCCGGGGTGACGCGTTCGCTCTCGGGCACGCTGGTGACCACGGCGGCCGGGGCCGCAGCCTTGACCGGTGCGGCAGCAGCAGGGGCAGGGGCCGGAGCCGCGCCATTGAGGCGACCAGACACGAAGGTGGCGATCTGGCGCACGCTCAGGTCGTCCACATAGGCGCCGTTCTGCATCAGCAGGTCCTGGAAGCCCAGCTTCTGCTTGTAGGCGCCCTCGATGGCCACCACCAATTGGATGAAATCGATGGAGGCGAAGCCGATGTCGCCGATCATCGTCGTGGCCGGACCGACACCCCCGTCAAGGTCGACGTCCCAATCCTCCGTCAACTCGTCGACGATCTCGATGATCTTCGGCTCGACGCTCTCGACCGTGTGCATCATGCTGCCTGTTCCCTCAAACTGTGTGTCGCGTCAGAAAAACCTTGTATGTCCCCATGATACGAGGGGAACATTTGGGTGACAGTCCCTAGGACGCATCGCGTGCCCAGAGGATTGGGGGCACGCGAGACTTGACAGTCCGAAACAATTGCTGCAACCGCACATGGTCGCGCCGACTCAGCCGCTGTTGCGCAGCCCCGCGGCGATGCCGTTGATCGAGAGGTGGATGCCGCGTTGCAGCCGCTCGTTGGTGGGGTCCCCCTCGCGCCGGTTGCGGTAGCGGCGCATCAGTTCCACCTGCAGGTGGTTGAGCGGATCCAGGTAGGGGAAGCGGTGGGCGATGGAGCGGGCCAGGCTGGGTGCGCTCTCCAGGCGGCGGGTTTCGCCGGTGATCCAGCCCAGGGCGGCTTCGGTGCGTTCCCATTCGGCGCGGATGGCCGCGAACAGGCGCTTGCCCAGGCGCTTGTCGGGCACCAGCTCGGTGTAGCGGGCGGCCAGGCCCAGGTCGCTCTTGGCCAGCACCATGTCCATGTTGGACAGCAGGGTGCGGAAGAAGGGCCACTGCTTGTGCATGCGCTGCAGCAGGGCCAGGCGGGCGTCGCGCTGGGCCGGGTCGGCCTCCAGGAAGTTCTGCACCGCCGAGCCGAAGCCGCACCAGCCCGGCAGGGCCACGCGGCACTGGCCCCAGGAGAAGCCCCAGGGGATGGCGCGCAGGTCCTCGATGGCGCGGGTGGCCTTGCGGGAGGCCGGGCGGGAACCGATGTTGAGTTCGGCGATCTCGCGGATCGGGGTCGATTCGAAGAAGTAGTCGGTGAAGCCCGGGGTCTCGTAGACCAGCTTGCGGTAGGCGGCCATGCTGCCCGCGCTCAGGGCATCGGCCGCCTCGAGGAAGGCCTTGGGCGGGGCCTTGGTCGGGCTCAGCAGCGTGGCCTCCAGGGTGGCGGCCACCAGGGTTTCCAGGTTGCGCCGGCCGATGCCCGGGTTGGCGTACTTGGAGGCGATGACCTCGCCCTGTTCGGTCAGGCGGATCTGCCCGCGCACGGTGCCCGGGGGCTGGGCCAGGATGGCCTGGTAGCTGGGGCCGCCGCCCCGGCCGACCGTGCCGCCGCGGCCATGGAACAGGCGCAGGCGGATGCCGTGCGCCGCCTGCAGCTCGTCGAACAGGGCCACCAGGCCGACCTCGGCGCGGTAGAGCTCCCAGTTGCTGGTGAAGGGGCCGCCGTCCTTGTTGCTGTCCGAGTAGCCCAGCATGATGTCCTGCTCGCCACCGCTGCGCTGCAGCATGGTGGCCACGCCGGGCAGCGCATAGAACTCGCGCATGATGCGCACCGCGTGGCGCAGGTCGGCGATGGTCTCGAACAGCGGCGAGACGATCAGGTCGACCGAGGCGTCCTCTTGCAGCAGGCCGTGCAGCAGACCGGCCTCCTTCTGCAGCACCAGCACCTCCAGCAGGTCGGAGACGTCCTCGGTGTGCGAGATGATGTAGTGGCGGATGGCGTCGCGGCCATAGCGGCGGCGGCCCTCGGCGGCGGCATCGAAGATGGCCAGTTCGGAGACCGTGCGTTCCGAGTAGTCGGCGCCCCGCACCCGCAGGCCGCGGGCGTCGTTGAGCACCGTCATCAGCAGGGCGCGGCGGGCGGCCTCGTCCAGGGCGCTGTAGTCGGGCTCGATGCGGGCCGCGCACAGCAGTTCGGCCACCACGGCCTCGTGCTGGTCGGAGCTCTGGCGCAGATCCACCGTGGCGAGGTGGAAGCCGAAGACCTGGACCGCGCGCATCAGCGGCGCCAGCCGGGGCTCGGCCAGCACCTGGGCATGGTGGTGGCCCAGGGAGTCGGCGATCACCTGCAGGTCGGCCAGGAAGTCTTCGGCCTTCTCGTAGGGTTGCTGCGGCGCCACGGCGTGGCGCAGGGCCTCGGTGCCGGTCAGTTCCTCCAGCGTGGCGGCCAGACGGGCGTACATGCCGGTCAGGGCGCGGCGGTAGGGCTCGTCTTCGCGGTGGGGGTTGTGGTCGGGCGAGCGGTCGGCCAGGGCCTGCATCTGCGTCGTGACCGGGGCCAGCATCTGCGACATCGACAGCTCGCTGCCCAGGGCGTGGACCTCGGTCAGGTAGTGGCGCAGGGCGGTTTCGCACTGGCGCGACAGGGCCAGTTGCAGCGTGGGCGCGGTGACGTTGGGGTTGCCGTCGCGGTCGCCACCGATCCAGTTGCCCATGCGGAAGAAGGTGCCCACTTCGTGGCCCGACAGTGCCTGCTCCACCTCCTGGTACAGGCGCGGCACCTCGCGCAGAAAGGTGGCCTGGTAGTAGCTGAGCGCGTTCTCGATCTCGTCGGCCACGGTCAGCTTGGTGTAGCGCAGCATGCGCGTCTGCCACAACTGCGTGACGCGGGCACGGATCTGGCGCTCGTTGGCGTCGCGGTCGGCGGCGCTGCGCAGCTGATCGCGTGCGCCGATCAGTTCGGCGATGGCGCGTTCGGCGTCCAGGATGCTCTTGCGCTGCACCTCGGTGGGGTGGGCGGTCAGCACCGGCGAGATATAAGCCTGCGACAGCGCGGCGGCGATGTCGGCGGCACGGTGATCGGCCTGGGCCAGCTTGTCGAAACAGTGCGCGAGCGAACCAGCCTGGTGCTCGCCCAGGGCCTCATGGTGCTCGCGGCGGCGCAGGTGGTGGCGGTCCTCGGCCAGGTTGGCCAGGTGGGAGAAGTAGCTGAAGGCGCGGATCACGCTGACCGTCTGGTCGGCGGTCAGGTTCTTCAGCAGCCGGTCCAGCGCACGGCCGGCCTGGGCATCGTTCTTCAGACGGTAGGCCACCGAGAGCTGACGCACCCGCTCGACCAGTTCGTAGGCGCCGGTGCCGTCCTGCTCGCGGATCACGTCGCCCAGGATGCGGCCCAGCAACCGGATGTCCTCCACCAGCGGACGGTCCTTGTCCGGATCCTCGGCGGGACGGTTGACCCGCGTGGTCCGGGTGGCCCGGGCAGGTGGGCGGGCGGGGCGGCGGGCGGGCTGAGCAGCGGGCATGAAAGGTCCTTCTAAAGCGTCAAGGCGTCCGTGGGCGGACGCGATGCTAGCAGTGCGGCGAAGCCATAATCCCGGGCCATGCAATCGAACGCTTCCATCGTCACCCCCGTCGTCATCGCCACCCGGGAGAGCCGCCTGGCGCTGTGGCAGGCCGAGCATGTGCGCGACCGGCTTCAGCAAGAGCTGGGCCTGCCCACCGAGCTGCTGGGCATGACCACCCGGGGCGACCAGATCCTGGACCGCAGCCTGTCCAAAGTGGGCGGCAAGGGCCTGTTCGTCAAGGAACTGGAGGTGGCCATGGAAGCCGGTCAGGCCCAGATGGCGGTGCATTCGCTCAAGGATGTGCCCATGGAGCTGCCCGAGGGTTTCGCGCTGGTGGCCATCCTGGAGCGCGAGGATCCGCGCGACGCCTTCGTCTCGAACCGCTACGCCAGCCTGGCCGAACTGCCGCAGGGCGCCTGCGTGGGCACTTCCAGCCTGCGCCGCGTGGTGCAGCTCAAGGCCTTGCGGCCCGACCTGCGCATCGAGCCGCTGCGCGGCAACCTGGACACCCGGCTGCGCAAGCTCGACGAGGGCGGCTACGACGCCATCGTGCTGGCGGCCGCGGGCCTCAAACGCCTGGGCCTGGGCGCGCGCATCCGCGCCACCTTTGCAGCCGAGGACATGCTCCCGGCCGCTGGGCAGGGGGCGCTGGGCCTCGAGATCCGGGCTGACGCTCGGACGCTGGGGCAGGCGGTGGCCACCCTGTCTCACCGTCCCACCTGGCTGGCCACGCATGCCGAACGGGCCGTCTCCCGTGCCCTGGGCGGCAGCTGCAGCGTGCCGCTGGCAGCCCATGCGGTGTGGCTGGGCGATGGCCGGATGCAACTGGACGTGGCCCTGGGCCATGCGGCACAGCCGGAACAGCCGCTGCTCAAGGCGCGGCTGTCGGCCGGTGTGACCACCACCGAGGCCGCCGAGGCCCTGGGGCGAGAGGCGGCCGAGCGGCTGGTGGCCGCGGGCGGTGCCGCCTACCTCGCGGCGCAGCCGGCCTGAGCCATGACCCTGCCGGCGCGCGTGCTGGTGACCCGGCCGCAGCCGCAGGCCGATGCCTGGGCGCGGCGGCTGTGCTCCGCCGGCCTGCCGGCGATGGCCCTGCCCCTGATCGAGATTGGTTCGGCACCGGACCGGGTGGCGGTTCGCGCCATGGCGGCGGCCTGCGGGCGGGCATGCTGGTGATGTTCGTCAGCCCGAACGCGGTGAGCCAGTTCGCCGCCTGTCTGCCCCCGGGCTGGGGCTGGCCGGATGGCGTGCGTTCCGCCTGCACCGGGCCAGGCACCATGGCCGCTCTGCAGGCCCTGGGCGTGCCGCTGGCTGCGGTGGTCGCCCCGCCCGCTGGCGCAGTGCTGGAGTCCGAGTCCCTCTGGGAGCGCCTGCGCGATGAGGACTGGCAGGGTCGCCCGGTGTGGATCGTGCGGGGGGAGGGCGGGCGCGACTGGCTGGCCTCGACCCTGCGCGAGGCCGGGGCCGAGGTGGCCTTTCTGCAGTCCTATCAGCGGCGGGCGCCGGGCTGGACGCCGCAGGAGCGCGCACTGGCCACCGATGCACTGAGAGACCCCGAAGGCACCTGCTGGCTGCTGAGCAGTTCAGAGGCCATCGACCATCTGGTGGCGTTGCTGCCGCAGGCTCACTGGGACCGCGCCTGGGCCCTGGCCTCGCACGAGCGCATTGCCGCACGGGCCCGGCGGGCCGGCTTCGGGCGGGTGGAGGATGTCGCGGCGGGGGCGGATGGCGTGGTGCAGGCCCTGAAGGGGCGATAGCGGGCCGGGCCCCTCGAAAGAGGGTGCCATTTTGGGGGGATGTCCCGCCAGGGTGTGGTGGGGGCGCCGCAGTGCGGCAGGTGCGAAGGTCCGGTCGATACAATCGACAGCCAACGTGAGCACCACCGACAACACCCCATCCTCAGCCGCTCCGGCCGCTGCCGAGTCCTCCGTGGCGCCGGTCGCAGCCATGGGGCCTTCCCCCGTGTCGCCCGTTCCGGCGCGCAACAGCTGGGTGCCCTGGGCCCTCGGGGGCATGGCCCTCCTGAGCGTGGGTGCCCTGGGGCTGGCCTGGTCCACGCATGAGCGTGTGCAGGTGCTGGAGTCGGAGCTGGTGCGTCGCCAGCAACTGGCCCAGGACGAGTCGGCGGAGGCGCGCATGCTCTCGCGCCAGGCCCACGATGTCGCCACGCAGTCCGAGGCCAAGCTGGCCTTGCTGGAGGCCAAGGTGGCCGAGACGGCCCTGCAGCGCTCGCAGGTGGAGGACCTGATCTCTTCGCTGTCCCGTTCGCGGGACGAGAACGTGCTGGCCGACGTCGAGGCCGGCTTGCGCGTGGCGCAGCAGCAGGCGGCCATCACCGGCAGCCTCGAACCCCTGATGTCGGTGCTCAAGCAGACCGATGACCGGCTGGCGCGCTACAACCAGCCCCGCCTGGAGCGCGTGCGTCGGGCCGTCGCACGGGACATGGATCGGCTGCGCGGCGTGGCGGTGGCGGACGTGCCGACCCTGTCCATCCGCCTGGACGAGGCGGCGCGTCAGGTGGACGATCTGCCGCTGATGGCCTCGCCCAAGCGTCGGGTGTCTGCCTCGGCGGTGCCGGCGGCTTCAGCGCCGGTCAAGCCGGGCTCCCAAGCCATGGGCGAGGCGGCCGACAGCCTGCCCGAGATGGCATGGTGGGCCGTCTTGCGTGATCAGTGGCAGGTTTTTGCCGGCCGGGCCTGGGTGGAGATCCGCTCCCTGGTGCGTGTGACGTCCATCGATCATCCGGAGGCCGCCCTGGTGGCCCCCGAGCAGGCCTTTTTCCTGCGGGAGAACTTGAAGCTCCATCTGCTCAATGCCCGTCTGGCCCTGCTGTCCCGGCAGTTTGACCAGGCCCAGGGCGACATTGGCCAGGCCGAGCAACTGCTGGCTCGTTACTTCGATGTCAGCTCGCAACGCGTCAAGGCCATGCAGGAGCAGCTCAGGCTGGTGGCCGGGCAGAGTCGTCAGGCCACCCTGCCGCGCCCGGATGACACCCTGGCGGCGCTGACCGCCGCGGCGGCGGGTCGCTGAAGCCGGGGGCAGACGTCATGCGTTCGGTCATCTGGTTGATTCTTCTTTTCGTGGCGGCCGTGGTCGCGGCTTCCGTGTTCGGGCAGAACGATGCGCTCGTCTCGCTGTTCTACGGGCACTGGCGGCTGGACATGTCGCTCAACCTCTTCCTGCTGCTGCTGCTGGGCTTGGTCATGGTGCTGTTTGCCACCTTGCAGGCGGCTCAGGCGCTGCTGAGCCTGCCTGTGCGGGCGCGGGAGTGGCGGGAGCTCAAGCGGGAGCGCGCCGCCCAGGCCCTGCTGCGGGAGGGCTATGGTGAGTTTCTGGCGGCGCGCTATGCGCGGGCTCGTCGGGCGGTGCAAAAGGCGCTGGATCTTCAGGCCGAGGCGCGTGAGCTGGCCCAGGATCGCAACTTCACCGTGCAGGCTCGCCTGATCGCAGCGTCTGCTCTGCATCGATTGCAGGACAGGGCTGGGCGCGACGAGCAGTTGGCGCTGGCCCAGTCCAGCCATGGCAGTGGCAGCACGTCCGAGGGCATCCTGCTGCTGTCCGCGCAATGGGCCATGGAGGACCGGGATGCCGGCCGCTGCATGGCGCTGCTGGCCGAGCTGCCACCCGGCGTGGCGCGGCGCACCCAGGCGCTGCGGTTGAAGCTGCAGGCGGCACGCCAACTGGGGCGGCCGCTGGAAGCCCTGCAGACGGCCCGCTTGCTGGCCAAGCACCAGGGTTTCTCGGTGGGTGCGGCGCAGTCTCTGTTGCGCTCCCTGGCCATCGATGTTCTGGAGCAGGCGCTGGATGAAAGCCAGCTCGTGCGGGTCTGGCAGGTCTTGGACGAGGCCGACCGCCGCGATCCCTGGGTCCTGGCCGGCGCTGCTCGCCGAGCCGCCCGGCTGGGTTTGCCCGAGCAAGGGCAGGCCTGGTTGTGGCCGGCCTGGGAGCAACTGCAACGTTTGGACGGTGAAGGTCGGGAGCAGCTGGCGCTGGCCCTGGTGACCTGCGTGGAGGCCGTCGACACGCGTTGGCTGCCGCGGATGGAGGAAGCGCTGTCGCGCTACGGCCGCGAGCCGGCCATCGTGGCGGCGGCGGGGGCGGTGTTCGCCCACCGTCAGCTGTGGGGCAAGGCCCGTCGTCTGCTGGAGCAGACCGCCAGCGCGGAGGGCCTGCCCAGCCGTGTGCGCCGTCAGGCCCTGCGGGTCCTGGCTGGNCAACTCTTGCAGGCGCTGCAAGGC
>NZ_BADL01000035.1 GCF_000333615.1 Ideonella sp. B508-1 | reverse complement strand
GCGCGGCCCTGAGCCCCGCGCCCTGGCCGCGCCGCCCGCGGCCGGATGACAATCTGCCCGATGCGCCACGACCCACCCGTGGCCGGGGAGAGAACACCATGCGCTGGCAAGGCAACCGGGAAAGTGACAACGTGGAAGACCGCCGCGAGGACGGCGGCCTGGGCGGCGGCTCGGGCGGCGGCATGCTGCCCATGGGCGGGCGCGGTCTGAGCCTGGGCGGCATCGTGCTGGCCCTGGTGGTCAGCTGGATCTTCGGCATCAATCCGCTGACGGTGCTGGGTCTTCTCAATGGCGGCGGGTTGCCGCAGAGCGCGCCGGCGGCCACCCAGCCGGCCGCCCACCGCGGGGCGCCGCAGGACGAGGAGGCCCGCTTCGTCACCACCATCCTGGCCAGCACCGAGGACGTCTGGGCCGAACAGTTCGCCCAGGCCGGCAAGACCTACGAAAAGCCCACGCTGGTGCTGTTCCGCGGCGCCACCCGCACCGCCTGCGGCACCGGCGAGTCGGCGATGGGGCCGTTCTACTGCCCGGGCGACCGCAAGGTCTACATCGACCTGTCCTTCTACGACACCTTGCGCCAGCAGCTGGGCGCGCCGGGCGATTTCGCCCAGGCCTACGTGATCGCCCACGAGGTGGGCCACCATGTGCAGAACCTGCTGGGCATCACCGGCAAGGTGGACGCGCTGCGGGCCCGGCAGAGCGAGGCCCAGGCCAATGCCACCTCGGTGCGGGTGGAACTGCAGGCCGACTGCCTGGCCGGTGTCTGGGCCCAGCATGCCGAGGCCCAGCGGCACTGGCTGGACCAGGGCGATGTGGAGGAGGCGCTCAATGCCGCCTCGCGCATCGGCGACGACGCGCTGCAGCGCGCCGCCCAGGGCCGCGTGGTGCCCGAGAGCTTCACCCACGGCAGCAGCCGGCAGCGGGTGGCCTGGTTCCAGCGCGGGCTGGCCCAGGGCCACATCAGCGACTGCGACACCTTCTCGGCCCGCCATCTCTGAACAGTGCGGGGGGGCGGCCCCCGCTCAGGCTCAGGCTCGGGCGGGCAGGGTGCCGGGCAGCAGGATGTCCTGGCCGACCTGGTCGAGCTGGGTGTGGCCGCAGAAGGCCATGGTCAGGTCCAGCTCGCGGTGGATGATCTCCAGCACCTTGGTCACGCCGGCCTCGCCCATGGCGCCCAGGCCGTAGAGGAAGGGGCGGCCGATCATGGTGCCGCGTGCGCCCAGGGCCCAGGCCTTGAGCACATCCTGGCCGGAGCGGATGCCGCCGTCCATCCACACCTCGATGCGGTCACCCACCGCGTCCACGATGGGCGGCAGGGCCGAGATGCTGGAGGGCGCGCCATCGAGCTGGCGGCCGCCGTGGTTGCTGACGATCAGCGCATCGGCCCCGGAATCGGCGGCCAGCTTGGCATCTTCCACGTCCATGATGCCCTTGATGATCAGCTTGCCGCCCCACAGGCTCTTGATCCACTGCACATCGTCCCAGGACAGGCAGGGGTCGAACTGCTTGGCCGTCCATTCGGACAGCGAGCCCATGTTCTCGACGCCGCTGACATGGCCGACGATGTTGCCGAACTGGCGGCGCTTGGTGCCCAGCATGCCCAGGCACCAGCGCGGCTTGGTCATCAGGTTGATCAGGTTGGCCAGGGTGGGCTTGGGGGGCGCCGACAGGCCATTTTTCAGGTCCTTGTGGCGCTGGCCGAGGATCTGCAGGTCGGCGGTGAGCACCAGGGCCGAGCAGCGCGCGGCCTTGGCCCGTTCGATCAGGCGCTCGATGAAGCCGCGGTCCTTCATCACGTAGAGCTGGAACCAGAAGGGCTGGGTGGTGTGGGCGGCCACGTCCTCGATCGAGCAGATGCTCATGGTCGAGAGCGTGAAGGGCACGCCGAACTTCTCGGCCGCGCGGGCGGCCAGGATCTCGCCGTCGGCATGCTGCATGCCGGTCAGGCCGGTGGGCGCCAGGGCCACGGGCATCGCCACCTTCTGGCCGACCATGGTGGTGGCGGTGCTGCGGTGGTCCATGTCCACCAGCACGCGCTGGCGCAGCTTGATCTTCTGGAAGTCGCTCTCGTTGGCCCGGTAGGTGCCCTCGGTCCACGAGCCGGAATCGGCGTAGTCGTAGAACATGCGGGGCACGCGACGCTGGGCCATCACGCGCAGGTCTTCGATGTGGGTGATCACGCTCATCGGTTTGTCTCGGTTCTTCTGCGGAAGGCGAAATGCTAGACCGGTGGCGTGGCATGGGGCCCGAAATTTCGTCCGGCGCCGCCGGGAAGTGGCGCTGCGGTGGCCGGGGCTTCAAAGGCCGCTGAAGCGCAGGCCAGCTGCATTTCCACCAGCGGCACCGGGTAGCCCATGGGGAAGCGCCAGCCGCCCAAGGGTGTTGGCTCAAGCNGGCGCGCGCCAGGGCNGCCTGCAGGGCCCGGGTCTGGTCGGCCGATTCCTCCAGCGCGAAGGCTTCGGGCCCCTCGGGCCGCTGTTCGATGCGGGCGCTCAGGTTGAGCCGCCGCAGGTGAGGCTGCCCCGGCTCCACGTTCACCATCGGCGTGCCGCTGGGGCCGGGCAGGTAGAAGCCCACCAGGGGGCGGGCGTCGGGCCACAGGCCTTCGGCCAGGTACAGATCCCGCACCAGGGTGTGGCAGGGCGTGTGCAGCATGTAGTTGCGCAGGATGCGCCAGGGCTCCGGCGTGTCCAGGGCGAAGGCGTTGAGCATCCGCCAGGCGGTGGTCAGGCGGCGCGGCAGGCGCGCTGCGTCGCCGGCCGGGAACACAAAGGTGGCGGCGCTGTCCTCGCGCACCACCTGCACGGTGGGCAGGGGTTCACCTGCGGGGTCGGGCTGCAGAAAGTCCTCGGCCCGGTCGCTGGGCTCGTCGCTGGCCAGCGGGCGCAGGCGGGGGGCTGCGTCCGCCGTGGCGGCCGGGCCAGCATGCACGCTCAGCAGGGGCACGGCCATCGTGGGCGTCAGGCGCTGCAGACCGATGCGCCGGTGCACCTCGATCACATCCACCCGGCCGGGCTGGGCCGAGGGCAGGACGAACAGGGCGGTGGTGAGCGTTTCGCAGTAGTGCCCGAAGAGGAAGGACTGGGCCTTGAACGAGGCCTGGCGGGCCATCTGCTCGCGCTTCTCGCGGATGGCGCTGGACGACTCGCCCATGCGTGCATCCAGGGCCTGGCGGCCGCCGGGCAGGCGGTCCAGCAGGGTCTCGAAGCGCCGCACCCCGGCTTCCACGTCCCGCAGCAGGCTGGCGTCGGCATGGCCCCGGGCCCGCTCCAGCAGGATGCGCAGCCCGGTGGGCGAGGGAATGTGGTGCAGGAATTCGGCTTCGCCGTCGGAGCGCACCGCTTTCACCAGGCGGCTGGCCAGGCTCTTGTCCAGGCCGATGCCCTGGGTCAGCCGCACCGGACGCGCCGGCTCGCCGGCCAGGGCCTGCAGCAGGGGCTGCAGGCCGCCGCGCAGCTCCCGGGCCACGCGCTGCAGCTCGGCAGGGTCGTGGTCGGGCGGTAGCGGGTCGGTCACGGCGGGTGGTTCGGAGTCGAGCGGGCGATGATAGATCAGCGCTGCAGCGCGGACGCCGCGCGTCGCACGATCAGGGTGCGGGTGGGCCAGGGGGCCACCAGGCCCTGGGTGATCACCGCCAGCGTGCTGCCATCGGCGCTGATGGCGCCCACGCCGATGACGGGCTGCAGCGGGTTCAGGCGCACGCCGGCCGCCTGGAGCACCTCGCTGACGTCCTGGAAGCCGCCGCTGGCCGTCCAGATGAAGCCGATCTGCTTGGGCGACATGCCGTCGGGTCGGTTGCCGCCCACGATGACCGCGCCATCGGCGCTGATGCCGGTGGCAAAGGCATAGCCGGTGGCGCCCCGCTTGTGGATCACGCCCAGCAGGGTCTTGTTCCAGGCGCTGCCATTCCAGGTCCAGCGGGTGGCATAGGTCTGAAAGTCGCTGGGGTTGCCGGACAGCCCCACCACCGTGCTGCCGTCGGGCGTGAGGGCCGAGGCCTCGCTGGGCCAGTCGGAGTCTTCCAGCACGGTGCGGACGCCATTGACCCAGACCGTGGCGCGGCGGTTGCCATAGGCGGGGTGTTCGTCCCAGCCGGCCAGCACGTGGCCGTCCTGGCTGGCGCCGTCGGCCCGGCTGGAGCGCCCTTCGGCCCCCAGATCACCCATGCCGGTGGCGGCGGACCAGCGCATGGCGTGGGCACCCGCGCCGCTGGCCAGCCAGAACAGCCCGGTGACCACCTGGCCGTCACCCGACAGGCCGAAGGCCGAGCTGGTCTCGCCGTCGACCACCCCGCCATTGGTGGGCAGTGGCGCCAGGGTGGACCAGCCGCTCGAGGGCGTCCAGCGACCGGCGGTGCTGAAGGTGCCGTCGTCCGACAGGATGGTGGCGCTGACCACCTGGCCATTGGCCGAGATGCGGGGCGTGCCCGACATGTGGCCCAGCGTGTCCCAGGTGCTGCGGCCCAGGCGGACCATGCCGCCCCGCGCGGTCCAGCGGAAGGTCTCGAAGTTGTCCAGGGTCATGCCCGCGGCGGCCTGGCCGTTGGCCGACAGCGCGGTCACACTGCCCTCGATGTTGGCGACGATGCGGTAGCTGTCGGCCCGGGCCAGCAGCGGGGCGGCCGCCAGCAGGCCGGTGAACAGCAGGGCAAGACCCGACAGGCGGGGCGAGTGGGCGAAGGGCATCGGCAGTCTCCGGTGGGAGGGCATGGGGCACCGGCCAGGGGGCGCCGGTGGGCGTGGCGGGATGCTATGCGCCTCTTCATAATTCTTCAAGAATTCTCTGAGAGAATAATCTAGGGGGTTCTGCCGCCAGGCATTGGCACCTCGGGGCCGGGTCTCAGCTGCTGCCGCTCACCAGGGCCAGCCCGTCGGCGGCGGCCCGTTCACAGGCTTCGCGCAGCCAGGCGGCGCCGGCCTGTTGGGCGGGCTGATCCCCATGGGGCAGCAGCCAGTAGACGCTGGGCGCCATCAACCAGGGCGTGGCTCCGGCGCCCAGCACCGGGCGCAGCCGGCCCGCCCGCAGGGCGGCGCGGGCCAGGCTGGGGCGGGACAGCACCACGCCCTGGCCGCACAGGGCGGCCTCCAGCCGCATGCCCAGGTCGAACAGCCGGGGGCCTTGTTCGGGCTCGTGCCAGTCCAGCCCCACGGCCCGGAACCAGGGGGTCCAGGGCTCCAGTGGGTTGCGCAGCAGGGGCAGCCGGGCCAGGTCGCCGGGCTGGCGCAGGGGGCCGTCGGGCAGCAGGGCGGGGCTGGCCAGGGGGATCAGCACGTCCTGCATCAGCGGGCGCTCGTCGGTGCGCAGGGCCTGGCCGTGGCGCACGTCCAGGTCGGCGTCGCTGCCGCCCTGGTCCAGAAAGGGCACGGACAGCACCAGTTCCAGCTCGATGTCAGGGTGCTGCTCGGCAAAGGCGGGCAGGGCGGGCACCAGCACCTCGCGCGCCAGCGTGGGCGGTGCGCTCAGCCGCAGCCGCTGGCCCCGCTGCGCGCCGCGCTGGTGCTGGGGCACGCGGGCCAGCTGTTCCAGGGCCGGCCAGATGGCGGCCAGGTATTCGCGTCCGCTGGCGCTGAGCTGCAGCGGCTTGCTGCCGCGCTGGAACAGGGTCAGGCCGAGCTGCTCTTCCAGCGTGGCGACCCGCTTGCCCACCGCGCTGGCGGTGATGTGCAGGGCCTCGGCCGCGCGTTCGTAGCTGCCCAGG
Organism: Ideonella sp. B508-1; assembly: GCF_000333615.1. Taxonomy (GTDB): domain Bacteria; phylum Pseudomonadota; class Gammaproteobacteria; order Burkholderiales; family Burkholderiaceae_C; genus Ideonella. Next base: position 11,618 of record NZ_BADL01000035.1, on the reverse strand, counting down.
CGGGCGGCGGCCTCGAAGGCGCGCAGCGCGTCCAGCGAGGGCAGGCGCAGCGCATCGTCCGATGCGGACGGCGGCGGCAGGGAGGGAGAGGGCGGCGGCGCCATGGCCGCCGCACTGTAGCGCACCGCGCTGGGCCCGGTGCGGGGGCAGCGCGCTCAGGCGCTGGCGTGGTCCGGTGCGCAGTGGTCGCTGCCGCAGCCGGAGATCGGGGCCGCGTCCACCACCTGCGGCTTCCGGCACAGGCCGGTCTCAGGGTCGAAGCCGGCCACCTGCAGATGGACCGCCAGCGACGAGTCCATCGACTGCGCGTGCATGCTGAACCAGGCGGCCAGCTCGGGGATGATGCGCTGCAGGGGGCCGAAGTCCTGGTGGTCGCGGGCCAGTCGGGCCACTTCCTGCATGATGGCCAGCACCTGGTCGTGCTGACGGCTGTGGCAGTTGTCCTTGGCGAAGCCGGTGGCCAGCATCCAGCGGTCTTCCTGCCCGAAGTGGCCGATGGTGTGCTCGACCAGGGCGTCCCAGGCTGCCAGCCCCTCGGCCTCGGAACGGGCCAGGGCGGCCTGGGCGGCATTGAGCAGCTCGACGAACTCCTCGTGGGTGGCATCCATCTGCGGGTGTTGCAGCACGAGTTCTTCGGACCAGGCGAGTGCGGACATGGGCGGGCGGCTCGGGGTAAAAGCGTGATTTTGGCCGCTGGCCCCGCGAGCGTCCAAGCCCGAGGTGGCAGAACTGGGCCAAACTTGCGCTGGCTCAAGCCGGTGGCTGAGCCGTCCGCCCGAACCGCCTGCCGGGCCTGCCCCGCATTCTTGACACCATGAACGAGTTGCCTGCCCTCACTGTCCGCCCTTTGCGTCCCTGGTGGCAGCGGGCCCTGTGGCTGGGCGCCGGTGGGCTGGCGCTGCTGTTGGGCATCGTCGGCATCTTCCTGCCGCTGCTGCCCACCACCCCCTTCGTGCTGCTGGCCGCCTTCTGCTTCTCGCGGGGCAGCGCGCGCTGGGAGGCCTGGCTGGTGAACCACCCGCGCTGGGGGCCGATGGTGCGCGACTGGCGCACCCACCGCGCGGTGCCGCTGCGGGCCAAGCAACTGGCCACGGCAATGATGGCGGTCAGCTGCACCGCTGCGTGGTTCGCCATCCCGTCGGCCTGGCGGGTCATGCCGGCGCTGTGCTGCGCGGTGGTGGCCACCTGGCTGTGGCGGCTGCCCACCCGGCAGCTGGCGTCGGCCCCGGCGGCTTCAGCGCCCGGCAAGGCCGCCGACTGAACCCTTGGCGCCGCCCGGGGCCGGCGGGTCGAACGCCTCGAACAGGTCGCGCTCGGCGGCCATCGGCGGCAAGCCGCCAGGGCCGGTGGCCAGCACGCTGGCGGGCGGCGGCACCGCGGGGCGGCCGGGCCGTGCGCTGCGCTTGGCCGACGGCACCAGCGGCGCGTCGGCCCGTTGCAGGTTGGCCACCCGCACGCCCAGCAGGCGCAGGCGCCGGCGCAGGTCTACCCGCTTCAGGCACAGGCCGGCGGCGTGGCGGATCTCGGCGGCATCAGCGGTGGGCTGGGGCAGGGTGAGGTCGCGGGTGACGGTCTTGAAATCCTCGTAGCGCAGCTTGATGCCCACCGTGCGGCCGGTGTAGCCCTTGCGGTGCAGGTCCTCGGCCACCCGCACGCAGAGCTCGGTGAACAGGGTGGAGAGCCGGGCCTTGTCGCGCACCGCGTGCAGGTCGTGCTCGAAGGTGGTCTCCCGGCTGATCGACACCGGCTCGCTTTCGGTCACCAGCGGGCGGTCGTCGCGTCCCCAGGCGGCGGCGTGCAGCCAGGCACCGTAGCTGCGGCCGAAGCGCTCGATCAGCCAGAGCGGTTCGCAGCGGGAGAGTTCACCGATGGTGTTCACCCCCAGCGCGGCCAGCTTGGCCCCGGCCTTGGGGCCGATGCCGTTGACCCGGCGCACCGGCAGCGGCCAGATGCGGGTGGGCAGGTCGTCCATGGTCAGCACGGTCAGGCCGTCGGGCTTGTCCAGTTCGGAGGCGATCTTGGACAGCAGCTTGTTGGGCGTGACGCCGATCGAGCAGCTCAGCCCGGTGGCGCGCTGCACATTGTTCTTGATCTCCCGGGCCAGGGCCCGCACCCCGCCCAGCGGGTCGTGGCCGACCGGATCCTGGGCGCCGGGCACCTCGGTCAGGTCGATGTAGATCTCGTCGATGCCGCGGTCCTCGATCACCGGCGCCAGTTCGGCCACGGCGGCCTTGAAGGCGCGCGAGCAGCGGCGGTAGAGCTCGAAGTCCGTGGGCAGCAGCACCGCATCCGGCGCCCGGGCGGCGGCCTTCATCAGGCCCATGGCCGAGTGGATGCCCAGGGCCCGCGCCTCGTAGGTGGCGGTGGTGATGACGCCGCGGCCGACGTAGTCGCCCAGCCGGGCATAGCGGCGGCTGCCGTCGGCCAGGGCCTCGGGCTGGTGGCGCCGGCCCCCGCCGATGACGACCGGCCGGCCGCGCAGCTCGGGGTAGCGCAGCAACTCGCAGGAGGCATAGAAGGCATCCATGTCGAGGTGGGCGATCAGGCGGCGCGGCGGCGACATACTGGATGAATTATCAGTCTTTGGGCCTGCGTCGCCAATCGAAACCCGATGTGAAACCAGATGTCAGGGAAGCCCCTTCTCTTTGAATGTGCAAAGTGCACAGTTATAGTGGCACCACCGCTGGGCCCAGCCTGCGGCCCCCAGATGCCAGAGGAGTACTTCATGCGCACATCGCTTTCCGACTTCACCTTCCCCCGGGGGCTGAGCCGCCACCTGGGCCTCTTGACCCTGTTCAGCGCCGCCGTGCTGGCGGCCTGCGGCGGTGGTGGCGGCTCGTCCACCGGCACCACCGGCACCACGGCCGGCAGCGCGGCCTACACCAGCGGCGCCATCAGCGGCTTCGGTTCGGTGATCGTCAACGGCGTGCGCTTCGACACCAGCAGCGTCACCGTGGAAGACGACGATGGCACCCGCCACGTGGCCGATGACCTGCGCCTGGGCGATAGCGTCGAGGTCGAGAGCGGCCCGATCGACAGCAGCACCCAGACGGCCGTGGCCACCGTCATCCGCTACGGCAGCGAAATCAAGGGCCCGCTGACCGCGGTGGATGCGGCCAACGCCCAGTTCACCCTGTTGGGCCAGACGGTGAAGGTCAGCGACACCACGGTGTACGACACTGCGCTGACCGGTGGCCTCGCCAGCCTGTCCACCGTGGTGGGCAGCGTGCTGGAGGTGCATGCCCAGTACGACGCAGCGCGCCAGCTTTATGTGGCCAGTCGTGTGGACCTGGACGCCAGCGTGGACAGCTACAAGCTGCGCGGTCCCATCCTGGCGTTGGACACCACGGCCCACACCTTCCAGATGGGGGCGGCCACCATCAGCTACGCCAGCCTGACCCCCCAACCCACCGGACTGGCCGTGAATCAGTGGGTGCAGGTCAAGCTGGCCACCACCGCTGCCGCCGACGGCAGCTGGACGGCGCTGTCGATCAAGACGAATGAGCGCAAGCTGTCCGAGGACCATGCCGAAGCGGAGGTCAAGGGCAACATCACCGCCTGGACCTCGGCCACCAGCTTCAGCGTGAACGACATTCCGGTGGACGCCAGTGGCGCCAGCTTCCCGGATGGGCAGAGCGGCGTGGTGCTGGGTGCCCAGGTGGAGATCAAGGGCAGTGTGGTCAACGGCGTGCTGGTGGCCACGAGCGTCCAGCTGGAGGACGGCAGCCAGCAGGGCCATGGCGAGGACTATGAGCTGCACGGCAGCCTCTCGGCCCTGGACACCACGGCCAAGACCTTCGTGTTGCGCGGTGTGACCGTCAGCTACGCCAGCGTCAGCCAGTGGGTCGGCCTGACCGAGGCGCAACTGGCCACCGTGGCCAAGATCGAGGTGAAGGGCAGCTTGTCCACCGACGGAACGACGCTGGTGGCCTCGCTCATCAAGGTGGACGACTGAGAAAGGCACAGACCTCCCTGCGCAGGGAGGTTTGTGTTGAAATGGGATTCATGCACATTCAATGGTTCTCCTCACGGCGATGAGCACGCCCACGGTTCCTCCTGAGCACACGGCCCTGCTTGGTGCTGTGCAGGCGGTCCTACGGCCACTGGCGGAGCTGCTGGTGGCCCGGGGCCTGCCCTATGCGCAGGCCGAGGAACGTCTCAAAGCCGCCTATGTGCAGGCGGCACGTGACGCCGCCTTGCGCGCCACGCCCGAGGCTTTGCCGCACCGACTCGTCAGCCGCCTGTCGACCGCCACGGGCATCAACCGCCGCGAAGTGGGTCGGCTGCTGGCCGAGCCCGACGCATCGTCCGGCTTGCGCCCCTCGATGGCACTGCGCGTCTTTGAGCGCTGGCGCACGGACCCGGACTACCTCAATGGCCGGGGCCAGCCGCAAATCCTGCGGCGTCAGGGCGTGGCACCCAGTTTCGAGGCACTGGCGGCCCAGGTTTCCCGCGATGTCCATCCGCGCAGTGTGCTGGATGACATGGTTCGCCTGAAACTGGTGGAGTGGGATGCCGATGCCGACACGGTGACACTTCGCCAGTCGGCCTTTGTGCCCGATGCAGACACGGCCAAGCTCATGGCCTACTTGGGCGCCAACGTGGGCGACCATCTGTCGGCCGCGGTGGAGAACGTTGGCGGCCTTCAACCCAGGCACTTTGAGCAGGCGATCTGGGCGGATGGTTTGACCCTGGACCTCGCCCGGGAACTGCGGGCCATCATTGAGGCCCAGTGGAAGCTGCTCTCCCAGGCGCTGGTGCCGGAGATCCAGCGCCGCATTGACGCGGTCGAGTCGACAGGCCTGACGCCTGACGCCCGTGTGCGGGTCGGGGTGTACATGTATTCGCAGCAAGACGATGGGCGGCCTGCTGCACAAGATCAGGAGGGGAAGCCCCATGCGTGAATTCCTTGGATGGCGCTGGTTGAAATTCCAGGGCCTGGCATGGCTCACAGCCACAGCATTGCTGGTGTCCTGTGGTGGCGGTGGCGTTGAAAGCGGTGGGACGGGCATGAGTGCCGGCTACAGCAGCGGCGCCATCACCGGCTTCGGCTCGGTCGTGGTCAACGGGGTGCACTTCGACGAGAGCACGGCCCACATCCACGATGCGGACGGCAACACCCTCAGCCGCGACGCGCTGCGTCTGGGCATGACGGTGGAGATCCAGAGCGGCGCCATCGACAGCACCGCGCTGACCGCCACCGCGCAGGACGTCAACGTCATCAGCGACCTGCTCGGGCCGGTCTCTGCGGTGGACCTCACGGCCAGCACCATGACCGTGCTGGGGCAGACGGTGCGCATCACCGCGTCCACACTGTTCGACAGCAGCCTGGCGGGTGGTTTGTCGGCCATCGCGCTGGGACAGAAGGTCGAGGTCTATGCCATCTTCGATCCGGTCAACACGGTTTATGCGGCACGGCTGGTGCTGCCCAGCGACAACCCCGACCACTACACCTTGCGCGGTGTGGTGTCGGGCTGGAACAGCGCCCAGCGCCAGTTCCAGATGGGACCGGCCACACTGACCTACGCGGCCGATGCCGTGCCGGCCGGCCTGGCCAATGGCGCCACGCTGCGCCTGCGCCTGTCGACCCAGGCCGATGGCAGTGGCCGCTGGGTGGTGACCACCGCTCAGCCCGCCACCTACCTGCCCGCCGACGGCACGGAGGCCGAGATCGAGGCGGTGGTGTCCGGCTACACCAGCCTGTCGAACTTCGTTGTGGCTGGCGTGACGGTGGACGCCTCGGCCGCACAACTCAACGCCAACGGCCTGACCCTGGCCGCCGGCGTGCGGGTGGAGGTGGAGGGCCGCATGCAGGGCACGGTGCTCAAGGCCACCAAGCTGGAACTCAAGGGCAGCGAAGGCACCGCGGGGGGCGACGACAGCGGTGATGGGCAGGAGTTCGAGCTGAGCGGCCAGATCGGCAGCCTGGACACCACGGCCCAGACCTTCGTGATCCGCACCCAGACGGTGTCCTACGCCCAGGCCTCCATCGAGAATGGCACGGCGGCCACCCTGACCAACGGGCTGCGGGTGGAGGTCAAGGGCACACGTTCCAGCAATGGCGCACTGGTCCAGGCCAGCAAGATCGAGATTCAAAACTGAGGACGGAGGACTCAGTCCAGCCCCTCCCTGGCCTGAGGCAGGTGCAGCACGAAGCAGGCACCTCCGTGGGGCCCATTGGCCACCTCAATGTGGCCGCCATGGGCGCGGATCATGGCCTGAGACAAGGCGAGGCCCAGGCCGAGGCCCGCCACCTCGGTGGAGCGGGCCGCCGTGCCGCGGAAGAAGCGATCGAACACATGGGGCAGATCCTCCTGGCTCAGGCCGGGGCCATCGTCCTCGATGGTGACGAAAGCGGTGGCGGCATCCTGGCCGACACGTACCGTCACGCTGGAGCCGGGCGGTGAGTACTTCACCGCGTTGTCGAGCAGATTTCCGAGGACAAGGTTGACCGGACCCGCGCCGACTGCCGCTTCGATGCGGGGGCCATCCTCATGCAGGAGCCGGATCTGCTTTTCCTGTGCGGCCGGTTCAAGCCGGCGCACCGCCTCGGCCAGCAACTGATTCAGGTGAACGACGTCCGGAGGACTGCGCTCCTGGCCGGCATCGAGCCGGGCCAGCACCAGGAGCTCGTCGACCAGCAACGTCAGTCTCTCAACTTCCTCCTGGCAGGAGGCCAGTGCCTGCTTGTATTCCTCGGCACTCCGGGGGCGTCGCAGTGAAATTTCCAGCTCGGCACGCAGCCGCGACAGAGGGGAGCGCAGCTCGTGGGAGGCATCCGCGGTGAAGCGCCGCTGCGCTTCAAACGCATGCTCAAGGCGCCCCAGCATGTCGTTGAGCGTCTCGACCAGCCGACCGATCTCATCGCGGCTATCCGAGTGCGGCAGGCGTTGGCTCAGGCTGGCCTGTCCGATCTTTCGCGCCCGTTGGACGATGTCATCGATGGCCACGACCATGCGGCGTGTCAGCAGCGCGCTGGTGGTGCCCAGGGCCAGAACCAGGCACACCCCCAGGCCCAGAAAGAGGAGTGCAGCGGATGCCACGACATGGTTGACATCGTCCAGCGATCCGGCCACTTGGACGGCGCACAGGCTCCCTGCGACGTGCACAGGAACGGACACCAGGCGCACCGGTTCATCGCCAAAGCCGTACACGGTCTCGAAGACGGTTTCGCCCTTCGCCAGCTGGCGCAGAACACCCGTGGAGGCTGGGAGCTGGGCCGCGCCCAAGTTGGCGCTGCGTGCCAGCACGCGGCCCTCGCCATCGATGATCTGCACCAGGCGGTCGAGCCGGACGAAGGAAAACGGCCCATGGCCCGGGGTGCCCTCGTGGACCGACACCGGCTGTCCGCGTGATTCCGCCAGGATCCCCGCCTCCGTTTCCGCCAGGGCCAGCACGGCAGCGTCCAACTGGGCATGGACGGATCGGGCGAGGACCCAGTAGCCCATGACCGCGGCTACGCACAACGTCACCGCTGTCACCATGAAATGTGCCAGGACGAAGCGACGCCGGAAACTAAGCACCACGGACCTCCGGTGCGACCAGTTGAAAACCCCGGCCTCGCACGGTGTGGATCAGTGGCGGCAGACCGGGTCGATCGATCTTGCGGCGCAGGTTGCCCACATGAACGTCGATGAGGTTATCGATACCGATCAGATCGGCCTTCCAGACCTGCTCCGCCAAGCGTGAGCGGCTGACGATGCCGCCGTGCTGGCGCATCAGCACTTCGAGGATTGCGTACTCCTTGCGTGTCAGCTCGATGGCGCAGCCACCACGGCTGACGCTTTGGTTGGACGGGTCGAGCTGGAGGTCGGCCACGCTCAGCACGGTGGGCCGGGTGAACTCCGACCGACGCAGCAGGGCCCGGGCGCGGGCCAGCAGTTCCTCAAATGCAAACGGCTTGGTCAGATAGTCGTCGGCTCCGGCGTTCAGTCCCTTGATGCGTTCCTGCAGGGCGTCGCGGGCTGTCAGCATCAGGATGGGCACCTGCCCGCCCTGCTGCCGGACGGCCTGGCACCAGTCCAGGCCGTCCTGTCCGGGCAGCATCCAGTCCAGGATCACGAGGTCGTAGTCCATGGCGACCCATTGCTCATCCGCCGCCTCGGCAGAGTGGGCCAGATCGACGATGAAGCCCTCTTCCCCCAGACCGCGCGCCAGCAACTGCGCAGCCTTCTTGTCGTCTTCGACCAAAAGAATTCTCATGTTCCGGGTGCCTGGCTGATGTCGGGGCAGTCTCCCACTGAACCGGTGCAGCACGCAGCTGAGTCGTCTTTCTGAAGAGAAATTCAGGTGATCTTGGGATGTTCTTCAGGTGAGCCTGACTATTCTGCCGCCCTGTTCCAGGAGGGGCATCGGTCCATGGCGTGATGCCTGACCTGTGTGCCGCGCCAGCGGTGCGCCTCACCCCCTCCATCCGCGCAGCCGCTCTCCGTGCCAGGTCACGGTGCAAGACGGCTGCCCACCGCCTGCTGGAGTCACTGAACATGCTGTACAAACAAAGGCCTCTTGTGCTTGCCCTGGCCGGACTTGGGCTACTGGGGGCCATCCTGGCTTTGGGCCTGCGTGCCGCGCCCGCTGCGCCTGAGCCGATCGCGCCCGCCAGTGTCCACGAGGGTGATGCCATCGTCATCCCCGAGCACTCGCCGCTGCGCGCAGCGCTGCAGGTGCGGGCGCTGGTGCCCGGGCAGATTTCCACGCCACTGGTGCTGCCGGCTTCGGTCGAGGTCGATGCGGCGCGCATGGTCAAGGTGCTGACTCCGGCCACTGGGCGCGTGGTCCGCATCGACAAGCAGCTGGGCGACCAAGTCAGCCCCGGCGACATCCTGTTCACAATGGATGCGCCCGACTATGGGCAGGCGCTCAGCGATGCGAGCAAGGCCCAGGCTGTCCTGGATCTGGCGCGCGCGAACCTGGATCGCACCAGCCACCTGGGGACGGAGCAGATCGCCGCGACGCGCGATGTCGAACAGGCTCGCAGCGATTTTGAGCAGGCCCGCAGCGAATGGCAGCGCGTCAGGGAACACCTCGCTCAGCTGGGAGCGCCCGCTTCGGGCGGTGGCAGGCTGTTGGTCGTTCGTTCGCCCATCCGCGGGCGGGTGGTGGATCTGCAGGCGGGCACCGGGGGTTACTGGAACGACACCACCGCCCCCTTGATGACCGTGGCTGATCTCTCCAGCGTGCTGGTGACTGCCAATGCGCAGGAGAAGGATCTGGGCCAGCTCTATGCGGGCCAGCAAGCGAGTGTGCAGCTTGACGCAGTGCCAACGCCATTGACGGGACGCGTCCAGTCCATTGGCGAGCTCCTGGACTCCGACACCCGCACGGTCAAGGTGCGTCTGCGTTTCGAGAACCGCGACGGCTTGCTCAAGCCCGGCATGTTTGCCCGCGCCACGTTCCAGGGGCGTCCGCATCCAGGCCTGCTCCTGCCGATGTCGGCGGTGGTGCAGGGCGGCTTCTCCAGCCAGGCCTTCGTCGAGACCTCACCCTGGCATTTCCAGGCGCGCACCCTCACGCTGGGGGCTCAGGTCGGGGACAGCATCGAAGTCCTCTCTGGTCTCCAGGCTGGAGAGCGCGTCGTCGTTCGCAATGGAGTGCTGCTGAATGATTGAGCGCCTGGTCACCCTGTGTTTCAACCGGCGCGGCATTGTTGCGCTGGTGTTCGTGTTGACGGCCTTCTACGGCGCCTGGTGCTGGACGCAGCTGCCGCTGGAGGCCTATCCGGACATCGCCGATGTGACTTCGCAGGTGGTCACACAGGTCGATGGGCTGGCCGCCGAGGAGGTCGAGCAGCAGATCACCATCCCACTGGAGCGGGAGATCATGGGCACGCCCGGCATGCATGTGATGCGCTCGGAGAGCACCTTCGGCCTGTCCCTGATCACTGTGGTTTTTGAGGACGGCAGCGAGGACTACTGGTCCCGCCAGCGTCTGCAGGAGCGGATTGGCGGTGTCAGCCTGCCCTATGGTGCGCAGCCGGGGCTGGATGCGCTCACCTCGCCCATTGGTGAGATCTACCGCTACACGCTGCAGTCCAAGACACGCAGCCTGCGCGAGCTCTCCGAGCTGCAATTCTGGAAGGTGATTCCGCGGCTCAAGCAAGTGCCGGGCGTGGTTGACGTGGCGAATTTCGGTGGGCTGACGACGCAATTCCAGGTTGAGATCGACCCGCTGAGCCTGGACAAGTACGGCCTTTCGCTCGCCCAGGTCACCCAGGCTATCTCCGCCAACAACGCCAGCGCTGGCGGCAGCGTGATGACCCGAGGCGAGCAAGGTCTGGTGGTTCGCGGCGTGGGACTGCTTCGCAACCTCGACGACCTGGGCAACATTGTGGTCACCCAGAAGAGTGGCGTGCCAGTGCTGGTGCGTGACGTCGGTCAGGTGGTGCTGGGCAACCAGGAGCGGCACGGTGTGTTGGGCATGGATGGCAACGCCGACACCCTTGAAGGCATCACGCTGCTGCTCAAGGGGCAGAACCCTTCGCGCGTGCTCGAAGGTGTGCATGCCGCGGTGCAGGACCTCAATGATCATGTTCTGCCCAAAGATGTTCGGATCGTCCCTTATATCGACCGCAGCAATCTGGTTGAGGCCACCGTGCACACGGTGGGCAAGACCCTGCTCGAGGGCATGACTCTGGTCACGCTTGTGCTGCTGCTGTTTCTGGGCTCACCCCGGGCAGCCATCATCGTCGCCATCACCATTCCGATGTCGCTGCTGATCGCCTTCATCCTGATGCAGCACTACCGCATTCCGGCCAACCTGCTGTCGTTGGGCGCCATCGACTTCGGCATCATCGTGGACGGCGCCATCGTGGTGATGGAGACGATTCTGCGCCAGCGCGAGCGCGAGCCCGGCGCCCCCATGAGCGGGCACGAAGTGGTGAAGACCACCCTGCAGGTGGCCCAGCCGATCTTCTTCGGCATGCTGGTCATCATGGTGGCCTACCTGCCGCTGTTTGCCTTCCAGCGCATCGAGTACAAGCTGTTCGCACCCATGGCGTTCGCTGTGGGCTTCGCCCTGTTCGGTGCCCTGCTGGTGGCCCTGATGCTGATCCCGGGCCTGGCCTACTGGGCCTACCGCCGTCCGGTTCGCAGCTTCAGGAACCCCGTGCTGGAGTGGCTTGTGCCGCGCTACGAGCGCCTGCTGCAGGGCTTTGTCGGAAGGACCCGGTGGGCCCTGGCGCTGTTTGTGGCCACATTCGCGCTGGTGATCGGCCTGGGCGCCACCCTGGGACGGGACTTCCTGCCCTACCTGGACGAAGGCTCGATCTGGTTGCAGGTCACCCTGCCTGCTGGCATTTCCCTGGACAAGGCCAGCGAGATGGCCGGGCAACTGCGCGCTGCCGCCCAGTCGTTCAAGGAGGTCGACCACATCGTCACTCAGCTGGGCCGCAACGACGATGGCACCGATCCCTTCACGCCTTCCCACATTGAGGCGGCGCTCACGCTCAAGCCTTACGACCAATGGGTCTCCGGCTGGACCAAGCAGCAGCTGATCGAGCACATGGCTGAGCGCTTCCGCGGCCTGCCTGGCATTGAGGTGGGTTTCACACACCCAATGATCGACGGCGTGCTGGACAAGTTGGCCGGCGCGCACAGCGATCTGGTGGTGAAGTCTACGGG
>NZ_BADL01000036.1 GCF_000333615.1 Ideonella sp. B508-1 | reverse complement strand
TGCTGGAGAAGCACCCGGAGTGGGTGGGCCGCTTCGTCTTCGTGCAGGTGGCCGCGCCCACCCGCAGCTCGCTGGAGGAGTACCGCAGCTTCCAGGACCGCATCGAGCGCCTGAGCCAGCGCATCAACGAGCGCTTCGGCCGGCCCGGCTACCAGCCCGTGCATCTGCTGGCCCAGCACCACGAGCCCGAGCAGGTCAACGAGCTGTTCCGGGCGGCCAACATCTGCGTGGTGACCAGCCTGCACGACGGCATGAACCTGGTGAGCAAGGAATTCGTGGCCGCGCGCGACGATGAGCAGGGCGTGCTGCTGCTCAGCCGCTTTGCCGGCGCGGCCCGCGAGCTGACCGAAGCCCTGATCGTGAACCCCTACCATGTGGAAGAAACGGCCGATGCGCTGTTCCGCGCGGCCACCATGCCCTCGGCCGAGCAGCGCGAGCGCATGGCCAGCCTGCGCAGCACGGTGCACGAATTCAACGTCTACCGCTGGGCCGGCCACATGCTCAGCGACGCCGCGCGCTGGCGTCTGCGCGCCCGGGTGGAGGCCCGGGTGCGGCGCCTGCAGCGCAGCGCGGATGGCCTCGGGCCGCTCGGCCGGGCGACGGAAACCACACGCGACGCACCATGAGGCATTTGTTCAGTTCCGAAGGCGAGGCCGCGCTGGTGGCCGCGCTGCAGTACCAACCCCTGCTGGCCTTCGATTTCGACGGCACGCTGGCGCCCATCGTGCCGCGGCCGGACGACGCGCGCGTCTCGCTGGCCGTGGCCGGCCGGCTCAGCCAGCTGATGCGCTGGCTGCCGGTGGCCATCGTCACCGGGCGCCAGGTGGACGATGTGCGCGAGCGCTTGGGTTTCGTGCCCAGCTACATCGTGGGCAACCACGGTGCGGAAGACGAGGCCGACCCGGCGGTGGCCCAGGCCCTGTCCGAGGCGCTGGAGAGTGCGCGCGACCTGCTGGCCCAGCGCGAGCCGGTGCTGCGCGCGGCGGGCGTGAGCGTGGAGGACAAGCAGCAGTCCATCGCCCTGCATTACCGCCTGGCGCGCGACCGCGACCGGGCCCGTCAGGTCATCGACGAGGTGCTGCAGGGGGTGGGGCCGGCGCTGACGATCTTCGGCGGCAAGCTGGTGGTCAACCTGACCCCGGCCGACGCGCCGGACAAGGCCCATGCGGTACGTTCGCTGGTGGCCCGCAGTGGGGCGGGCGGGGCGCTGTTCGCAGGGGACGATCTGAACGACGAGCCGGTGTTCGCCACGGCGCCGCCACACTGGTTGACCATCAAGATCGGGCGGGAGCCGCCGCAGAGCCGGGCCAGCTTCTTCCTGGAGAATCCGGCGGAGATGGCGCTGTTGCTGGAGCGCATTTTGGCGATGCTGCCTGGGCGGATAAGCCGCTGATCGCTCCGCTCATATTGCACCTCTGGTCACGCTCCGGCTCCGATCGGATTCTTTGCGGTGATTTCCTGCCCGCGGGAAGGTGATTCGGAAGTCAAGAGGTAGTTGTTCATGGGAATGGCAGCACCATCGATCCGCACATTGCACTCTTGACGTCAACGCAAGAAGAAATGCGCTCCCGAGCGCTAGGGGCTGGCGACATGATGGTGAGCTGACCTCGATTCAGAATATTCCGATCAAGCAGACAGCCAGGAGCAAGGTCGAGATGCGCCTTCGCATTGACACCCCACAGACCGTGCGATAACTTAAACGCAATAGCGATATTGCCGAGGTTCTGTCAGGAAGGTAGCATCGAGTAAAGTGAATTGCAGGCAGGGGTTTCCGTGGGTGTTTTTGCATCCGGTGGGCTGCAGCGTTTTCATTACTCAATGAAGGCGCATGAACGAGCCAATCTCAGAAGAGGAATCACCTCCGCTCTTTCGCAAGGAGGTGGTGGGCCATCTATCATAGAGAACCTATGGGTCGGTGGTTTGATATCGCCTATCAGCCACTGGCTGCTTGTGGGGATTTTGGGTGTATTTTCCTCGATGATTGTTATTTTCTTTGCTGTATTCGGTTTTGCACGCAAGGTTCAGGGTTCAGGAATTTTATGCCTACACAAGGCGTTTTTCTTGCGTTGCGAAACAGAGCAGTTCTTCCATTAATATCAGGGGTGGTGAAGGTCAATATTCCAATCTTGCGCGAATATTGCTTCTAGATGGCTGGCGCAGTAGTGCGCTCTGCGTGAGTGCTACTTTTTATCTCGACCGTCCTCGCTGTGTGATGCGTTGGCCTGGTTGTATAGGACGTTCAAATGCGCCGGTAATATATATTTCTCGCTGGAGCGTTGGATTGTTAATTGAGTCGTTCATTTGGAGTAAGAAAATATTCTTCAGGGTGTTGCCTCACTTTTTAGATCATGCAAGTCTCTCCGATCGAAAAATCCGGAACAGGTCTCTCCCGTTACACACTGGTCCAATCATTTAGGCAATTGATGACCCTGTTAGCGGCCGCGACGATTTCGATCGTCGTTGTTGGAGCCCTCGTCTGGGCCCTGGAGGGCTCTGGCAGTGCACCCTATGTCGTGATTGGGGGGCTTGTAGGTGCGTTTCCAGTATTACATTTTGTTTCCCCCAGGCGCTTCTTTGTGATTGTTGAAGATGCGGAATCAAAGAGCCGGCTCATGGCGTCCTTTGAATCCATGCTGAAGACCAAAGGCTATCACCTTGAGAAACTGGAATCGGCCCACAGCACGCGGACTTACGCGACCAAGCAGCCTGAATGGATGAGGTGGAGTGAGAATAGATTCTATATATGCGAGCAGGAGTGCAGGATATCAGTGACGGGTCCTGGTTTCACAATAACCTACCTGCATTCTCTAGCGAAGAAATTTTCCGCTTAAAGCCGCCGGCGCTTTCGAGTTCGAAGTGCAGACATTGCATCTTCGAGAAGGTGTATTCGTCACGTCCTGATCCGTCATGATCAGCAAGGCGCGTCCGCTTCGGGTCAAGGTCTCCCCGGTGGCCGCATTCACCATCGATGCCATCAAACATAGGGCCCAGGTCAACTTGCTACCTGGCTGCGACATGCGCAGCGATGGCCTGAATTGCTTCGCTGGCATCATCGATGCTAACTACGCGCACGCCGACATCGTCGTGGGCTCATGCAAGCCGCGCGACATGCCGCAAGTGTCAACACCGTGCAGGACAGCCGCAAGACCATGATCGGCGGCGCCGAAAAGGCCTACAAGTTCTGCAGGTACGCCGGCAAGTACCTCGGTGCCTTCTCGTACTGTTCAACGGTTGGTTCAACCTCAAGAACCATCTTTCTGGGATTACTCGCTCACGCTGCCAAGGCTGCGCCTACCCGGGAACGTCATATTCATGGCAAGACTGAGGTTCATGACTAATCAGGAATGAAAATGAGTAAATTCATGAATCATGAGTGTCGGCTATCAAAAGAAATTAAAAAATTCATTGAATTCCTGGGGCGGGTTGGCGCTTGTCGCTATGTGCTCCTCATGGCTGCACTGTCTATTTTTCTGAGTTTTATATTTTCGATTCCATTTATAGTAATAAATTACAGTGACCAACCGAGGAGTCTCGGTGTGGGGTGGAATTCATTTATATTGACAGTTATTTTTGGCCCTTTGCTGGAGACGATTTTATTCCAGACTATCCCGATGTTGATTGTCAGAAGGCTTAAATTGAGCGATGGTTGGATATTTTGGGCTTGCTCTGCCCCATTCGCGTTGGCTCACATTTCTGTTGGGTGGATTTCATTTTTTGCGGGAGGGGTTTCTGTAGGTGTTCCATTGGGGTTGACGATGATCCAATGGGGTGCTGACTATATGACAAAGGCGGTTGTGATGTCATTTTTAATCCATTCGCTTCATAATTTAATAATGATTGTGATGAATAGGTTTTTCTAATTTATTGATCCCGGATTTGAAGTGCAAAGCCTCGCCCTTCAAAAAAGGGGGGAATCATCACGTTGAGGCTGTAGCAAAGGCCTGCACTGCAGCGCGGGTCTGCGAACTCACGGGAATCGACAGATGGCGGGGTAGTAGCATCACGCCCATGAGCTTTTTCTCCAAGCTGCCCTACGAGTGGCAGATCGGCTGGCGCTACACCCGCGCCGGCCGCGCCGGCCGACGCAACGGCTTCATCTCCTTCATCTCCTTCGTCTCGGTCATCGGCATCGCCCTGGGTGTGGCGGCGCTGATCATCGTGCTGAGCGTGATGAACGGCTTCCAGAAAGAAGTGCGTGACCGCATGTTGTCGGCCATCCCGCATGTGGAGCTGCTCTCGCCGAGCGGTGACGCGCTGCCCGATTGGCAGGCCCTGGCGCAGCAGGCCCGGCAGCAGCCCGAGGTGACGGCGGCGGCGCCGTTCATCGCGGTGCAGTCGCTGCTGGCCCGTGGCGAGGACATGCGCGGCGTGATGGTGCGCGGCGTGGTGCCGGCCGATGAGGGCGGGGTGACCGATCTGGCGGCCCAGCTCAAGCGCAACGGTGTGCTGGACCGGCTGCAGCCCGGCGAGTGGAAGATCCTGCTGGGCAGTGAGCTGGCCCGCTCGCTGGGCGTGCGCGAGGGCGACCCGGTCACCCTGATCGCCCCGGGGGGGCAGGTCACGCCGGCTGGTGTGGCGCCGCGCCTGAAGCAGTTCACCGTGGCCGGCATCTTCACCGTCGGGCACTATGAATACGACAGCGCGCTGGCCCTGGTCAACCTGGACGATGCCGCGCGCCTGTACCGGGTGGGCGGCCCCACCGGCGTGCAGCTGCGCCTGAAGGATGTGCAGGACGCCCGGCGCGTGGGCGCGGACCTGGCCGTGCGCCTGGGCGATCAGGTGCTGGTGCGTGACTGGACGCGCACCAACGCCGCCTGGTACGACGCGGTGCAGATCGAGAAGCGGATGATGGCCATCATCCTGACGCTGATCGTCGCGGTGGCGGCCTTCAACCTGGTGTCCACGCTGGTGATGACGGTGACCGACAAGCGGGCCGACATCGCCATTCTGCGCACCCTGGGCGCCAGCCCGCGCTCCATCATGGGCATCTTCGTGGTGCAGGGCGCGGCGGCCGGGGTGATCGGCACCTTTGCCGGCGTGGCGCTGGGCCTGCTGGTGGCCTTCAACATCGACGTCATCGTGCCGGCCATCGAGCACCTGCTGGGCGTGCATTTCCTGCCCGGCAGCGTCTACCTGATCAGCCGCATGCCCAGCGACCCGCAGGCCGGCGACATCGTGCCCATCGCCTGCATCTCGCTGGCTCTGGCCTTCCTGGCCACCCTGTACCCCAGCTGGCGCGCCAGCCGGGTCAACCCCGCGGAGGCCCTGCGCTATGAGTGACGTGATCCTGGAAGCCACCGGCCTGCACAAGCGCTATGTGGAGGGCCCGTTGGACGTGCATGTGCTGCGTGGCGTGGACCTGCAGGTGCGCGCGGGCGAGACCCTGGCCATCGTCGGCGCCTCGGGCTCGGGCAAGAGCACGCTGCTGCACCTGCTGGGCGGGCTGGACGCGCCCAGCCAGGGCGCGGTGACGCTGATGGGCCAACGCCTGGACACGCTCAGTGCGGCGGAGCAGGGCGCCTGGCGCAACCGGCACCTGGGCTTCGTCTACCAGTTCCACCACCTGCTGCCGGAGTTCAGCGCGCTGGACAACGTGGCCATGCCGCTGCGCATCCGCCGCGAAAGCGTGGCCACCGCCCACGCCGCCGCCCGCGAGGCCCTGGCGGCGGTGGGCCTGGCCGAGCGGGTGCTGCACCGGCCGTCCGAACTCTCCGGCGGCGAGCGCCAGCGGGTGGCCCTGGCGCGTGCGCTGGTGGCGCATCCGGCCTGTGTGCTGGCCGACGAGCCCACCGGCAACCTGGACCGCGAGACGGCCGATCGCGTCTTCGACCTGATGCTGGGCCGCACCCTGGAAAAGGGGCTTGCCTTCGTGCTGGTGACGCACGATGCTGCGCTGGCCGCGCGCTGCGACCGCGTGGTGCGCATGCAGGCCGGGCAGCTGCTGGCCGCGCCGACGCCGGTCGAGAGCCGCTGAGCCCGCCCCGATGTGGATCGACACCCACTGCCACCTGGACGCGGCTGAATTCGATGCCGATCGCGAGGCCGTGCTGGCGCGCGCCCGCGAGGCCCGGGTGGCCATGCAGGTGCTGCCGGCGGTGGAGGTGGCCAACTTCGACGCGGTGCGCGCGCTGGCCCACCAGCATGGCCTGAGCTACGCGCTGGGCATCCACCCGATGTACGTGGACCGGGCCGCCGACGAAGACCTGGACCGTCTGACGGATGCCCTGGCGCAGCACCAGGACGACCCGCGCCTGGTGGCGGTGGGCGAGATCGGCCTGGACCACTTTGTGCCCGGGCTGGACCGTGCCCGGCAGGAGCGCTTCTACCAGGCCCAGCTCAAGCTGGCCCGGCGCTTCGGCCTGCCGGTGCTGCTGCATGTGCGGCGCTCGGCCGATGCCCTGCTCAAGGGGCTGCGCCGCTTCGAGGGCGTGACAGGCATCGTCCATGCCTTCAATGGCAGCGTGCAGCAGGCCCATGACTTCGTGCGCCGCGGTTTCGTGCTGGGCTTTGGCGGGGCCATGACCTTCGACCGTTCGCTCAACATCCAGGCCCTGGCGGCCGAGTTGCCGGCCCACGCCCTGGTGCTGGAGACCGACGCGCCGGACATCCCGCCGCAGTGGCTCTACCGCACCGCGGCCCAGCGGGCTGCGGGCGAGCACAGCCGCAACGAACCTAGCCAGCTGCCGCGCATCGCCCGCACCCTGGCCGGCCTGCGCGAATGGACACTGGCGGAGACGGCGCTGATCACCAGCACCAATGCCTGCACCGTCCTGCCGCGGCTCAAGCCGCTGCTGGAAGGCTGAGCCGGTGCTGAGGGGGTTCCCGCCGGTGGCCGATGTCGGCACGCGCCTGCTGGTGCTGGGCAGCTTTCCCAGCGTGGCCTCGCTGCAGGCCCAGCAGTACTACGCCCATCCGCGCAACCAGTTCTGGCCGCTGCTCTCGGCCCTGTTTGGCCTGGACCTGAAGGCCATGCCCTACGCCGAGCGGGTGGCCGCGGTGCAGGCCCGCGGCCTGGGCATCTGGGATGTCTATGCGGCCTGCGAGCGTGAGGGCAGCCTGGACAGCGCCATCGAGCAGGCCGAGTACAACGACTTCGCCGGTCTGATTGCCCGGCTGCCACAGCTGCGCGGCATCGCCCACAATGGCGGGGAATCAGCCCGGGCGCGGCGTTTCACCGCCTCGTTCGGGTTGCCCGTGTACCGCTTGCCCTCCACCAGCCCGGCCCATGCCAGCTGGTCCTTCGAGCGCAAGCTCGCCGCCTGGCGCGAGGTGTTCGCCCAGTGCGGTCTGCTGCCCACCGCATGACGACCAAGAAGAACCGCGAGAGCCGCACCGACGACATGGTCGGCGCCACCATGTCCGAGCTCGATGGCGTGCGCTACCTGCACCTGGATTCCATCTGGGTGCAGGGCGCCATGCGCATCAGCAAGCCCTACCAGCTGGAGCTGGAGTACATCCAGCGCATGATGGCCTGGCTGCTCTGGCGCCCGCAGGACGAGGTGACCGAAGGCCAGGTGGTGCAGCTGGGTCTGGGTGCGGCCGCGCTCACCAAGTTCTGCCACAAGGTGCTGCGCATGCCGACCACCGCGGTGGAGCTCAACCCCACCGTCATCCACGCCTGTCGACTGTGGTTCCGCCTGCCGGACGACGACCAGCGCCTGAGCGTGGTGAACGAAGACGCCGCCCGCTGGGTGGCCGACCCGGCCCACCGCCACACGGTGCAGGCGCTCAATGTGGACCTCTACGACCACGAGGCCGCCGCCCCGGTGCTGGACGACGAAGACTTCTACGCCCACTGCCGCGATGTGCTGGACGAGGGCGGGCTGATGACCGTGAACCTGTTCGGCCGAGACACCAGCTTTGTGCGCAGCGCGGGGCGCATCGCCCGCGTCTTCGGGCTGGACCAGGTCTGGAGCCTGCGGCCCACCAAGGAGGGCAACACCGTCATCGTGGCGGCCCGCCATGTAAAGGTGCCCGACCGGGAGGAATTGACCGCCCGCGCCGCTAACATCGAAGCGCGCTTCGGCCTGCCGGCACGCAAGTGGCTGCGCATGGTGCGCCCGCTGGATCCGGCGGTTCTGGGCTGAGCGTCCCGTGCCATGACCGTTGCCGCCCCTTCGCCGCCCGAACGTCCCCGCGCCGCCCCGCGCGGCAAGCTGGACATGCGCCACCTGCTCAAGTGGCTGCGCGACGATGGGGCGCTGGCGGCCGAGGAGGCCGACCGCCTGCTGCGCCGCTTCGCCCAGGCCGGCTCCAGCCTGCACCCGCTGCAGCGCCTGGGCGGCGTGGGCCTGAAGGACGCGCGCAGCGGCCAGGCCCTGGACACCGAGCAGCTGACCGCCTGGCTGGGCCAGCGCTTCGGCCTGCCGGTCATGCGCATCGACCCACTGCGGGTGGAGGCCAGCCGGGTGCAGGAGGTGATGTCCCAGGCCTACGCCGAAAGCCGTCATGCGCTGCCGGTGCTGGTGTCGCCCACCGAGATCACCATCGTCACCTGCGAGCCCTTCGCGGTGGAGTGGGTGCCCGAGATCGAGGCCCACACCCGCCGGCGCATCAAGCTGATGCTGGCCCCGCCCGACGAGATCGCCCGCTACACCACCGAGTTCTACCAGCTGGCCCAGAGCGTGCGCGCCGCGCGCAAGACCAACGCCGAGAGCGCGCTGGCCAACAGCTTCGAGCAGTTGGTGGATCTGAAGTCGCGCGACAACCTGGACGCCAACGACCAGGGCGTGGTGCAAATCGTCGACTGGCTGTGGCAGTACGCCTTCGAGCAGCGCGCCAGCGACATCCACCTGGAGCCCCGGCGCGACACCGGCGCCATCCGCTTTCGCATCGACGGTGTGCTGCACACCGTGCACCGCGTGCCCGCGCCGGTGATGGGCGCCATGACCGCCCGCATCAAGCTGCTGGGCCGCATGGACGTGATCGAGAAGCGCCGCCCGCAGGACGGTCGCATCAAGACCCGCCGCCCCGAAGGCCTGGCCGGCGGTGGCGAGGTGGAGATGCGTCTGTCCACGCTGCCCACTGCCTTCGGCGAGAAGGTGGTGATGCGGATCTTCGACCCGGGCACCGCCGACAAGCCCTTCGACGCCCTGGGCTTCTCGCCCGACGAGGCCCGGCGCTGGAACACGCTGATCAACCAGCCGCACGGCATCATCCTGGTGACCGGCCCCACCGGCTCGGGCAAGACGACCACGCTGTATTCCACGCTGAAGAAGCTGGCCACCGAGGAGGTCAACGTCTGCACCGTGGAGGACCCGATCGAGATGATCGAGCCGGCCTTCAACCAGACCCAGGTGCAGCCCTCGGTGGAGCTGAGCTTTGCCGAGGGCCTGCGGGCCCTGATGCGGCAGGACCCGGACATCATCATGGTCGGTGAAATCCGCGACCTGGAGACCGCCGAGATGGCCATCCAGGCCGCCCTGACCGGGCATTTGGTGTTCTCCACCCTGCACACCAACGATGCCCCCTCGGCCATCACCCGCCTGGTGGACCTGGGCGTGCCGCCTTATCTGATCTCTGCCACGGTGATTGGCGTGCTGGCCCAGCGCCTGGCCCGCACCCTGTGCCCGCAGTGCAAGCAGCCCGATCCATCCATCACCGCCGAGGACCTGAGCCAGCACGCCAAGCCCTGGGGCCTGGCTGGCCCCTTGCGGGGGCACAAGGCGGTCGGCTGTCCGGCCTGCCGCGGCACCGGCTACCGCGGCCGCGCGGCGCTGTACGAGCTGATGGAGGTCAGCGAGCCGGTGCGCCAGGCCATGCATCCGCAGCTGGACTTGGCCCGGCTGCGCCGCCAGGCCGGTGAGGAGGGGCTGCTGCCGCTGCGTGTGGCGGGCCTCAGCAAGGTGGCCCAGGGCCTCACCTCGCTGGAAGAGGTGCTGCGCTGCACCCCGCGCTGGGACAGCGAGTGAGCCTGCTCAGGGCGTGAGGGGCGGCGAGGGCGACAACGGCTGCAGCCGCTGCGCCAGGGTGGCAGGCGACAACTCGCCGATCCGGCGGTCCACGATCCGCCCCTGGGCATCGACGAACAGCGTGGTGGGCAGGGCCCGCTGCCCCAGCTGGGCGCCCAGCTCGGAGCGTGGGTCGACGAGTGGTTGATCCAGATGCAGGCCCTGGCCGGCCAGATAGGCCCCGATGGTGGTCGCCGACTCGCCCTGGTTCACGAAGACGAAGCGCACGCCGGGGTAGCGGGTCTGGGCCGCGGCCAGCACCGGCATCTCGCGGCGGCAGGGCGGGCACCAGGTGGCCCACAGGTTCACCACGGTTGGCTGGCCGCTCAGCTCGGCCAGCGCCACCGGTCGGCCCTGCAGGTCGTCCAGGGTGAGGGCGGGCAGTGACTGGCCCGCCGGCTGCTGCCACAGCAGCAGCCCGTTGCCGATCAGCCAGACCAGGCTGGCCGTGCCCACAGCCGCCAGCAGCGGGCGGCGCAGTGGTGCGTGCCGCCGCACCCACAGGCCCGTCGCAATCCAGCCGGCGATCAAGCCGGCCTGGGCATTCCAGCCGCCATCGCGGATGTCGATCAGCCGCCAGGGCTCGTCGAGGTACAGCCCGAGGTAGGGCCCGACGAAGGCCAGCCGCGCGGCCAGCAGGGCCAGCAGCAGCACGCGGAAGGCCTGGGGCTCGGGGTCGATGCCCTGGGCCCGGCCGATTCGGCGCCCCAAGGTGTTGCCCGCCAGCACGGCCAGCGCCATCAGCAGCAGGGCCCAGGGCAGGGCGAAGGGACCGAGTTGGAGACTGCTGCTCATGGCGAGGCGGGTTGGGTCAGGCGGGAAGATGCGGGGCGGGGTATGGGTGGAGTGTGCCTGCGGCCGGCCAGTTCCCCACGGTGAAGTCTGGCGTGCCATTCCACGAAGGGTGACGAAGCGTGGCGACCGGCCGCGCGGGACCGAAGCTGCGAAGATGCCGCCCATGACATCGCATCTCTCCAGCGGCACAGTCCGCCACGCCGACTGGCGCGGGCTGGCCCTGGCCGCCCTGGGCGCCATCGCGTTCTCGGGCAAGGCCATCATCGTCAAGCTGGCCTACCGGCACGGCGTCGACGCGGTGACGCTCATCATGTACCGCATGCTGATCGCGCTGCCGCTGTTCCTGCTGCTGGCCTGGTGGGCCGGGCGGGGCCGCCCGGCCCTGACTGCGCGTGACCGATGGGCCGTGCTGGCCCTGGGTTTCTCGGGCTATTACCTGGCCAGCCAGCTGGATTTCATGGGCCTGGCCTACATCAGCGCCAGCCTGGAGCGGCTGATCCTCTACCTGGGCCCGACCATCGTGATGGCCATCTCGGTGCTGTGGTTCAAGCGCCGGGTGACGGGGCGGCAGTGGGCCGCCGCCGGGCTGAGCTACCTGGGCACGGTGCTGGTCTTTGGCCACGAGGCGGCCGACCAGGGCACGCACACGGCGCTGGGCGCCGCGCTGGTCTTCGGCAGCGCCATCAGCTACGCGCTCTACATGGTGGGCAGCGGCGAGGTGGTGGGCCGGCTGGGCTCGCTGCGCCTGACCGGGCTGGCGTCCAGCGTGGCCTGCGGCTTCTGCCTGCTGCAGTTCGTGTTGCTCAAGCCGATGTCAGCGGCCCTGGTGCCGGCGCCGGTGCTGTGGCTGTCGCTGCTCAACGCCACCGCCTGCACGGTGGCGCCGGTGCTGATGGTGATGATGGCCATCGAACGCATCGGTGCGCCGCTGACGGCGCAGATCGGCATGATCGGCCCGCTGAGCACCATCGGCATGGGCATCGTGCTGCTGGGCGAACCCTTCACGCCGCTGCTCTTCGTGGGCACGGCCCTGGTGCTGGGTGGGGTCTGGCTGCTGGCCCGCTGGCGTTGAACGCCCAGGCTCAGCGCTTGCGTGAGGAGATGACGATGCCGCCGACGATGAGGCCGAAGGCGGCCGCGTGGTACCAGCGCGGCGCCTCGCCCAGCAGGGCGGTGGACATCAGCGCGGCGAACAGCGGCGTCAGGTTGACAAAGAAGGCAGCGATGGCCGGGCCCACCGTGGCCACGCCCTGGCCCCAGCAGTAGTAGGCGATCAGCGAGGGGCCGATGGCCACATAGGCCAGGATGGCGAAGACGGCCGGGCTCCAGTGCCATTGGGCCTCGGCCACCGCCACTTCCACGCCGGTGGCCGCGGCGCACCACACCAGGCCGAAACCGATCTGCAGCGACAGGAACTCGGCCCAGCCCCAGGCCGGGCGCTCCGGCGCGCGCATGGAGGCCGGCGGGCGGGCCAGCATCCAGCTGTACAGGCACCAGCTGAACATGGCCAGCAGCATCAGCAGGTCGCCCGGCGAGAAGCGCAGGGCGAGCAGGCGCTCCGGTTCGCCATGGGCGATGACCAGGGCCACGCCAAGCAGCGACAGGGCCGCACCCAGCAGGTCCTGGCGCCGGGGCTGCACGCCGTAGAGCACCGCGCCGATGCCCAGCATCCAGACTGGCGAGCTGGCCGCGATCAGGGTGACGTTGAGCGGCGTGGAGGTGTGCAGGGCCAGGTACTGCAGCGCGTTGTAGCTGCCCATGCCCAGCAGCCCCAGGCCCGACAGGTAGGGCCAGCGCTTGCGCAGCGCGGCGCGGTCACGCCAGGCCGCCCGGCCCAGCGGCCACAGCAGGGCGAAGGCCAGCAGCCAGCGCACGAAGTTCAGGGCCACCGGCGGCACGGCACCCACCGCCAGGCGGCCCACCACGGCGTTGCCGGCCCACAGCAGGGGCGGCAGGGTGAGCAACAGGGCAATGCGCAGCGACAGCGGCTGGTGGGTCGACATGGGACAGGCCGCGATCAGCGGCCGGAAGCATCGAAAAGGGCGCCCAGTGTCTGACGAAACGCGGAAAAGTCCAGCGGCTTGGTCCAATAGGCCGAGAAACCCTGGGCCAATGCTGCCTCGATGTCGCTGGGCAGGGCATTGGCCGACAGGGCAATGCAGGGGATGTCCCGCGTCTGCGGATCGGCCCGCAGGCGCTGCAGCACCTCGCTGCCGTGCAGGTCGGGCAGTTGCATGTCGGTCAGGATGAGCCGGGGCCGCAGTTCGCGGGCCAGGCGCAGCCCACTCAGCGCGTCAGGGGCGCCCACGAAGCGCACCCCCGGGTGGCGGGCGACCAGCTCGGCGACGATGGTCATGTTGACCGGGTTGTCTTCGATGTAGAGCAGGCAGGGCAGGCCGGACTCGGCGTGTGGCGGCGCGGTGGGCAGGGGCTCGTGCTGCGCGTCGGCCTGGACAGCCGGCAGCCGAACCTCGAAGGTGCTGCCCTGGCCGGGCTGGCTGTGCACCTGGATCTCGCCCCCCATGCGGCCCACCAGCGTCTTGACGATGGCCAGGCCGATCCCGACACCGTCGACATCGGCTGCACTGGCCGGCAGTCGATGGAAGGGCTCGAAGGCCTGGTTTTGCGCCTCGACCGGCATGCCGATGCCGCTGTCGCTGACCGACAGCAGCACCCGCTGGCCTTCGGGCCGGGCCCGAACCGCCACCCAGCCGCCGTCGCGGTTGTACTTGATCGCGTTGGTCAGCAGGTTGATCAGCACCTGGCGCAGGCGCACCGGGTCGCCGCAGGCCTGCAGGCCGGCCGGCACATCCACCCGCCACTCGATCTGCTTCTGTGCCGCCGGGCCGTCCACCATCGGGCGGGCGGAAGCCAGCACTTCGGACAGGTCCACCGGCGTCTGTGGCGCCAGTGCGGCCGAGGCCGCCTGGGGCTGGGCCAGCTCCAGCACATCGTTGATGAGCGACAGCAGATGCACGCCGGCATGCTCGATCTGCTGCAGCTGTTTTTGTCGCTCCACCGCGGCCATCCGGTCGTGATCGGCCAGCAGCAGCTGGGTAAAGCCCAGGATGGCGTTCAGCGGGGTGCGCAGCTCATGGCTGAGGCGGGCCAGCAACTCGGACTTGGCCTCGCTCTCGCGTTGGGCCAACTCCCGGGCATGGCGTTCCTCCAGGGCACGATGGGCATCAGTGACGTCCCAGTTCACGCCCATCTGCTGGACCGGCTTCCCTTCATCGTCGCGCACCACCAGGCGGCGCGAGGCCAGCCAGTGCACGGAGCCATCCGGCCAGACGACGCGGAATTCGTGCTGGCCTTCCCGGGTGGTGACCACCTTCTGCAGACGACGTTCGGCGCGGGGGCGGTCGTCGGGGTGAACCCAGGACAGCATCTCGGGATAGGACGGCGCCTCGGGCCGGGGCGTGCGGCCCCGCAGGGCCCACATCTGGACATCCCACTGGTGTTTGCCGGTGGTCATGTCCACCACCCAGGTGCCCATGCCGACCCCCCGGGCCGCCAGGGCGATCCGGTCGCTGGCGGTCTTGAGCTCGCTGGCCAGGCGCTGCTGCTGGGTGACATTGAAGGCGATGCCCTGGAGGATGCGCGGTTGCCCCTGTTCATCCCCGTGGGCGATGCGCCGGGTCAGCAGGTGGACCCAATGGCCATCGGCCCCCCGCACCCGCAGGGTCACGTCCACCGGCCCGTGGGTGGCCAGGCTCAGGGCATTGGCCTCGCGCAGGGCCAGCAGATCGTCCGGGTGCACCCGGTCGGTGAATTCGTGCACCGCCCAACCATTGGCCTGGGTCGGCAGGCCCAGCAGACGGCGGCCCTGCTGGTCGGTGCTCAGCAGACCGGTGGCCAGGTCCAGCTGCCAGGTGATCACGCCCGCCACATCATTGATCAGGCGCGGGTCCACGGGCGAATGCGCGCCAGAGCTCGGCGATTCGCTGGAAGTGGGGGACGGGGCATTGTGTGACACCCTGAAACGGTAGCACGGGCCGGCCCCATCCCGATGTCTGGCGCCTGTCCAAGTGCCCGAAGCGCGACAATCGTCACCATCATGATGCTTGCTCCTGCGTTGACCCCGCTGTCGGGTCTGGACGCGACCCTGGCCGCCCAGGGCTTCGCGGTGCTGAATGCCCATGGGCTGAACGAGATGCTGTCGGCCCCGCCCGGGGCCCTGGCCGCCTGGCCGGCCTACTGGGACCGGCTGCCGGCCGACGGCTACCTGCGCGATGGCGGCCGCTACCGTCGCCGGCGCCACAGCTGTTTCATCGTCGAAGGCGAAGTGGTGACCCAGGTGGCGCACCGGCCGCACTGGCAGCCGGTGTCCTACAACGCCCTGCACGGAGGCATCCAGCGCCACTTCGAGCCGATCGAGCCCGCACTGGTGGCCGACCCGCTGTGGTCGCGCTGGCTGGCGGGCATGGCCGCCCGGGCCTCGGCCCTGCGCGGGCCGCGAACCTGGTATGTCGAGGCCCATCCCTTCCGCATCGACACCACCGACGGCATCGGCCGGCCCACGCCCGAAGGCGCCCACCGCGATGGGGTGGACCTGGTCACCGTGACCCTGATCAGCCGCGTGGGCATCAAGGGGGGCGAGACCCGGGTCTTCGAGGCCCAGGGCACCGCTGGCCAGCGCTTCACGCTCAGCGAACCCTTCAGCACCCTGTTGCTGGACGACGAGCGGGTGATCCACGAATCGACGCCCATCCAGCCGCTGGACCCGGCCGTGGGCGGGCACCGAGACACGCTGGTGCTGACCTTCCGCTCCGGCGGCTTCCAGGGCCCGGAGAACAGCTGAGTCCGTGCCGCCGCAGGGCCGGTGTATCGTTCCCGGATGCACATCGGTATCCTGACCGGCGGCGGCGACTGCCCCGGACTCAACGCGGTGATCCGGGCGGTCACCCTGGCCTTGATCAACGAGGCGGGCGCCACCGTCACCGGCATTGAGCGGGGTTTTCTCGGCCTGTGCCGGCCGGCCCTGCGCCCGCTGCGCGCGCCCGACGTGGAGGGCATCCTCTCGCTGGGCGGCACCATCCTGGGCACGCACAACCGCTGCGATCCCTTCCACTATTTCGGCGCCAACGGCGGCGATGTGTCCGCCCAGGCGCTGGCCACCCTCCAGCGCGAAGGCATCGACGGCCTGGTGGTGATCGGCGGCGACGGCACCATGGTGATCGCCGAGGGCTTCGCCCGCCTGGGTGTGCCGGTGGTGGGCGTGCCCAAGACCATCGACAACGACCTGATGCACACCGACCGCAGCTTCGGTTTCGACAGCGCGGTGGCGGTGGTGGCCGAATCGCTGGACCGGCTGGCCACCACGGCCAAGAGCCATGGCCGGGTGATGATTGCCGAGACCATGGGGCGCGATGCGGGCTGGATCGCGCTGGAAGGTGGCATGGCCGGCGGGGCTGACGTGATCCTGCTGCCTGAGTTGCCGTTTTCGGTGGAGGCCGTGGCCGAGGTCTGCCGCCAGCGCGAGGCCCGCGAGGGCGACACGCTGATCTGCATCGCCGAAGGGGCCCACGCCCTGAACCAGGCGCAGGTGGTGCGCGCGCGGCTGGCCGACAGCCCGGAGCCGGTGCGCCTGGGCGGGGTGGGGCAGTGGCTGGCCCAGGCCCTGCAGCCGCTGGTGGGCAGCGAGGTGCGCAGCACCCAGCTGGGCCATGTGCAGCGCGGCGGTTCGCCCACGCCCTTCGACCGGGTGCTGGCCACCCGCTTCGGCTACCACGCGGCGCAACTGGTCCGTCAGGGGCAGTTCAACCGCATGGTCGTGCTGCAAGGGGACGTCTGCACCAGCGTGCCGCTGGCCAGCGTGGCCGGGCAGAGCCGGCGGGTGCCGCTGGACCACCCCCTGCTGGCCGCCGCCAAGGGGCTGGGCTTGTCGCTGGGGCAAGCCGCCGTCTGATCACGATCAAACGCCGGTGCGGCGGCCGGCCGGAAATTGCGCTGGCGCACAAAGGGCGACCTCGGGGCAGTGTCTCATCACGGCCCAACCCCCCGAGA
>NZ_BADL01000037.1 GCF_000333615.1 Ideonella sp. B508-1 | reverse complement strand
ATGATCCTGTCCGAGGATTGCGATGAGGCCGGCATCCGTGCCGCGGCCCAGGCGCATGGCCTGCAGCTGAGACTGCGTGGCGCGGGCCGGCGTTGGTGGGAGTGGGCCGCGATCCTGCAGGTGCAGCCGCTGGGCGAGGGGGCGCCGTGAACCTGCGCGATGCGGCAGTGCAGGTGCACGTGGCGCTGGCCTGCGGTGTGCTGCTGAGTGGACTGGCGGCCGGCCTGGTCCGTGTCTCGCGCTGGCGCAGACAACATGCGGTGTGGGGCCGAGTCTGTCTGGCCGGGGTGGTCGCCAGCAGCGTGTTGGCGCTGGGCCTGGCGGCTGACTCGCACAACCGTTTCGGCCTGCTGTTTGCACTGCAGCCCCTGGTGCTGGGGCTGAGTGGCGTCGCGCAGTGGTGGCGGGCTCGCTGGTTGCGCCTGGCCACGGGCGCCATGGGCCTGCTGGTGGCCGCTGGGGTGCTGCGGGGCTTCTGGCGTTTTCTGGCCACGCGCGATGTCGTGGACGTGGCCGCCTTTGCCGCGGTCGCGCTCACCGTGGCCCTGCTGGCCCTGGGCGATTTGCGGCCACGCCGCCAACCCCTGGCGCTGGCCCATGCCCGGCGCATGCTGGCCGTGGGCTGGCTCTATCTGGCCGAGCTGCTGATCTTCGTCTGGGATCCGCACCCGAGCCTGATCGCCTGGGCTGGAGCCGCCTTGCCGCTGACCGGAGTGGCCTGGGTGCTGCGGCGGCGAGCCGGAACATGAGGCCCCAGCCATGAGTGCACAGGACCGCCGTGCTTCAGCGCAGCGCCCGTACCTCGTCAATGAGCTGCACCGCACGGTGCAGGCTGGTGTGCTCGCGGTACGCCCGCTCCAGCGCGCGGCGCGCCACCTGCTCGCGGCCGGGCCGGTCGTCCACCCAGCGCTCGAAGGCCTCGCGCATCGCATGGGGCCGGCGCGCCACGGCGATCAGCTCGTCCTCATCGAAGTGCTGGCGGGTCAGGGGGCTGAGCTCGGTGATCTGGAAGCTGCCACTGGCGGCAGCGGCGTAGACCCGCTGGGTCAGGTCGCCCGCGTGCGCCAGCAGCGGTGCCACCAGCGGGGCCAGCGACACCCGTGCCATGGCCTGCATGCGGGCATGCTCGGCCACCGGCAGCCTGGGCATGCCGAAGCCCCAGGTGTCGCGTTCACCGAACAGGCCTCGGTACCGGGCCAGAATGCCTCGCATCGTCTGCCGCACGGCCAGAACCCGCTCCCGGTTGGCCACCGAAAGATGCACGTGGTCGACCACCCGGTCGACGCCGTGGGGGCGGTCGCGGAAGGGGCTGGCGGCCTGTGGCAGCCAGAGAAACGGCTTGTTCAGAGCCAACCAGGGCCCCACGCTGTGCTGCATGAAGGGCCGCGCATGCAGCGACAGCAGCAGGTCCGCACCCGCTCCTTGGGCCGTGTGCGCCAGACGCCGTGTTTCGCCGGCCGTCAGCGCGGCGTGCTGCTCAGCCCGTCCGGCCAGCACGGCGTCGCGGGCCGGAATCAGCAGCCGTGTACAGCGCGAGGGCCGATCCAGCCCCGCGTGCTGAAGCTGCAGCAGCAGGGCATCCGTCTCCAGCCCCAGCAGCAGCGTGGGCCTGAAGTCGGCCACCAGGGCCGGGGTGAGTTCCGACACCGCGTTCAGGCGCCTGGCGGCCACGCCGATGTGTTGCAGCGCGCAGCGCAGGTCTTCGAACCACACCAGGCCGGCCGGCGAGGGTGGGGTCAGCAGCAGCGCTCTTTCGCCCGTTGCGGCCCGCACCTGGCTGAAGCGGCGCAGCGTCTGTTGGCAGCGCTCGGTGCCCAGCTGCTGCAAGGCCGGGTCCGGCGTCTCCGGGGGGCGCCGCGGGCCCCGCAGCCGCCCCAGCAGCCAACAGGCCTGCACTTCGCGTCGCAGCGCCACCCTCATCAGCCTGTCGCACCACGCTTGTCGCTTGCTGGTCATGCCCGCCCGATTCATCGGGCCGCACTATGCCATGGGCGGTGTCCGACGGAGGGCCGGGCATGAGTGCCGCACCCGATGTGCATCGCCTGGCACGGCAGCCGGGCGAAGCTGTTCCATGGGGGGGATGGCAGCCCGGGCAGGTCCTGGGGGCCCTGCGGCGTTTGCTGGCGCTGCCGACCCATGTGCTGCTGATGGGGCTGCTGGCGGCGCTGCTGCGGGCCGGCCTGTGGTGGCTGGTGTCGGTGGCCATGGGGCGTCTTGTGGGCGGTGGCTCCGTGCCGGGCTGGACCATCACGGCGGCCCTTGCCTTGCTGGCCTCGGCGGCACTGGGGTGCGCCGGCCAGCGCTGCATCGCCGACGCGGTGCTGCTGGGCTTGACCCGTCTGCGTGAGCGCCTGGTGGCCCATCAGCTGTCCCTGCCCGTGGAGACCGTGCGGTCGATGGGGCCGGAACGCTTCGTGCTGGCCCTGACCCGCGACGGGGAACTGCTGCAACAGATGGCGCGGGCCGGCTTCGGCGTGCTGTTGCCAGGCCTGGTGCTGACCCTGCTGTGCCTGGGGGGCCTCGCGATGTTGCTGCCTGGGCTGGCCCTTCCCCTGGGGCTGGCCCTGCTGCTGCTGTGGGCCTTGCGTCGGCGCGTGGCGGCGCACCTGTCACGCCAGATGGGGCGCACGCACGCGGCCATCGACGCGCTTTATGCGCAGCTGGGTGGCCTGGTGTTGCGCCATGAACTGGCGGTGGGCCATGCCAATGAAGCGGGGGAGCTGCAGGCCAGCCGCTCGGCCATTGCGCACAGCCACGCTCAATCCGGGGCGCTGAGCCGGCTGCAGATCGGCGTGGCCGAATTGGAGGGCCTGTTGCTGGGGTTGGCTCTGCTCGGCCTGGTGGCCTGGTTGCGCGGGGGCCAGGGGCCGGCGGTCACCGGGCCGGTGCTGGCCTCGGGCTTGTTCCTGCTGCTGTCCTTGCGCGGTGCGCTGCAGGGCGTGCTGAGGGCCCTGCAGGAGATGGCGCAGGGCGTGCCGGCTTTGCGCAGCATCGAGCAGCTGCTGGCGCTGCCGCCCGAGCCGCCGCACCCAGGGCAGCAGCCCCCTTCGGCTTGGCGGGTGAGCCTGAGCGGGGCGCGCCACCGGGTGGGCGATCGGGTTCTGTTCCAGGCGGTGGAGCTGGCTCTGCCTCCTGGGCGCATCAGCGTCTTGACCGGGGCCAACGGGGTGGGCAAGACCAGCTTGCTGGCCTTGCTGCTGGGGCTGATCGAACCCGAGGCGGGCACGCTGCGGGTGGACGATGTGCCCTGGTCACAGATCGATCGCGCGGCCTTCCGGCGTGGCGTGGGCCACTTGCCGCAGCACCCGCTGCTGTTTGCCGCCAGCGTGCGCGACAACATCGCCTACGCCGTGCCGGACGCCACTCCGCAGGCGGTTCAGGCTGTGGCGGAGGCCGTGGGGCTGGGGCCGCGTCTGCAGGCCTGGCCGCACGGCCTGGCCACCCTGCTGGGCCCGGGGGGCAGCCCGCTCTCGGGCGGCGAGCGTCAGCGCGTGGCACTCGCCCGGGCCTTGCTGCGCAGCCCCCGTCTCCTGGTGCTGGACGAACCGACCAACCACCTGGACGGCCCCAGCGCGCAGGCCTTGCTGACGCTGCTGCGCCAGGCCCCCGGGCGGCCGGGCGTGCTGATCGTCAGCCATGACCCGACCTTGATCAGTCAGGCCGATCAGGTGCTGGAGATGGTGGATGGTCGGCTGCGGGTGCGGGGCCGCGCGAGGCCGCCTCCATCACCTGCTTGAGCGGCATGGCCTGCAGCCGCCCCTGGCCGATGGGCCGGCCCTGGGCGTAGAGCTTGAAGTCCGGCTGGCCGGGGGCCACGCGGAAGGGCTGGGTGCAGCGCAGGGCGATCTCGGCGCTCTGGCCGGGGTCGATCTCGCCTTCGATGTCGGGCAGACGCAGGGCGCAGGTGATGACGGCGGGCTCGCCGGAAAACTGCACCTGGGCCATGAAGTTGTGGAACACCGGCTGGGCCAGGCCGCTGCGCATGCCGGGCTTCCACAGGCTGACCTGCACGGCCACCGGCGTGTCTTCGGGGAACTGCAGGGGTTCGGCGGCCTGGGCGGGCTGGGCGATGGCCGACAGGCCGAGCAGGGCGGCCGGCCCCAGCACGCGCGAAACCCGCGCGGCGGCGCAGCCAAGACTTCGCCGCGCCATCAGGCCGCCTCCACCGCCGCTTCCACCACCATCTGCACGCGCTGCTGGCCCTGGAACTCGTCCAGGCTGATGCGGTAGGCCAGGCGCACCTTTTCGCTCACCGGCTCGGCGTGGCCGAACCAGATGGCGTCGCGCAGCTGGCCCTGGTGGCGCACGCGCAGCTTCAGGTGTTTTTCGCCCACCAGGCGCTGCTGCACCACGTCCACCACATCGCAGAAGACCGGGGCCTCGAAGCCCTGGCCCCACACCACTTGCTCCAGCTGCGCGGCGGTGGCGGGGGTGAAGTACTCCACCGGCAGCGGGCCGTCGGTGGCCATGCGGCGCTGCAGGGCCTCGGGTGCCAGCCACTCGCGGGCCACCTGCTGCAGGGCCTGCTCGAAGGTGTCCAGGTGCTCTTCGGCCAGGGTGCAGCCGGCGGCCATGGCGTGGCCGCCAAAGCGGATCAGCACGCCGGGGTGGCGCTTGCTGACCAGGTCCAGCGCGTCGCGCAGATGAAAGCCTGGAATGGAGCGGCCGGAGCCCTTGAGCAGCCCGTCCGCGCCGATGGCAAAGACGAAGGTGGGGCGGTGCAGCCGGTCCTTGGTGCGGCCGGCCACGATGCCCACCACGCCTTCGTGGAACTCGGGGTCGAAGAGCACCACCGCCTCGGGCGGCGTGCCTTCGGGCATCAGGTGTTCCAGCAGGGCCTCGGCCTGTTCGCGCATGCCGCCTTCCACCTCGCGGCGTTCGCGGTTGATGGCGT
This sequence comes from Ideonella sp. B508-1, assembly GCF_000333615.1. Classification (GTDB taxonomy): domain Bacteria; phylum Pseudomonadota; class Gammaproteobacteria; order Burkholderiales; family Burkholderiaceae_C; genus Ideonella. The sequence continues at coordinate 5,489 of NZ_BADL01000037.1, read as the reverse complement.
CGAGCTGGCCGGCCAGTTCGGTGGCGCGGGCGGGGTCGTCGGTCAGCAGGCACTCGATGCCCAGCGTCATGTCGGCCAGGCGGCCGGCGGCGTTGATGCGCGGGCCCAGTGCAAAGCCGAAGTCGAAGGCGCTGGCCTTGGCCGGCTGACGGGCCGCGGCCTGGAACAGCGCGGCCACGCCGGGCTGCACGCGGCCGCTGCGCACGCGCTTCAAGCCCTGGGTGACGAGGCGGCGGTTGTTGTCGTCGAGCTTGACCACGTCGGCCACGGTGCCCAGGGCCACCAGGTCCAGCAGGGCGTCCAGCCGGGGCTGCTGGGCGGCGTCAAAGCGGCCGCGGGCGCGCAGCTCGGCGCGCAGGGCCAGCAGCACGTAGAAAACCACGCCCACACCGGCCAGCGACTTGCTCTCGAAGGGGCAGCCCGGCTGGTTCGGGTTGACGATGACGTTGGCCGCGGGCAGCTCCACCTGGCCGTCGATGACGGCGGGCAGGTGGTGGTCGGTCACCAGCACGTCCAGGCCCTGGGCGCGGGCATGGGCCACGCCGGCCAGGCTGGCGATGCCGTTGTCCACCGTCACCAGCAGGGCGGGTTGGCACTGGGCGATGGCGAGGTCGACGATGGCGGGCGTCAGGCCGTAGCCGTGCACCGCGCGGTCGGGCACCACGTAGTGCAGGGTGTCGGGCTGGGCGCCCAGCATGGCCAGGCCGCGCAGCGCGGTGGCGCAGGCGGTGGCACCGTCGCAGTCGTAGTCGGCAATGACGCACAGGCGCCGGCCGGCGTCGATGGCGTCGGCCAGCAACTGGGCGGCCTCAAGCGCGCCTTTCAGCGCGGTGGGCGGCAGCAGCTTGGCCAGGCCGTCGTCCAGGGCCTCGGGGCTGCGCACGCCGCGGGCGGCAAACAGGCGGGCCAGCAGCGGGTGCACACCGCTTTCTTCCAGCGCAAAGGCGGCGCGGGGCGGCACGTCGCGGGTGAAGAGGGTGGGGGTGGCGGTGGAGGGCGCGTTCACGGGGCGATCAAGGCTCAGAGTTCTTGCAGCAGGGCGGCGGCGTGGGGGCGGGCGCGGGGCAGCAGGCGGCGCCACCAGGGCTGGGGTTGCGGTGTCCAGTGGCGCACATGGCGCTCGCCGCACAGGGTGAGGCGCAGGGGCTGGCCCTGGTCCAGCCGGGCCAGCAGTTCGGGGATGCGGCTGGCGTCCAGCGCCTGCCAGGCTTCGGCCCAGGCGGCCCAGTCGTCGGCCAGCACCGGGCCGCGCAGGCGGTTGTCCAGGGTCACGGCATCGGTGGCCGGCGGGGGCAGGGCGGGGCCGGTGCCGCTCAGCCAGAAGGAGTTGACGGGCAACTGGCCGCGGGCCTCGCGCTCGTCGTTGAGCGGGTGGGTGTAGAGCAGCATCTGCACCTCGGCCTGCAGGCGGCGGATCTGCTTGGCGGCGGGGTGGTCGTTGAGCCACCAGTCCACATTGCGGCCGATCACCCGGTCCAGCGACGCGGTGGGCAGGCTGGCCAGCTGCGGGTGCTGCACATACCAGCGGGTGGGGGCGCCCCAGTGCAGGCGCCAGCCGTCCTCCTCGAACAGGGGGCGCAGCACCTCGAACAGGGCGCGGGCGGTGGGTTCGTCCAGGTCCAGCTCGGCCGGGTTGGCCAGCGACACCTGCTCGGTGCCCAGGTGCCAGTGGGTGGGGCTGATGAGGCCCCAGCCGTCGCCTTCGGGGGCCAAGCCATCGGCCCGGGCGCTCAGCGTGGCCAGGGGCAGCAGGCCATCGGCCACGGGCCAGCCCCAGGCCTGGGCCAGGGCGCGTTCGTGCGGGGCGCTCAGGCTCAGCTCGTCGCCCAGGTCCCCGGCCGCCGGGGCCTCGGGGGCCAGACGGGCCAGCAGGCGTTCCAGGTTCGGCAGGGCCAGGCCGGACAGGGCCTGGGTGGCCGCGGGCGAAAGGGCGCTGGCGTGGGCGATGACGAACTGCATGGGGTGGGATTATCGGTCCCCCACCCGGTGGGCGCCGGCGCTCAGACCACGTTGTCCCAGGGGGCCGACAGCCGCACCGCACCGTGGATGATGCCGACCATGGAATAGGTCTGCGGGAAGTTGCCCCACAGCTCGCCGGTGGTGGCGTGCATGTCCTCGCTGAGCAGGCCGACGTGGTTGCGCCGGGCCAGCAGGGCTTCGAAGGATTCGCGGGCTTCCTCGCGTCGGCCGATGCGGGCCAGCGCGTCCACCCGCCAGAAGGAGCAGACGTTGAAGGCCACCTCGGGCTTGCCGAAGTCGTCGGCCGCCTCGTAGCGCCGCATGAAGGGGCCGTCGCACAGCGTGCGTTCCATGGCTTCGACGGTCTGGATGAAGCGCGGGTCGTTGGGCGGCAGAAAGCCGACCTCGCCCATCAGCAGCACGCTGGCGTCCAGGTCCTGCCCGCCCAGGCTTTCGACAAAGGCCTGGCGCTTCTCGCTCCAGGCCTGCTGCAGGATGGCGGCGTGGATCTGGCGTGCGCGGGCCTGCCAGAAGTGGGCCCGTTCGGACAGGCCCAGCGAGCTGGCGATGCGGGCCAGGCGGTCGCAGGCGGCCCAGCACATCAGCGCCGAAGAGGTGTGCACCCGGGCCCGGGTGCGCAGCTCCCAGATGCCGGCGTCGGGCTGGTCGTGCAGGCGCCAGGCCTGTTCGCCCATGGCCTCCAGCGCGGCAAAGTCGGCGCTGTCGCCGCGGCGGAACAGGCGGTGGTCATGGAAGGCCTGGGCCGCGCCCAGCACGATGTTGCCGTAGACATCGTGCTGGAAGTGCTCATAGGCCTGGTTGCCCACCCGCACCGGGCCCATGCCGCGGTAGCCGGCGGCCTGCGGCACGATGGATTCGGGCAGGTCGCGCTCCAGGCCGATGCCGTAGAGCGGCTGCACCCGTCCGTCGGGCGTGCTGCGGATCACGTTGTAGAGCCAGTTCAGGTAGCTCTCCATCGTGCCCACCTCGGACAGGCTGTTGAGCGCCCGCACCACGAAGAAGGCGTCGCGCAGCCAGCAGTAGCGGTAGTCCCAGTTGCGGCCGCTGTGGGCGGCCTCGGGGATGCTGGTGGTCATGGCGGCGACGATGGCGCCGGTCTCCTCGTACTGGCAGAGCTTGAGGGTGATGGCTGCGCGGATCACCGCGTCCTGCCATTCCAGCGGCAGGGCCAGGCGGTGGGTCCAGTGGCGCCAGTGCAGGCTGGTGGCCTCTTCAAAGTCGCGCGCGGTTTCCTCGATGCCGCCGGTCAGGGTCTCGTCCGGCCCCAGCAGCAGGCTCACCGGGCCATGCAGCGAGAACCAGGTGCCGTCCAGCAGGTAGGTCAGCGGCACGTTGGTGTTCAGCCGCAGCGTGATGTCGGGCAGCAGGTAGCGCAGGTGGTGGCTGCCGCGGGTGAGGGTGGGCGCGCTGGCGCCCCAGTCGCCCCGGGGCTTGACGGAGAAGCGCACCCGCGGGTGGCCGGCCAGTGGCCGCACCCGGCGCACCAGCTGGGCCGGGCGGAAGATGCGTTCGCGCACGATGAAGCGCGGGGCAAAGTCCACCACCTCGATGCCCTGGCCCTGGCCGTCCCACAGCCGGGTGCGCAGCACCGCCGTGCCGGGGTCGTACTGCTGCTCGGTGCGGGTCAGCCCCTCCAGTTCCACCGTCATCGCCCCGTCCAGCGGCAGGCCATCGGCCGAATGCAGCAGGGCGTCGAAGACGGGGGCGCTGTCAAAGCGCGGCATGCAGCACCAGACCAGGCTGGCCCGGCTGTCCACCAGGGCACCCACGGTGCAGTTGCCGATCAGGGCCAGGTCCAGGCTGGCGGGCGGGTGCACGGTGTCGGAAGGCTGGGTCATCGTTTCGGCTCCTTGTCCTACGGGAACTTGTTCCCTGCTTGGCTACCCTATGTATAGATGCAAATGCAAAAGTGTCCAAATGTTCACTGTGGCCACGCATCAGGCGGGGCAGAGGAGGCCCGCCCGGCATGTTCAAGACCCTGCGACTTCAGCTTCGGTTCCTTCTTCCGCTGGCCATCACCCTGGTGGCCGCCGCCTATCTGGCGGTGCCGCTGCTGGACCAGGTGACGCTGCGCTGGTTCGCGCGCGATCTCAACAGCCGCGGCCAACTGGTGGCCGGCACACTGGCGGACAACGCGGCCGATGCCATCAGTTCAGGCCGCTATGAGCGCCTGCGGGCGACGATGGAGCGGGTGGCCCAGGACGAGCGCCTGTTCGCCATGGGCCTGTGCAGCCCCGATGGGCGCTGGCTGGTGCGTACCAGCGGCTTCCCGCGGGAACTGAGCTGCCAGCAGGCCGAAGGGGTGGCGGCCCAGCCCGAACACCGCCTGGATCTGGCCGGGGGGCCGGTGCATCTGGGCGTTCACCCGGTCATCGGCACGCCGGTGCAGCCGCTGGTGGCGCAGACGCCGGCATCGGCGGCGTCCTCGGCGGCCCAGGCGTCCAGCCTCTTCGTCGGGCCCTTGATCGAGCCGCGCGCCGCGCCGCAGGATGCGGCGGCGGTGCAACTGGGCGAACTGGTGCTGGTGCACGACCTGAGCTTCATGGAGCGGCGCAGCCAGGACACGCGCCGCTACCTCATCGTCTTCCTGGCGGTGCTGGGCTTTGTCATCGCCGTCATCACCATGGTGGTGGCGCAGCTGAGCTGGCGCGGCTGGGTCAACGGGGTGCGGGCCATCCTGCGCGGCGAGGGCCTGCTCACGCCCATGGTGCCGGCGCCGGAGCTGGCCCCCTTTGCCGAGGAGATGCAGCGGCACCTGCGCGACCTGGAGGACGAGTACCGCCGCCTGCAGGGCCCCGAAACCGAATGGACGGCCGAGCGTCTGCGCGCGCTGCTGCACAGCCAGCTCAGCGGGGATCAGGTGATCGTGGTGTCCAACCGCGAGCCCTACATCCACGAGCATGGTGAGAACGGCGTGGTGGTGCGCCGCCCGGCCAGCGGCCTGGTCACGGCGGTGGAGCCGGTGATGCGGGCCTGCTCGGGCACCTGGATCGCCCATGGCAGCGGCGCGGCCGACCGTGAGGTGGTGGATGCCCAGGACCGGGTGGCCGTGCCGCCGGGCCACGACGACTACTACCTGCGCCGCATCTGGCTGAGCGCCGAGGAGGAGCGTGGCTACTACTTCGGCTTTGCCAATGAAGGCCTGTGGCCGCTGTGCCATGTGGCCCATGTGCGCCCGGTGTTCCGCGAGAGCGACTGGGAGGCCTACAAGGCCGTGAACCAGCGCTTTGCCGACGCCGTGGTGGCCGAGGCCCGCAGCGAGGATCCGGTGGTGCTGGTGCAGGACTACCACTTCGCCCTGCTGCCGGCCATGGTGCGGGAGAAGCTGCCGCAAGCCACCATCCTGACCTTCTGGCACATCCCCTGGCCCAATCCGGAATCCTTCGGCATCTGCCCCTGGCGACGCGAGCTGGTGCAGGGCCTGTTGGGTTCCACCATCCTGGGCTTCACACCCGCTTCCACTGCCGCAACTTCATGGAGACGGTGGACCGCTACCTCGAGGCGCGCAT
>NZ_BADL01000038.1 GCF_000333615.1 Ideonella sp. B508-1 | reverse complement strand
TGGTACCACGGGGTGCGCCAGATGGATCAGGCCTGGCAGGCCCATTTCGAGCGTGAGCGTGTTCGGCCGGTGGGGCTGGCGGTGCCGCCCTCGGCCCTGGAGCCGCTGGCGCGCCGCGCGCCGCGTTGGCTGGCGCTGATGGCCTGGCTGGACCGCCGCTGCCTCACCGCCGCCTGGGGCGCCGCCCTGGCCGACCATGTGTTGATCCAATACCGCAAGCGTTGACGATGAGCTTGATCCTCACCCATGGCTACTTCATCGCGGACGACGCGATCGAGCAGCGCATCATGCGGCCCTATCCGCCCCTGGGCCTGCTGTCCATCTCGGCCTGGCTGGACCGCGAGGGTCTGGACCACCACGTGGTGGACGCGACCTTTCTCGATGTGGAGGGCTATCTGCAGCGCGTGCGGGCACTGCGTCCCCGCATGCTGGCCTTCTACGTGACGCTGATGACACGGCGCTCGGTGCTGCGCCTGATCGCGGCGCTGGCGGGGGAGGGCGATGGCCCGGTCATGGTGCTGGGGGGGCCGGACGTGCGCCACAACGCCGCCGACTACCTGCAGCACGGCGCCCACCTGCTGGTGGTGGGCGAGGGCGAACAGACCCTGGCCGATGTGGCCCGCTTGTCGCCCGAGGCGTGCCGTGACCCGGCCGCGCTGGCGGCGATCCCGGGGCTGATCCATGCCGATGCGCAGGGCCGGCCGGTCTTCACCGGTGAGCGCCAGTTCGTGCCTGAACTGGACGAACTGCCTGAGCCGGCGCGCCACCGCATCGACCTGCAGCCCTACTTCCAGGCCTGGCGCGGCGCGCACGGGCAGACGTCTCTGAACGTCAGCACCCAGCGCGGCTGCCCCTACAAATGCGCCTGGTGCAGCCGGGCGGTGTATGGCACCAGCTACCGCCGCCGTTCGCCACAGCAGGTGGTGGCGGAGCTGCGCACGCTGGTGGAGCGCTATGCGCCCGACCAGTTCTGGTTCGTCGATGATGTGTTCACCATCAACCACAACTGGCTGGCCGGCTTTGCCCAGGCGCTGGCGGCAGCCGGCCTGCGCATCCGCTACGAGTGCATCACCCGGGCCGACCGCATGAACGAGCGGGTGGTGCAGCTGCTGGCGCAAACCGGTTGCTCGCGGGTCTGGATCGGTGCCGAAAGCGGCTCGCAGCGCATCCTGGATGCGATGAAGCGCCAGGTGCGTGTGGAGCAGGTCACCGCCATGATCCGGGCCGCCTCGCAGGCCGGCATCCAGACGGGCACCTTCCTGATGCTGGGCTACCCCGGCGAGACCGAGGCGGACATCGTCGCCACCGAGCGCTACCTGCGCCAGGCCCGGCCCGATCTGTTCACCGTGACCCTGGCCTACCCGATCCGCGGCACGCAGTTTCACGACCTGGTGGCCGACCAGGCCACCGCACCGCCCTTTGACCAGGGCAGCGACCGGGATCGCCGCTACCCCCGCACCTATGGCGACGCCTACTACCGCCATGCCGTGCGTCTGCTCACCCACACCCATGCGATGACCACCGCGGCGCGTCCCTTCGGCCTGCGCGCCCTGGTGCACCGCCTGGCCTGGTGCCTGTCCCGGCTGGGCATGTGGTGGCACCGGCGCGCAACGCCCCAGGCCGCATGAGTCCGGCCTCCGCACGCTGGGGCCTGCCGCGCCACGGCCTGCTCGGGCGGGTCTTGCGCGGGCCGGTGCGGCGCGTCGTCTCGCCATGGCTGCAGCGAAGGCTCGCGCTCGCCGGCCAGCGCACGCAGCATTGGCGGATGGGGGGGCTGCGCCTGCGCATCGAGCCCGGTGTGTTCCCGCCAGGCCCCACGCTCAGTTCGGCCACTTTCGTGAACTGGCTGCTGTTCCCGCAGGGCCCGGGCCCCTGGGCCGGCCGCCGCGTGCTGGACCTGGGCTGCGGCAGCGGTCTGATCAGCTTGGCGCTGGCGAAAGCCGGCGCGCAGG
>NZ_BADL01000039.1 GCF_000333615.1 Ideonella sp. B508-1 | reverse complement strand
AGTACACCGGGGACCGCATCGACTGGGACGAGGCCCTGCGTCGCCATCCGCACGATCCCTCCAACCCCGAGCACACCTTTTACTTCCAGCTGCGCACCGGCGAGGTGATCGATGCGCTGTACGGCGGCAACGCCTCGCGCTGGATCAACCACGCCTGCGACCCGAACTGCGAGGCCGAAGAAACGAAGGACGGCCGGGTGTTCATCAAGGCCCTGCGCCCCATCGCCCCGGGCGAGGAACTCTCCTACGACTACGGCCTGACCATCGACGAGCGCTACACCCCGGCGCTGAAAAAACGCTACGAATGCCGCTGCGGTGCGCCGGAATGCCGGCACACGATGCTCAGCCCCAAGCGCCGCGCCGCGCGCTGACCCTGAGGTTCCCCGATGGCATCCTCCCCGACGACCCCGAGCAACCCCGCAGACCGGTGATGGTGATGCCACGTTCCTGCTCTTGCTCCATCCAGTCCATCGTGGCGGCACCGTCGTGCACTTCACCGATCTTGTGGTTCACACCGGTGTAGTACAGGATGCGTTCGGTCGTCGTGGTCTTGCCAGCGTCGATGTGCGCCGAGATACCGATGTTGCGGTAGCGCTCGATGGGGGTCTTGCGAGCCATGGTTCACTCCAAAGAGGAATTGCCGCCACCGGGATGTCCGGCGGCGGCCAGGGGACAGGGTTTTAGAAGCGGAAGTGCGAGAAGGCCTTGTTGGCCTCGGCCATGCGGTGCACTTCGTCACGCTTCTTCATGGCGCCGCCGCGGCCTTCGGAGGCTTCCAGCAGCTCATTGGCCAGGCGGGCAGCCATCGACTTCTCACCGCGCTTGCGGGCCGATTCCTTCAGCCAACGCATGGCCAGGGCCATCCGGCGGACGGGGCGAACTTCCACGGGAACTTGGTA
>NZ_BADL01000040.1 GCF_000333615.1 Ideonella sp. B508-1 | reverse complement strand
CTGAGCTGCGACCATCTGCCGTATCTGGACGACGCCGGCGTGCAGGCCCTGGCCGCGGCCGGCACGGTGGCCGTGCTGCTGCCGGGTGCCTACTACTTCCTGCGCGACACCCACCTGCCACCGGTGGCCGCGCTGCGCGCCGCGGGCGTACCCATCGCCCTGGCCACCGACCACAACCCCGGCACCTCGCCCACTCTGTCGCCGCTCTTGATGATGAACATGGCCTGCACCCTGTTCCGCCTGACGCCGGAAGAAGCCCTGGCTGGCTTCACCCGCCACGCGGCGCGGGCCCTGGGCCTGCATGAGCGCATGGGCCAGCTCAGCCCCGGCCGCCAGGCCGACTGGGCCCACTGGGCGGTGGACCATCCCCACGAACTGGCCTACCGTTTCGGCCACAGCCCGGCCTGCCGCGTCGTGCGGGCCGGCCAGCCTGTCCAGGAGGTTCTCGCATGAACGCCCCCGACCTCGCCATTGACCGCGCCCCCGAACTCGAGACCGAGACCTTCACCCTCTGGCGCGGCACCGGCCCGCTGCTGGTGAGCGTGCCGCATGCCGGCACCGCCATCCCGGACGATCTGCGAGCGGCCTTCATGCCGCGCGCCCTGGCCACCGAGGACGCCGACTGGCACCTGGAGAAGCTCTACGCCTTCGTGCGCGAACGCGGCGCCAGCCTGATCGTGCCCCGTTTCGCGCGCTACGTGATCGACCTGAACCGGCCGCCCGACAACGCGCCAATGTACCCCGGCGCCACAACACCGAGCTCTGCCCCACCCGCTTCTTCAGCGGCGATCCGCTCTACCGCGAGGGCCAGGCCCCGGACGCGGCCGAGGTGCAGCGCCGCCGCGCCCGCTACTGGCAGCCCTACCACGACGCCCTGGAGGCGGAGCTGGCCCGACTGCAGGCCGCCCACGGCCATGCGGTGCTGTTCGACGGCCACAGCATCCGCTCCGAACTGCCCTGGCTGTTCGAGGGCAAGCTGCCCGACCTGAACCTGGGCACCGTGGGTGGCGCCAGCTGCGACCCGCTGCTGCGCCAGCGCCTGGCCGAGGTGCTGGCCGGACAGGACACTTACACCCAGGTGGTGGATGGCCGCTTCAAGGGTGGCCACATCACCCGCCACCACGGCCAGCCCGCCCAGGGCCGGCATGCCATCCAGCTGGAGATGTGCTGGTCCTGCTACATGACCGAGGCCCCGCCCTGGGCCTGGGACGCCGCCCACGCCGCGCGGGTGCAGCCGCTGCTGGGCCGGCTGGTGGACACGATGCTGGCCTGGCGGCCGGGGGCCGCGGCATGAACGCGACAACGGAGAGCCCCACCCGAACCCTGTGGGCCCCCTGGGCCTGGCTGCCCGAGGGCTGGCAGGCCGATGTGCTGCTGAGCGTGGATGCCCAGGGCCACTGGGCCACGGTGCAGGCCGGCCAGCCCTGCCCGCCCGGCGCGCAGCGGCTGGCGGCCCCGGTGCTGCCCGGCCTGGTGGACGCGCACAGCCACGCCTTCCAGCGCGCCTTTGCCGGCCTGGCCGAGCAGCGCACGCAGGCCGAGGACGACTTCTGGAGCTGGCGCGACCGCATGTACCGGGTGGCCGGCCGCGTGGGCCCGGCCGAGCTGCGCACCATCGCCCGCCAGCTCTACGGCGAGCTGCTGCGCGGCGGCTACACCCAGGTCTGCGAGTTCCACTACCTGCAGCACCAGCCCGACGGCACGCCCTACGACGACCCGCTGACCCTGTCGCGCGCGCTGATCGACGCAGCGGCCGACACTGGCATCGGCCTGACCCTGCTGCCGGTGATCTACGAGCGCGCCGGCTTCAGCCAGCCCGCGCTGCGGCCCGACCAGGCCCGCTTCCGGCTGGATGCCGACGGCGCCTGGGCGATCTGCCAGGCGGTCAACGCCCAGGGCCATGCGCGGCTGAACGCGGGCGTGGCGGTGCATTCGCTGCGCGCGGCCCGGCCCGAGAGCCTGCAGCGCCTGGCCACGCTGGCCACCGGCCAGGCCGTGCCGCTGCACATCCACGTGGCCGAGCAGCCCGCCGAGGTGCGGGACTGCCTGGCCGCCACCGGCCAGCGACCGATGCAGTGGCTGGCCGCGCAAGGCCTGCTGGATGCCCGCTGGCAGCTGGTGCATGCCACCCACAGCACGCCCGAGGAGATTGCCGCGGTGGCGGCCCGTGGCGCGGGCGTGGTGATCTGCCCCGGCACCGAGGCCAACCTGGGCGACGGCCTGGCCGACCTGCCCGGCTGGCTGGCCGCGGGCGTGCCGCTGGCCATCGGTTCGGACAGCCAGGTCACCCGCGACTGGCGCGAGGAGCTGCGCTGGCTGGAGTACGGCCAGCGCCTGCAGCGCCTGCAGCGCAATGTGGCGGCCGATCCGGCCGGCGGCGAGCCCTCCGGCTGCACGCGGCTGTGGCGCAGCGCGCTGCGTGGCGGGCAGGCGGCCGCGGGCGTCGCCCGCTGGGGCCTGCAGGCCGGCGCGCGGGCCGACCTGCTGGTGGCCGACGCGGCCGCGCCCGAGTGCGCCGGCCTGCCCATGGGCCGTTGGCTGGACGCGCTGGTGATGACCGGCCCCGGCATGCCCTGGGCGGCGGTGATGGTGGCCGGCGACTGGGTGCTGCAGGACGGGTTGTTGCGTGCAGACCACTCCGGAGGCGCCGAGAAAGGGGCAATGGCCTACACCCGGCTGATGTCCGCGCTGTGGCACTGAGGCCGCCCCCAAGCCCCATGGAATACTGCGCCCATGCCGCCGTCCGCGCCGTTCTCACCGCCCCCCCAGCCCGCCGAGGGCGGCAATCCCTTTGCCGACCCGCTGCCGCCGCTGTGGCTGTACTTCAGCTTTCGCGGGCGCATCTCGCGCGCCACCTTCTGGCGCCACGGCGTGCTGTGGCTGCTGCTGATCACGCTGCTGTTCAACGGCCTGCTGGGCATCGTCGGCCTGAATGCCGAAGAGGCCGACGGCCTGACCAACCTGCTGCTGCTGTGGCCGGCCCTGGCCATCTCGGTCAAGCGCTGGCATGACCGCAACCGCTCGGCCTGGTGGGTGCTGGTCAACCTGATCCCGCTGGTGGGCTGGCTGTGGGTGCTGATCGAGAACGGCCTGCTGCGCGGCACCCCGGGCGACAACGACTACGGCCCGCCGCCGACGGTCTGACCCGCAGTTTCAGTAGCGCTCGTTCCAGCCCGCCAGGCGCAGGTACCAATGCGCCATCCAGGCCACCAGGCCGCGGCCCAGCATGGCGGCCCAGCCGCGGCGCAGCGGCGCCACGGTGATGTGCAGCGACTGGGTGAGCGCCAGCTCGAACTCGCGTGAGGCGGCGGCCGTCAGGGTCTCGTCACGCACCACCAGATTGGCCTCCAGGTTGAGCAGCAGGGACAGCGGGTCCACGTTGGAGCTGCCCACGGTGATCCAGTCCTCGTCGGCCATCGCCATCTTGGCGTGCAGGAAGGCGGGCATGTATTCGTAGATCTCGATGCCCTCGACCAGCAGCTCGTCATACAGCACCCGGGCGGCCAGGCCGGCGATGCGGTAGTCCAGCTTGCCCTGCAGCAGCAGGCGCACGCGCACACCCCGGCGCGCCGCCTTGATCAGCGCCCGGCGGAACGAATGGCCCGGATAGAAGTAGGGCGTGACCAGGTCGACCCGGCGCTCGGCCAGGCGAATGGCCTCGATCAGGCTGCGCTCGATGGCCCGGCGCTGGCGCATGTTGTCGCGCACGACGAAGGCCACCTGCACCGGGGCCCCGTCGCCCGGCGGCAAGGCGGGGTGTGGCGGCAGGATGCGCAGCTGCCGCAGGTACTGGCGGGCCGAGCGCACCGGCCGCGCGCTGCGCACCAGGTTCAGCACCTCCTGGCGCCAGTCCTCACCGAAGGCCGCGCGGGTCCAGATGGCCCGCACCGTCTGCTCCACCGGCATGGCGGCCGGGCCGTGCACCTCGGCTGCAAAGTCCAGGCGCGGATGCTCGCTGCGGCCGTGGTGGATGTCGTTGCGGTCGTCGATGAGGTTGATGCCGCCGACGAAAGCGCGCTGACCGTCCACCACGCAGAGCTTCTGGTGCAGCCGCCGCATCTGCCCCGGCTGCAGCCAGTTCCACCAGCGCTCCAGGGGACGGAACACCGTGAAGTGCACACCGGCCGGCTCCAGCCAGCGTTGCAGCGTGGGCAGGCTGCGATGGGAGCCGAAACCATCGACCACCACCCGCACCCTCACGCCGCGGCGCGCGGCGGCGGCCAGGGCCAGGGCCACGGCCTCGGCCGCGCTGTCGTCGTAGAAGATGTAGGTGGCCAGCCAGACCTCGTGCAGGGCCTGGCCGATGGCCTCGATCAGGCGCGGGAACAGCTCATCCCCGCCACGCAGCAGGCGCACCTCGTTGTGGCCGAAGAAGACCGGCCGGGAAAAGATGTACCAACTGCCGGGATGGACCGGCGTGTCAGCGGCTGACGCGTCGGTGGGCGGCATCTCAGGTCGGCTCGAGCTCCACCAGCAGCGGCAGATGGTCGGACATGCGGGCCCAGGCCGGCCCGCGCGGCACGCTGCTGCGCAGGCAGCGGAAGCCCCGGGTGTAGACCCGATCCAGCGCGAAGATGGGCACCCGCGAGGGGAAGGTCAGGCGGCTGGACAGGCGCCCATCGGGCGCCCGGGCCCGCTGCAGGCCCAGGCCGGCCATCGGCGTGTCCAGGCGCTCGCCCCAGTCGTTGAAGTCGCCCGCCACCAGCAGGGGCTCGCCGGCCGGCACATGCGAGGCGATGAAATCGTGCAGGCGCTGGACCTGGCGCACCCGGCTGGCGTGGATCAGCCCCAGGTGGGCCACCACGGTGTGCACCACCCCGCCCTGCCAGCTCACCGGCACGTAGAGCAGGCCGCGTTGCTCGAAGCGGTGGTCGGAGACGTCGTGGTGGCGGATCTCGCCGATCGGCCAGCGCGACAGCAGCGCATTGCCGTGCTCGCCGTCGCGGGTGACGGCGTTGGTGCGGTAGGCGGCCTCGTAGCCCTCCGGCGCCAGGAACTCGGCCTGCCCTTCCTCGGGCCAGCCGAACCAGGTCTGGTCGAAGTGCCGGGCCTCACGCTGGTTGAACAGCCGCACCTCCTGCAGGAACACCAGGTCGGCATCCAGGGCCTTCACGCCCATGCCCAGGTTGTGGATCTCCAGCCGCTTGCCCGGCCCCATGCCACGCACGCCCTTGTGGATGTTGTAGGTGGCCACCCGCAGGCAGGGGGTGTCGGTGCGCCGCACCGGCGGCAGGGCATTGAGCTGGCCAGGATGGACCGGGGCAACGGGCGTCATGGGGTGGGGGCCGCGAAGCGCGGCAGCAGCAGGATGGCCTCCGCATTGGAGGGCGAGAAGCAGGCATCGGCCGCGGCCTGCCAGGGCAGCCAGCGGGACTGCAGGTGTTCGCGCGGCGCCAGCGTGACCGGCATGCCCGCGGGCACGCACAGGCCGAAGACATGCTCGGTGTTGTGCGTCACGCCGGGCGGGTAGCGGTGGCGCCAGCGCGGGTAGATCTCGTAGACATTGGACAGGGACCAGTCGCGCAGGGCCGTGTCCGGCACGGCGTCGGTGCCGATGCGGATGCCGGTCTCCTCCAGCACCTCGCGGCGGCAGGTCTCGCGCAGGGCTTCGTCCAGGCTGTCCTTGGAGCCGGTGACGCTCTGCCAGTAGCCGGGCGCGTCGGCCCGCTCCATCAGCAGCACGTTCAGGTCGGCGGTGTGGATGACCACCAGCACCGATTCGGGAATCTTGGGCGGCTTGGGGCTCTCGCTCATGCCTGCATCCTAGCGCGGCGGGAAGGCCCCGGCCTCAGCGCAGGCGGGCGATCGCCACGAAGGCGGCGGTCAGCGCCCCGCCATGGCGCGGATCGAAGTCTCCCTCATGCCGACAAGCCATGGCGGCCCGCGCGGCCGCGCAGTTTGAGATCGATCAAGAGTCCGGAGCCATGGCCCGCAATGAAAAGGCCCCGCCGAAGCGGGGCCGTGTCGGTGGGCGCCGGTGGCGCCCATCACGCCGCGAGCGTCAGAACGCGGTCGAACCGTTGGGCGTGCCCAGGCCGGTGGGGCCGTCGTAGCCCGCGCCGGCGGTGCAGAGGTAGCTGGGGCTGCAGCTGCCGTTGCTGCCGGAGGTCACGTCGAACAGCGAGTTGGTGTGGCTGTACGGATCGGAACCATAGGTCACCGGGCCACCGTTGACACCGTAGATGCCGGCGATGACGGGTGCGGCCACGCTGGTGCCGCCGTAGACCTGCCAGGCGGACTTGGTGCCGATCTTCTTGGGACCGTACACCGCCACGCCGGTGGCCGGATCGGCCACGGCCGACACGTCGGCCACCGTGCGCAGGGCACAGCCGCTGTCGGTCTGCCAGCTCGGCTTGGCATACACGGTGCTGCAACCACTGCCCGCACCGCTCCAGGCGGTCTCGGTCCAGCCGCGGCTGTTGGAGGCCGTCTTCAGCGAGGTGCCGCCCACGGCGGTCACATGCGGCGACGAGGCCGGGAACTGCACGCCATAGCCGTTGTCGCCGGAGCTCACCACCATGGCCACGTTCAGATGGTTGTAGAGCGACTCATAGGTGGTGCTGCCGGACTCACCGCCACCGTAGCTGTTGCTCACGGCACGCACGCCGCTGAGCTGCGCCGCGGTGTTGGCGGCGGTGGCCAAGTTGCTCATGCTGCTGGAAGATGCCTCCACCAGCACGATGCTGCAGGACGGGCACATGGCGCTGACCATGTCCAGGTCCAGCGCGGCTTCCTGGTTCCAGCCCTTGTTGGTCGAGGGGTACTTGGTGCCACCGTTCTGGTCCACCTGCTTGAAGCAGCCGTTGGCCTTGGTGCAGGCCGGCAGACCGAACTGCGAACGGTAGACCGCCAGATCGGACTCGGCGTTGGCGTAGTGGTAGGCATCCACCACGGCGATCACGGTGGAGGCCGAGCCGGTACCCGTGATGTTGTAGGCCGAGCGCAGGTTGGCCGGGCTCAACCCACTGGGGGCGGTGGCGGTCAGGTCATTGCCATTGCGGTCCGTGACGATGTGCGAGTGGCAACGGGCATGCCCCTCGGCCACGTCGTGTCCGCAGACCTCGCGGGTCAACACCTTCTTGAGGATCGGGCCGGCGGCCAGATCCTGAGCGCTTGCGCTGGCACCCGCCAGCTGAAGGGCCGCAACGGCCAAAGCGACGCCCCAATGACGGAGCTTGATTCCTCGCATACCACTGACTCCTCTGCATTTGTCACAACATCCGCCCAGCCGCCCGGATGGACGCTCCTCGTGGGCAGCGCATCCGGCACGGCGGGGCACCTTCTGTCACCGACCGCGGTCTCCCAACGAGCCCGCCAGTCAGGCGACGGATGCTGCGCCGTCGGCCAGTCGCCAACCTGTCTGCTGGCTGTCCAGACCGGGGGAATGGGCCTTATCCCCCTAATGTCGAGGGTCCGCCTCGTGCCGGGTCAGCAATCCCTTTCCCACAAACGTGGGGGATTCTCCGTCTATCGTCAAAATTCACGACAGCGAATATTTTCAAGAATCGGCATTGCAGATAAAAGCCTTCCTCTGATCTCGGCATCTGTGCCATTGCGCATTCCAGGCTCCGCATCAAGAGCCACCGAGGTTTCTTTCGCATTACCTCAAGTCATGAAGTCGTATTTCCTCTCAGCAGCCATCCTCGTCGCCAGCTTTCTGTCCGGCTGCGCCGCGCCTCCCCAGCAACCGCTGGCTGTGTCGCAAGAATTTTCGAAGTCCACCGGCGCCAAGGTGGGCGTGGTGCTGACCAATCTCCCGAAGGTCGACACCGAGTTTCCCGGTGCAGGTTGCCTGCTTTGCCTGGCCGCGGCATCACTCAATCACAAGAGCTTGACCGCCCAGGTCCAAACCTGGCCAACCGATGACATCGCCAAGGTCAAATCGGATCTGGTCAAGGCTCTGCAAGACAAGGGTTTGAGCGCACAGGAAATCGAAGCCCCCCTGGTGCTCAAGCAATTGCCGGGCTATGACAGCAAGGTGCCCAACGTGGCCCGCAAGGACTTCCGCGGCGTGAAGACCCAGTACCAGGTCGACAAGCTGCTGGTGGTCGACATCACGGCCCTGGGCGTGTGGCGAAATTACTCCGCCTACATTCCCACGGGGGCGCCTCAGGCCGTGGTGAAGGGCACCGCTTACATTGTCAATCTCGAGTCGAACGCCCTGGAGTGGTATCTCCCGCTCAACGTGGCCAAGGGCGTCAGCGGCGAATGGGATGAGCCTCCCAAGTTTCCTGGCCTGACCAACGCTTACTTCGAAGCCATCGAAGAAGCCAAGGAAAACATGGTCCAGCCGTTCAAGCAATGAGCGGCCGCCCAGACCTCCCTGGGCGCAAAGGCCTCGGTGTTGCGGCCCTTCTTCTGTGCTGCGCGGTGGCCCCCGGGACAGCGACCGCAGTGGCCGAGCCCCTCGCCAACCCCGGCGGTCTTGCAGGCACCGGGGTCAGCGACCCTGGAGCGCCCATCCACTTTCAGCTCATCGATGCGGCCCCGGTCGCCTTCCATGGCCTTGCCGAGAGCGCCGATCCAGGTCAGAGCGGCGCTGGCATGCCCTATCCGGTCGTCGGCATCGTTGGCCTGTTGACCGCAATCGCCACGCACGCGGTGCTGGTCAAAACCAGTGAGAGCCACGAACGCAGCAAACAGGAGAATGCAGCCGAAGCCGTGCTTGACCCCTTTCGTGCCGGACTGACTGACGTGTCGCTGCGCACGTTGCTGAACAGCCCCGCCACGTCCGGCCCTGTACAGCGGGCCTTCGAGATCCTGCCGGACGCCGAGGTGACCTCACCGGCATGGCGACTTGAACTCTCGCCAACCTTCCTGATGAGCAAGGATCAGCGGGTTCTGATTCTGGAGGCCCAGGTGAAGGCGCAGCGCCAGCCTGACCGCGAGGGCTCATCGCCCTACGCCAATGTCATTCGCGTGATCTCCGCACCTCGGGAGGACATCGCCACGGACACGACGGCCACTCCAGAACAAGTCCGGCATCTGATCGACGACAGCTCAGCACTGCTGGTGCAGGCCCTGGAGATGCTCTCCCGCTCGCTGCGAGACGCGGAGCACCCCGCGCAAGGGGCCCGGCTGGAAGAGCGAACCGTTCGCTACAAGGAAGGCGTCAAACAGCGTTTTGAGCGCGGCGTCGTCTTGGCCGAGTCCTGTGATCGTGTCGAGCTGCGGACACTCAGAGGATGGCTCATGTCCGTGCCACGGCAGAGTCCGCCGACACAGGCAGACTGCACGCCGCACTGACCCTCCAGTCAGTGCGGCGCACCGCCGCTCTCCCTCAAGAACGGCGGCAATGCCCCCGCGATCAGCCCGCGGCCTGGGCGTTGCGCAGGCGGATGTGCAGTTCGCGCAGTTGCTTCTCGTCGACCATCGACGGGGCGCCGGTCAGCAGGCACTGGGCACGCTGGGTCTTGGGGAAGGCGATCACGTCGCGGATCGACTCGGCCTTGGTCATCAGCGTGATCAGGCGGTCCAGGCCGAAGGCCAGGCCACCGTGCGGCGGCGCGCCGTACTGCAGCGCGTCCAGCAGGAAGCCGAACTTGATGCGCTGCTCTTCCGGCGTGATCTTCAGGGCCTCGAAGACCTTGGCCTGCACGTCGGCGCGGTGGATACGGATCGAGCCGCCGCCCAGTTCCCAGCCGTTGAGCACCATGTCGTAGGCCTTGGCCACGCAGGCGCCCGGGTTGGTGGTCATCAGCTCCTCATGACCATCCTTCGGGCTGGTGAAGGGGTGGTGGCAGGCGTTCCAGCGGTCCTCGTCCTCGTCGTACTCGAACATCGGGAAGTCCACCACCCACAGCGGCGCCCAGCGGTCGTCGAACAGGCCCTTGGACTTTGCGAATTCGCTGTGGGCGACCTTGATGCGCAGCGCGCCGATGGCGTCGTTCACCCACTTTGGCTTGTCGGCGACGAAGAAGATCAGGTTCGCCGTTGCAGGCACCGTTGCGGGCCAGGGTCTCGGCGATGGCGGCGTCGTGCAGGTTCTTCACCACCGGCGACTGCAGGCCGTCGCGGCCCTTGGCCACGTCGTTGACCTTGATCCAGGCCAGGCCCTTGGCGCCGTAGATCTTGACGAACTCGGTGTAGCCGTCGATCTCGCCACGCGACATGTCGGCGCCGCCGGGCACGCGCAGGGCCACCACGCGGCCACCCGGGGTGGTGGCCGGGGTCGAGAAGACCTTGAAGTCCACGTCCTTCATGACGTCGGTCAGCTCGGTGAACTCGAGTTTGACGCGCAGGTCGGGCTTGTCCGAGCCGTACTTGAACATCGCGTCGGCGTAGGTCATGACCGGGTAGACCGGCAGTTCCACGCCGATGGCGTTCTTGAACACCGAGCGGATCATGCCCTCGAACATGGCACGGATCTCCTCCTCGCCCAGGAAGGAGGTCTCGATATCGATCTGGGTGAACTCGGGCTGGCGGTCGGCGCGCAGGTCCTCGTCACGGAAGCACTTGGTGATCTGGTAGTAGCGGTCGAAGCCCGCGACCATCAGCAGCTGCTTGAACAGCTGGGGCGACTGCGGCAGCGCGAAGAAGTGGCCATCGTGCACGCGGCTGGGCACCAGGTAGTCGCGCGCGCCTTCGGGCGTGGACTTGGTCAGCATCGGCGTCTCGATGTCGATGAAGCCGTTGGCGTCCAGGAACTTGCGCACCTCCATGGCCACGCGGTAGCGCAGCTTCAGGTTCTGCTGCATCTGCGGGCGGCGCAGGTCCAGCACGCGGTGGGTCAGGCGCACGGTCTCGGACAGGTTGTCGTCGTCGAGCTGGAACGGCGGCGTGACGGAGGGGTTCAGCACCTCCAGCTCATGGCACAGCACCTCGATCTTGCCGGAGACGAGGTTGGCGTTCTCGGTGCCGGCCGGACGGGCGCGCACCTTGCCGACGATCTTCAGGCAGAACTCGTTTGGTGGACGCCGGCATCGTGCGCGCCATCCCCGACATCTACAAGCTCGGCTTCTCATCCCTGGCCACGCTGGAGCGCATGGGCGACAAGAGCGCCCAGAACCTGCTGGCCGCCATCGACAAGAGCAAGACGACCACGCTGGGCCGCTTCCTGTT
>NZ_BADL01000041.1 GCF_000333615.1 Ideonella sp. B508-1 | reverse complement strand
ATTTCAACCTCGATCTCCATTGCGGAGCGTATCCGAAGTATTGATCCAAGCATCCGCATTGTATTTGGAGGATACGGGGTCAGCTTCGAAAGCGCCAGGTTTCTACAGCTGAGCGATGCAATCGATGCGCTTGTAGTTGGTGAAGGGGAGCTAACGCTCGACGAACTTCTGCGGACATGGGAATCTAATGGCGACCTTCGGCAGGTACCAGGCATCGTGTT
>NZ_BADL01000042.1 GCF_000333615.1 Ideonella sp. B508-1 | reverse complement strand
ACCCGGCGATCAGCCTGGGCCGCCTGGCCGGAGGCGGGCTCCTGGAAGTGGACCGCTCTCTGACGATAGATCTGCTGGGCTGGCTGGCCTGGCCGGCGCGCGACGGCGTGGCCGAGCGCCAGTGGCGCAGCGCGCAGTGGCAGGCCGCCGTGGCCGCGGTGGGCCAGGGTCTGGCGACCCGCCAGGCCTGGGTGGACGCGGTGGCCGCGCGCCAGCAACTGGCGCTGCAGGACCGCCTGCAGGCGGTGGCCGACACCGCCGCCGAGCTGGCCCAGGCCATGGCCCGGGCCGGCAATGTGCCGGCGCTGACCCAGCTGCGCGAGCAGGCCTTCCAGACCGAGACCCGGCTGCAGGGGGCCCAGGCCCGGCAGGCCGCGCTGGCCGCCCGCGAGCGCCTGGTGCGCGCCCTGGGGCTGGACGCCGACGCCCCGCGCCTGAGCCTGCCCGATCACCTGCCCGCGCTGCCCGAACACCCGCGCAGCCTGAGCGAGGCCGAGCAGGCCGCCATCGACCAGCGCCTGGACGTGCAGATGGCCCGCCACGCCGCCGAGGCCACCGCCCAGGACCTGGGCCTGAGCCGCGCGACGAGCTGGGTCAACGTGCTGGAAGCCGGGGTGCAGGACAAGCACGCCCGCGGCGAGCCCACCCAGCGCGGCGCCGAGCTGACGCTGGAGCTGCCGCTGTTCGACTTCGGCAGCACCCGGCGCGCCGATGCCGAAGCCCGCTACCGCCAGGCCCTGCACCGCACCGCCCAGGTGGCGCTGGAGGCCCGCTCCGAGGTGCGCGAGGCCTATGCCGCCTACCGCAGCGCCTATGACGCGGCCCAGGTTCACAGCCGCGAGCTGCTGCCCCTGCGCCAGAAGATCTCCGACGAGATGCTGCTGCGCTACAACGGCATGCTGATCGGTACGGTCGAGCTGCTGGACGACGCCCGCGCCCGCACCGCGGCCGCCAGCGCCGCCCTGGCGGCCCAGCGCGCCTTCTGGCAGGCCGATGCCCGCCTGCAGGCGGCCCTGGCCGGCGTGCCCACCCGCGCGGCCGATGCCGCCGACCTGGCCGCCTCCCTCCTCTCCGACGCCCCGGCCACCGCGGCCGCGGGCCACTGAAAGCCTGCCATGACCGCACGCAGAGACTTCTTCCGCACGGCGGGCGCCAGCCTGCTGGGCGCGGCCGCCGTCAGCCGCGCCGGCGCCGCGCTGCTGCCCGAGGCCGCCACCCAGACCTCGCCCGAGACCCAGGTGCCGCCCCCGCCGCCCAACGGCCGACCCTTCCAGCCCCTGGTCACACTCAACGGCTGGTCCTTGCCCTGGCGCATGAAGAACGGCGTCAAGGAATTCCACCTGGTGGCCGAACCGGTGGTGCGCGAGATCGCCCCCGGCATGACCGCCCGGCTGTGGGGCTACAACGGCCAGAGCCCCGGCCCGACGATCGAGGCGGTGGAGGGCGACCGCATCCGCATCTTCGTGACCAACAAGCTGCCCGAGCCCACCACCGTGCACTGGCACGGCATCCTCCTGCCCTCGGGCATGGACGGCGTGGCCGGCCTGACCCAGCCGCCCATCGCGGTGGGCAAGACCTGGATGTACGAGTTCACGCTGCAGCGCGCCGGCACCTTCATGTACCACCCGCATGCCGACGAGATGCTGCAGATGGCCATGGGCATGATGGGCCTGTTCATCGTCCACCCGAAGAACCCGCGCCAGCACCGGGTGGACCGCGACTACGGCTTCATCCTGAACGCCTACGACATCGAGCCCGGCAGCGCCACGCCCCGCGTGAACACCATGCTGGACTTCAACGTCTGGACCTGGAACAGCCGGGCCTTTCCCGGCATCGATCCCTTCGTGGCCCGCAGTGGCGAGCGGGTGCGCATCCGGGTGGGCAACCTGACCATGACCAACCACCCGATCCACATGCATGGCCCGCACTTTGAGGTCACCGGCACCGACGGCGGCTGGGTGCCCGCCAGCGCCCGCTGGCCCGAGGTGACCACCGACATCGGCGTGGGGCAGATGCGGGCCATCGAGTTCGACGCCGTGGCTGGCGACTGGGCCATCCACTGCCACAAGAGCCACCACACGATGAACGCGATGGGCCACAGCGTGCCCACCATGATCGGCGTGGCGCAGAAGGAGCTGGCGAAGAAGGTGGCCGCCCTGGTGCCCGACTACATGGCCATGGGCGAGCACGGCATGCACGAGATGGCGCAGATGGAGATGCCGCTGCCGGACAACACCCTGCCGATGATGACCGGCCAGGGGCCGTTCGGCCCGGTGGGCATGGGCGGCATGTTCAGCGTGGTCAAGGTGCGCGACGACCTGAAACCGGGCGAGCACCGCGACCCGGGCTGGTACCGCCACCCGGCGGGCACCCTGGCCAGCGAGTACACCGCCGAGCTGCCCGAACCCACCCGCGCCCCGGCCCCGCCGGCCGACGCGCAGACGATGCATGTGCACAAGCCCGGGGCCGACATGCCCATGGACCACTGAACGCCTACCGAACCGGAGAACGACCATGAAGACCACGACCGCGACCCATCCTGTGCTGGACCGCCGCCATCTGCTGGGTCTGGGCCTGCTGGCCCTGGCCGGTGTCGCCCGCCCCGTGCGGGCCGCCGCGCCGCTGCCCGCCGTGCAGGTCTACAAGAACCCCTCCTGCGGCTGCTGCGGCGCCTGGGCCGACCACATGCGCGCGGCCGGCTTCCCGGTCACGCTGCACGCGGTGGACTTCCCCGGCGCCATCCGGCGCCAGCACGGCCTGCCCGACCGCTTCGCCAGCTGCCACACCGCGCTGGTGGACGGCTATGTGGTGGAAGGTCATGTGCCGGCGGCGGAGGTCAAGCGCCTGCTGACCAGCCGGCCGCGCGCCGTCGGCCTGGCCGTGCCCAGCATGCCGCCGAGCTCGCCCGGCATGGATGTGCCGGGCCGCCAGGACCCCTACCAGGTCTTGCTGGTGGACGCCCAGGGCCGCGAGACGGTGTGGGCAAACTACCCGCAGCCGGCCAGCCCGCGCGGCTGAGCCGAGTTCAGGACGTGGCCGTGGCCCGCATGTGGTAGAGCGCGGCCACCAGGTCGGACTGTGTGACCATGCCGACCAGGCGCTGGCGTTCGTCGACGATGGGCAGGTGGTGGAAGCTGCGGTCCGACAGCAGCGGCACCAGTTCGCCCACGTGCAGGTCGGCGGACGCCGTGCGCACCGGGTGGGTCATGATCTGACCGGCCACCTCCGGATGCAGGCTGTGGCTGCGTCCGCTGGGGCGCAGCAGCGCGCGCAGGCGCTCGCCCAGGCGGGTCGGGCCGTCCAGGCCGGCATGGTGCAGGAAGTCGGTCAGCGTGACGATGCCCACCACCCGCCGGCCCCGGTCCACCACCGGCAGGGCGTGGATGCGGTGCTGGCGCAGCGTGTCCCAGGCGGCCTGCAGCGGGGTGCCGAAATCCAGCGCCACCACGTCGCGCGACATGATGTCGCCGCAGCGCACCTCGCCCTGCAGGCGCCGGAAGGCGCGCAGCTCGGTCTGGTGCAGCAGCTCGGCCAAGTCGTCCGGGTCCACGTCCAGCACCTGGTCCTGCTGGCGCAGCACCGCGTCCAGATCGGCCCGGGTGAAACCCAGGCGCTCGCGCGGCGGGGCGTCGCGGGTGCCATGGTCGGCCGCGGGCGCGGGGGGACGGTGGGGGTAGGGGTGCCGGGTGGCGTTGTTGTAGACCACCGCCACGGCCAGCAGCAGCAGCGACTCCAGCCCCACCGGCACCAGGACGAAGCCGGGCCCGGCGCCTTGCAGCGCCGCCGTGAGGGCGATGGCGCCCCCCGGCGGATGCAGGCAGCGCAGCGCGAACATGGCCACCAGCGCGCCCGCCATGGCCGCCGCAGGGGCCACCCCCGGCCCGGCGTGGCCCAGCAGGGCTGCGCAGGTCACGCCCACGCAGGCCGACACCGCATTGCCCAGCAGCATGTTCCAGGGCTGGGCCAGCGGGCTGGCCGGCAGCGCGAACAGCAGCACGGCCGAGGCGCCCATCGGGGCGATCAGCGCGGGCGCGCCCAGCGCATGGCTGAGCAGCCCGGTCAGCAGGATGCCCAGGCCCGCGCCCAGGGCCGCCCGCCAGCGCTCGGGCCGGCCCACGTTGAGCGTGGGCGCCCAATGCCGCCAACGGTCTGCCAGGTCCCTCATGCCGCCTGCAGCGATTCCAGCGGGCCGAAGAACTCCCAGCGCAGACGCTCGGGTGCCACGCCTGCGGCCAGGCCGGCGGCGTGCACCGCCTGCATGAAGGGCTTGGGCCCCAGGAAGTACAGGTCCACGTCGCGGTCGGCCGGCAGCAGCTCGGCCAGCATGGCGCTGTGGATCCGGCCCACGGCGTCGGGCCGGTCCTGCAGACGGGGCGACTCGTAAACGAAGAAGGGCCGCACGTTCGCGTGTTGTTCGGCCAGCGCCTTCACCCGCTCGGCGAAGGCATGCCAGCCGCCATCGCGCGCGGCATGGATGAAGTGGATGGGCCGGCCGCTGGCGGCGGTGGCTTCCAGCATGCTCATCGCCGGGGTGATGCCCACGCCGCCGGTCACCAGCACCAGCGGGCGTTCGGCCGGAGCCTGGGCGTCCAGCACGAAGTCGCCACAGGGGGCCAGGGCCTGCAGCGTGTCGCCCACCTGGGCGCGGTCGTGCAGCCAGTTGGACACCTTGCCGCCGTCCTCGCGCTTGACGCTGATGCGCAGCCAGGGGCGGCCCGGGGCGTCCGACAGCGAGTAGTTGCGCCGGGTCGGCTGGCCATCGATGTCCAGTACCAGGGTCAGGTACTGGCCGGGCTGGAAGGCGGGCAGGGCGCCGCCGTCCACCGGCTCCAGGTAGAAGGAGGTGATGACCTCGCTCTCGGCCTGCTTGCGGGCGATGCGCAGGGCCCGCTCGCCACGCCAGCCGCCGGGGGCCTGGGCGTTGGCGTCGTAGAGCTGGGCCTCGGCGGCAATCAACAGATCTGCCAGAGCCTGGTAGGCCTCGCCCCAGGCGGCGATGATCTCGTCGGTGGCGGCCGCACCCAGCACCTCGCGGATGGCCTGCAGCAGGCACTGGCCGACGATGGGGTAGTGCTCGGGCTGCACACCCAGCGCGACGTGCTTATGGATGATGCGCGGCAGCGCGCCGGCGATCTCGTCCAGCCGGTCGATGTGGGCGGCATAGGCCAGCACGGCGCCGGCCAGGGCCTTGGGCTGGGCGCCGCCGGCCTGGTGGGCTTCGTTGAAGAAGGCCTTCACCTCCGGATACTGGCGGAACATCAGCGGGTAGAAGTGGCGGGTGATGGCTTCGCCGTGTTCCTGCAGCACGGGCACGGTGGCCTTCACCAGGGCAATGGTCTGGGCACTCAGCATGGGATCGCTTCCTTGGGTGATCGGGGATGCTTGCGCCAGATCAAGATGCGCGCCAGCGGTGTGCGTTGCGGCAACTGACTGTCACGCCAGGACTTTTGCCCCTGTCCTGACTGATGTTGTCAGCTTGACCACGGGCGGACTGTCGTCATTGCCACCACAATGTGGTCGCAATGACCACTGATCTGACGACCCCACCGGCGCCCACGCCGCGGCTGGCCGCCCTGCTGGCGGCGGTGCGCGGCATGGTGCGCTGCGACGCGGCGGCCTTGCTGCGCCTGGAAGAGGACCGCGGCGTGCTGCGGCCGGTGGCGGTGGATGGGCTGAGCGAAGAGGCGCTGGGCCGGGCCTTCCCGGTGGCGGCCCACCCGCGGCTGGCTCAGCTGCTGGCCAGCGGCGAGACCGGCCTGCGCTTCGCAGCCGACTGCGGCCTGCCCGATCCCTATGACGGCCTGGTGGAGGGCCAGCCGGACCTGCTGCCGGTGCACGACTGCATGGGCGCGCCCCTGCGGGTGGGCGGGCGGCTGTGGGGCCTGCTGACGCTGGATGCGCTGCAGGCCGGGGCCTTCGACCCGGTGGGCCCGGTCCAGCGCCAGGCCCTGGTGACGCTGGTGCAGGACGGCATCGAGGCCGCCGGCACCATCCGCCAGCTGGCCGAACAGGCGCACCGCGAGCAGGCCCGGCTGCAGGCCCTGCAGCGCAGCACCCTGGCCCAGCGCAGCCTGGGGGGACACAGCCCGGCCATGCAGGCCCTGCTGCGCGAGATCGACCTGGTGGCCGGCTCCGACCTGACCGTGCTGGTCCTGGGCGAGACGGGCGTGGGCAAGGAGCTGGTGGCCCAGCGCCTGCACGCCCGGTCGGCCCGCTGCGAGCGGCCGCTGGTGCAGGTCAACTGCGCGGCCCTGCCCGACACCCTGGCCGACAGCGAGCTGTTCGGCCACCGGCGCGGCGCCTTCACCGGCGCCCTGCAGGACCGGGCCGGCCGTTTCGAGCTGGCCGATGGCGGCACCCTGTTCCTGGACGAGGTGGGCGAGCTGAGCCTGCCGGTGCAGGCCAAGCTGCTGCGGGTGCTGCAGAGCGGCGAGGTGCAGCGGCCCGGCAGCGACCGCCTGCTGCGGGTGGATGTGCGGGTGCTGGCCGCCACCAACCGCGACCTGGCGGCCGAGGTGGCGGCCGGCCGCTTCCGGGCCGATCTCTACCACCGGCTGTCGGTCTACCCGCTGCGCGTGCCGCCCCTGCGCGAACGTGGCCGCGACGTGCTGGCCCTGGCCGGCGGTTTCCTGGAGGAGAACCAGCACCGCCTGGGCACGCGCAACCTGCGCCTGACGCCTGCCGCCAAGGCCTGGCTGCAGCAGCAGCCCTGGCCCGGCAATGTGCGCGAACTGGAGCACGTGATCAGCCGGGCGGCCCTGCGCGTGGTGGGCGAGCAGGGGCGCGGCGCGCGCTGGGTGAGCATCGAGCCCCGCCATCTGGGCGAGGCCGCGCCGGCCCTGGCGAGCACCGCGCCGCTGTCCCCGCCCGGCCTGTCCGTTGATGTCAGCCCGGGCCTGGGCCTGCGCGAGGCGACCGAGGCCTTCCAGCGCCAGTGGCTGCAGGCCCTGCTGGCCCGGCACGGCGGTGTGGCCGCGGCGGCTGCGCGCGAGGCCGGCGTGGACCGCAGCAACTTCCACCGCCTGCTGCGCCGCCTGGGCCTGGCCTGAAACGCGGACAATCCAGGTTCAGCCTCTGCTTCCGCCCATGACCGACGTCTCGCCCGCCCCCAGCTTCAAACTGCCCCAGCCCCGCCATGCCAGCCGCGTGCCGGCCCACATCACGCCGGAGCTGCTGGAGCGGGTGCGCCAGGGCGCCTACAACCTGCCGCAGGTGGTCAAGCCGGCGGACTTCATCCCCGAGGACAGCCCGAAGCTGGAGCAGCACCTGGATGGCCTGGGCCTGATCCTGTTGCAGAAGGCGGTGCCCCATCAGCGGCCCAGCCGCTGGATTGCGCCCACCCTGATCGACAGCGCGTTGCGCCACCTGGACGAGGTGGGCGTGGGCCGCGAGACGCGGGCCATCATGATCGAGCGGGCCGCCACGCTGGAGGCCCTGGGCATCACCCGCGCCACGCAGGACGGATCGGGCGACGGCTGGGAGCGCCTGTTCCGCCAGCCGCTGCCGGTGCGCCATGCGGCCTGGCAGGGCAAGGGGCTGGATGTGGGCTTCCGCGCCCCCATCCCGGCCGAGCCGGTCTGGGCCTTCTTCCGCCACGGCGACAAGCGCGCCTTGCTGGGCGCGCTGGCCGATGCGCCGCGCTGGCCCGACGCGGCCGAGCTGGCCGCCCACCTGGACGCGCTGGCCGAGCGCAGTGCCTGGTGCGACGAGAAGGCGATGGACTCGCTGCTGCCGCGCCTGCAGGCCGAATGTCTGCGGCCGCAAAGCCTGGCCGAGCTGAAGGCCGCCTGCACCCGCGCCCAGGACCGCTGGGAACGCCAGGTCAACGAGCAGCAGACGCTCTCCAGCCTGAACCACGAGCTGGCCTTCCAGGGCTACCCGGACAGCTTTCCCATCGCCCGGCAGTTGAAGCGCCAGGTCACCCTCTTCGTCGGCCCGCCCAACAGCGGCAAGACCCACGCGGCCTTCGAGCGCCTGTCCCAGGCCCTGGACGGCGCCTACCTGGCGCCGCTGCGTCTGCTGGCGCTGGAAGGACGCGACCGCCTGGTGGC
The DNA here is from genome assembly GCF_000333615.1 of Ideonella sp. B508-1. Lineage (GTDB taxonomy): Bacteria > Pseudomonadota > Gammaproteobacteria > Burkholderiales > Burkholderiaceae_C > Ideonella. The sequence goes on along the minus strand of NZ_BADL01000042.1, from coordinate 20,763 downwards.
CAAGGGCGTGCCTTGTTCGCTGCTGACCGGCGAGGAGAACGTGCCGGCCGACGGCGCCCGCGTGGTGTCGTCCACCATCGAGATGGTCAACACCCGTGACCCGATCGACGTGGCGGTGATCGACGAGGCCCAGATGCTGTTCGACAACTCGCGCGGCTGGGCCTGGACCCAGGCCATCGTGGCGGTGCCCGCGCGCGAGCTGGTCATCATCTGCTCCGAATACGCGGTGCCGGCCATCGAGAGCCTGCTCAACCTCTGTGGCGAGAGCCCGGTGGTGCGCAAGTTCGTGCGCAAGCAGCATGTGGACCTGCTGAAGTCGCCGGTGCCGATCGCGGCGCTGAAGAAGGGCGATGCGGTGGTGGCCTTCAGCCGGCGCGAGGTGCTGATGCTGCGCGACCAGATCGCCGCGGTGGGCCACCCGGTGTCTGTCGTCTATGGCGCGCTGCCGCCCGAAGTGCGCCGGCGCGAGGCCGAGCGCTTCGCCACCGGCGAGTCGCACATCCTGGTGGCCACCGACGCCATCGGCATGGGCCTGAACCTGCCGATTCGGCGGGTGCTGTTCTCCACCATGACCAAGTTCGACGGCGTGGGCGACCGGTCGCTGAGCGAGTCTGAGGTGCACCAGATCGCCGGCCGTGCTGGCCGCTTCGGCCTGCACGAAGAGGGCTTCACCGGCGTGCTGCACGAGGCCGAGCCCGGCGCGGCACGGGCCCTGAAGGAGCTGCTGCCGCGCACCCCGCGCGCGCCGCGCAACTTCAAGGCGCCGGTGGCGCCCAGCTGGTGGCATGTCAGCACCATCGCCCAGCGCCTGGGCAAGCAGCGCCTGCAGGAGGTGCTCAACGTCTTCATGGACCAGCTGCGCCTGGACAACGCCCACTTCCAGGTGGCGGAGCTGGAGCAGATGCTGGACCTGGCCGGCGAGCTGGACCGCAACGCGGCCAGCCTGAGCCTGCGCGACCGCTTCGTCTACGCCCAGGCGCCGGTGGATGCGCGCACCGAGACCCTGGTGCAGGACTTCCTGGGCTGGGCTTGGGAGCATGCCCAGAAGGGCAGCGTGAGCCGCCCCGGCGTGCTGGACGAGGTGGACGAGCACAGCCGCTTGGACCGCATGGAGCAGGCCCTGCGCACCTGCACGCTGTGGCTGTGGCTGGACCTGCGCTTCCCCGGCATCTACGGCCAGGTGGACGAGGTGGTGGGCCTGCGCAGCCGCCTGAACGACGGCATCGAGCGCCAGCTCAAGGGCAAGAAGCCGCTGTGGCAGATGCGCCAGCGGGGTCGGGCGCGGCACTGAGTGCCTCGCTGAACGCGATCGGCAGCAGGCCATCGGCCGCTACGGGGTGCGCAGATACCCCATCAAGACCTGCACGATGGCCGCTTCGACCGCCTCCGGTTTGAACATGGAGGGCGGGTCGATCACCGTTGCGTGGACCAGCGATTCCAGGGTCTGCAGCAGCATCCAGGTGGCCAGGTCCAGATCGCGCGGCGCGATCTCGCGGCGGTATTGCTCCAACAACTGCCGTACCTGCTGAAAAATTCCTCCGTCGGCCACGCTCTGATCGCGCGGTGCATCGAAAAACGGGAACTCCCTTTCCAGCACGCGGTGGAGTTCCGGCGCCACCCGGTGCGCCGCCAGCAGCGCCCGCACCATCGCGCGCACGTGGCCTTGCAGCCCATCGGGCCGCTCGGCGGCCAATACCGCGGCGATGGCGGCATACATCTGCGCACCGTGGCGCTCGTGCAGCGCCGTGACCAGCGAGTCCTTGTTGGGAAAGTACTGGTAGACCGAGCCGACGCTCACGCCCGCACGTTCCGCCACCACGTTGGTGTTGGTGCCGGCGTAGCCACGCTCGGCCAGAACGCGAGCCGTGGCCTCCAGGATGGCCTCGACCATGGCCAGGGAACGGGCTTGACGCGGCGTCTTGCGGGGCTGCGGCAGCGGACGAGGGGACGCCGCGGAATGCGAGTTTTCAATGCGAGCCATGGCTCATATTCTCTTCGACATGTGAAGCGAGTTTTTACTCGCATTGAAAGGAAAGATCACATGTCTTCGTTTCGTTCGCCTCATTCACCTCATTCGGCGGGTGCGCCCGCCGCCGCGCCGCCGGTCAATGTCTTCCTGCGGCTGCTGCCCCTGACGCTGGCCGTGTTCATCGGCTTTCTCACCATCGGCCTGCCGCTGTCGGTACTGCCCCTGCACCTGAGCCAGCACCTGGGCATGGGTGCGCTCGGTGTGGGTGCGCTGATCGGCAGTCAGTTCGGCGCGGCGCTTCTGTCGCGTGCCTGGGCCGGGGCGCTCGTCGACACCCGCGGGGCCAAGCGCGCGGTGGTCTCCGGTCTGCTGCTGGCCACGGCCTCCGGTCTGGCCTATGGGGTCTCCCTGGCCTTCGGCCTGGGCCCGGCCGCCATCGGGGCCCTGTTGCTGGCCCGGCTATTGCTGGGCTGCGCGGAAAGCCTGGTCGTCACCGGCGCGCTGGGCTGGGGCGTGGGCCTGGTCGGTCCGCAGCATGCCGGCAAGGTGATGGCCTGGGTCGGCATTGCCATGTACGGTGCCTACGCGGCCGGCGCGCCGGCCGGCGTGGCGGTCGATGCGCGCTGGGGCTTCACCGGCGTCGCCGTGGCGACCGTCCTGATCCCGTTGGTGGCGCTGGCCATCGTGGTCGGTCTGCGGGCCACGCATCCCGCCGCTCAACGGCGCACGCCGTTCTACAAGGTGCTGGGCGCCGTGTGGGTGCCGGGCCTGGGCCTGGCCTTGTCCAGCGTGGGCTTCGGGGTCATCACCACTTTCGGGGCGCTGCTGTTCAACGCACGCGGTTGGGGGTCGGCCGCGGTCGTGTTCACGGCGTTCGGGCTGGCCTTCATCGGTGCGCGGCTCTTCTTCGCTCATCTGCCGGACCGGCTGGGCGGCGCCCGGGTGGCGCTGGCCTGTGTGGTGGTGGAGGTCTTGGGACAGCTGCTGATCTGGGCTGCGGACAGCGCGGCAGTGGCGGCTGCGGGGGCCGCGCTGACCGGCTTCGGTTACTCGTTGGCTTTTCCTGCCTTCGGCGTGGAGGCCGTCCGGCGCGCTCCACCGCAGGCCCGTGGTGTGGCAATGGGGGCCTATGTCGCGTTCCTCGATCTGTCGCTGGGCCTCACCGGTCCGGCGGCCGGCCTGATCGCGGGAACGGCCGGCGTGGGGACGGTCTACCTGGCCGGTGCCTTGATGGTGGCACTCTCGCTGGCCGTGGCGCTGTCGCTGCTGCGTCGACCGATCGAGGGCCTGGCGCCCCAGGCCTGAGACACCGCACCCGCGGGACGCCCCAAAAGGAACCTCCCGCGGGTTTGTGGGGCTGCCCCGCGGCCCGCAACTTGCTAGCCTTGCTCCCTGCAAAGGAGCTCCCTGGGGAGGGGGCGGGGGTGCAGACGGTGGTGGTGATTGGCAGTGCCGCAGCAGGCGGCGGGGCGCGGCCGGGCGTGTTGGCCGGGCAGTGGGTGCAGGCCTTCAGCCGGCAGGTGATGGCCTTGCAGCGCCAGGCGCGCGCGCCCATGTCGGCGGATTGGCTGGCCCAGGCCCTGGCGCCGCTGGGTGAACTGGTGCCGTTTTCCCGTGCCTGGTGGGGCCAATGCTCCTCGGGGGCCGACGAGGCGCCGCCCACCAACTGGCTGCATGGCAGCCTGCACCTGGCCCTGTCCTTCGGGGCGGAATGGAACGAGGTCGGCCAGGCCGATCGCTTCGCCCGGCAGTCGCTGCGGCACCTGGGCCAGGTTTGCCGTTCCAGCGGCCACCGCTCGGCTGGCGACGCGCTGGAGTCCTTTTCGCGGCGGCACGACATCTTCCACGCCATGGCCATCTCGATGGACTTGCCGGCCAGCGGCTTCCGCTTCTTCGTCTCGGTCTACCGGGGCGAGCGCGAGCGGGCCTTCAGCGAGCTGGAGGCCATGGTCTTCGGCGAGTTTTGCCAGCATCTGATGCAGCTGTGGCAGCAGCGGGTCTGGGAGTCGCTGGGCCTGTCCCAGGCCGGGGAGGGCGACCAGCGCGCCCTGTGCGACGCCCAGGGCCGGCTGATCTACCTGGGCCGCTCGGTGGCCCAGAGCCTGGCCCGGCACCTGCAGGACTGGCAGGGCGAGGTGCTGCCGGGCGAGTGGTTGGCCCATGGGTCAACGCCCCGCCTGCTGCCCATGGGCGCGCGCGAGGCGCTGCGGGTGCAGCGTCAGGGCGAGCTGCTGGCGCTGTCGCTCGGGCCGGCCACCGCGGGCCCGCTGCCGCCGCGCGAGCTGGCGGTGGCCTGGCGTTTTGCCCAGGGCCAGTCGCACAAGGCCATCGCGCTGGAGCTGGGCCTGAGCCCGGCCACCGTGCGCACCTACCTGCGCGATGCCTACCAGCGCCTGGGCGTGGACAACCGGGTCGCACTGATCCACCGGCTGGCCGCGCTCGATGGGGGCGCGGCCAGTTAGTGGGCCTGTGGGTGGTCGATCAGGCCTGGCGCGGCAGGATGTTGTGGCGCATGCCGCACTGGCAGGCGTAGGGGTTGTAGGCGCCCCAGTTGAGGGCCTGCTCGATCTGCCGGGCGCGGCTGGCCTGGGCGGTACTGACCTTTGCGTTGAGGGCGGTGCCGAGGGTGGCATAGTCTCCCGTGCCCATCACCACGTTGCCGCCCACCATGGTCAGCAGCACCGAGTTGCGCCCCAGGGCCTCGTCACTGGCCTGCATGAAGTTGTTCTCCAGGACGATGAGGTCGGCGTATTTGCCCACTTCGATCGAGCCGATGTTCTGCTCCATGCGCAGCTGCCAGGCCGAGTTCATGGTGATGGCGCGCAGCGTGTCGGCGCGGCTCAGGGCCGGGTCGCTGTTGATGGGGCCCGTGTAGTCCGGGTTGGTGTAGGCGGCGCTGTTGGGGTTTTGCGGGTCGCCGGAACGGGTGACGGCGCACTTGAGGGCCAGGAACTCGTCCATGGGGTCGATCGGCCAGTCGCTGCCGAAGCCCACCCGGGCCCCGGCGTTGCGCACGCTGCCGAAGGGCTCCATGCGCTGGAAGCGGTCCCTCACCCAGGTGGTACTGGGTGTCTCCCACCGAATAGCCCGCCTGCTGGGCCCACTGGAAGGCAAAGCTGGCCATCACGTTCAGCTGGGCGTAGCGGGGATAGTCGGCCACGGCCACCGTTTCGTTGTGGGCGATGACCGGGCGGAAGCTGGTGCTGGACACCTGCGTGCGGGCGTAGGCCACGGCGTCCAGCACCTGGCGCACGGTGCGCTCGCCGGTGGCATGCACGTGGGGGTCGAAACCACTGCTGGCGATGGCGGCCATCAGCGGGTTGAGCACCGAGGGCGGGAAGTAGTCGGCCCCGGTGTTGGTGCCCGGCACCCAGTTGGGGGCAGCGTCCGTGCCCGCGTTGGTGAAGTAGGGCGTGAGCAGGCCGCCGGTGTCGGCAGGGGCGTTGACGACACCGTCGCCGAACATCTTGAGGTGGCGGAAGCGGATGCCGGGGGTGACCTGCGGTTCGCCCTGGTCATAGGTCTTGGCCAGCGTCGTGGCGGTGGCCACGGCCGCGGCGGGGTCGGTGGCGGCGTCTTCGGCCGCGATCTGGATGGCGAAGAAGGCGCGGGCGGTCAGCTCACCGGACTTCTGCAGCGCGGTGAAGGCCACCCCCTGGGCGTCACCGGCCGAGGCGTCCATAAAGGTGGTGATCCCCGACTTGCGCATCTGGGCCAGCGCGGCGCGGGCCTGGTTGAGCTGATCGGCTTCGGTGTCGGGCGGAATGACGGCCGACACGGCCCAGCCGGCGGCGTCCTCGCAGATGCCGGTGGGGTTGCCGTCGGCGTCGCGGTCAAAGCTGCCGCCCGTGGGGTCGGGCGTGTCCCGGGTGACGCCGGCCAGGGCCAGGCCGCGGCTGTTGGTCAACACCGTGTGGAAATCGGACGAGCGCACGAGGATGGGGCGGCTGGTGTGCAGCGCATCCAGCGTCTCCTTGGTCGGGTCGGTGTCCAGCGATTGGGTGCTCTGGCGATCCCAGTTGACCACCTCCAGCCAGGTGTTGGGCTCCTGGTCGGCCGTGGCGTCCAGAAAGCCCTGGATGAGGGTCTGCATCTGGGCGCGGGTCAGCGGGGCGTAGTTCAGGTTGGCCTGGAGCAGGGCGCGGCCACCGGCCAGGGGGTGCATGTGGGCATCGACAAAGCCGGGCATCAGCATGCGCCCGGCCAGGTCGATGACCTGGGTGTTGGGGCCGATGTAGGCGGCCGCGCTGCTGCTGCTGCCCACGTGGACGATCAGGCCGTCGCGCACGGCCACGGCCTGCTGCACGGTGTCGTGCTCGTCCACGGTGTAGACATAGCCGTTGCGCAGCACGGTGTCGGCCGGCGCGGGATCGCTGCTGTCGCCATTGCAGCCCACCAGCAGTTCGGTGGGGGCCAGCAGGGCCACGAAGGCGGCGCCCATGCTGCGGCGGCGGGTGAATGAGGTGGGTTTGTCTGACATGGTGGACTCCGGCAACGGCAACAAAGTTGGCCGTCAAGGTAGTCCGGGTCAGCACGTTTGCCCCCTCCGCAGATGCGGAAGGGGGGCGGTTTCACTGGGGGGAGGTGCTGTCGCAGCGCGAGGCGTCGCTGCCGCCGTCGCCGCAGGTCTGTTCGCGCACGTAGCGCTGCACCAGGGCGAAGAAGCGGTCGTAGAAGCTGCCGGCGGGGATGGTCTCGCTGCCCACGCGCACCAGCGAGTCGTCGGAGGACGACAGGGGAATGGACAGCGAGCCCAGAGGCAGGCCCACGCTGGCCGAGGTGGAGGCCTTCTTCAGGGCGTAGCGTTCCTGCACCGCGTTGACGAAGGCGGTGGAGAGCTTCGGCTCCCGCGGGTCGGCGGTGCAGGTGACGGTGAAGTTGATCTCCACATGCATCTCGCCGTCGGGCTGAAAGCGCTTGTTGCCCGTCACCACATCCTTGCTGCTGGTGTTGATCACATAGCCCTGGCTCAGCAGGGCCAGGCGGGCGGCCTCGCAGGTGGAGGCCGCGTCCGCGTCGAACAGCCGAGAGTAGGTTTCGTCCGCCTTGAAGTGTTCGTTCTGGTAGACCGAGGCCGCCTTGCGGGTCTCGGTGCTGCAGCCGGCGGCCACCAGCGCCAGCAGCAGGCTGGCCCACAGGCTGGCGTGGCGCCACCTGGCGCGTGGCAGATTCATGGTCATGCTCCCAAAGACTCGGATCCGCCCTGCGGGTTCCCGGCAGAAACGCCAGCGCAACATGGCAGGGGATGTCGCCGGGATTATCCCGCCCGCGGTGACAGGGCGCCGAGCGCGGAGGCCGTCCGCACGCCCAGGGCCTGGTCCAGCCGGTGGCGGGGCGCGCGCTGCAGGCGGCACAGGGTGGCGTGCCCGACGGGCTCGCCGGCGAGCCGGTCCGCGAAGCGCTGGGCCACCTCGTCCTGCAGGCGGGCCAGCAGGTGGGCGGTGAGGGTGGCGTCGGACAGGGCGCGGTGGGCCCGGCCGTCGCGCGCCAGGCCCAGCCAGCCGCTCAGCTCGCTCAGCCGGTGCGAGGGCGCCTGGTCGAACAGACGCCGGCTCAGCAGCAGGGTGCAGGCGAACCCGGGGCCCTCGCCCAGCGGCCGGCCGGCCCGCTCGGCCTCGGCCAGCCAGAAGCCGCGGTCGAAGGCGGCGTTGTGGGCCACCAGGGGGCAATCGCCGACGAAGTCCAGCACCTCGCGCATCACGGCTTCCGCGGGCGGTGCCTGGGCCAGCATCGCGTTGCTGATGCCGGTCAGGCGCTCGATGAAGGGCGGCACCCGCACATCCGAGCGCATCAGGCTCTGGTAGTGGCCCACCACCTGGCCGCCGCGCAGCAGCACGGCCGCGATCTCGGTGGCGCGGGCGCCCTGCTGAGGTCCCATGCCGGTGGTCTCGAAGTCGATGACGGCTAGGGTTTCTACTGATTTCTCCGCGGAATCGGCGATCATGCCGGGATTGTGCCGCGCCCCCGACCTCTGGCAGCGGGCACGCTTCCTGCCTCAGCCCTCGCATGTCCGATCTCGCCGCGCCGTCCCCCCACACGCCCTTCGAAGATGCCCAGGCCATCTTCACCGGCACCCTGTTCATCTCGCTGGCGCTCATCCTGTTCAACCAGGTGGGCATGATCACCGGCGGCACGGCCGGCGCGGCCTTCGTGCTCAGCCACCTCACCGGCATCAGCTTCGGCAAGCTGTTCTTCGCCATCAACCTGCCGTTCTACGGCTTCTCCTGGAAGCACATGGGGCGCGAGTTCACGCTCAAGACCTTCGGCGCCATCACGCTGCTGTCGCTGATGACCGAGTTCTCGCCCGCGCTCTTCGCCATCGACCGGCTGCATCCAGCATATGCCGCCATCCTGGGCGGGCTGCTGCTGGGCTCGGGGGTGCTGTTCCTGGCCCGCCACCGCGCCAGTCTGGGCGGGGCCACGGTCATCTCGCTGTACCTGCAGCAGTCGCGCCACTGGCGGGCCGGCAAGATCCAGATCGGCATGGACCTGGCCGTGCTGGCCACTGCGGCCGCCGTGCTGCCACCGCCCAAGCTGGGCTATTCGGTGCTGGGCGCCGTGGTGATGGGCCTGTTCATCGCCATCAACCACCGCCCCGGGCGCTACAACGGCACCTGACCGCCCAGGGGCGGTCCTGCCAGGGGCCGGTGCTAAACTCCGGCGCTGTTGGTGCCTGGGCCATTCTTCTGGTGGCCTGGGGTAAACGGGAAGCAGGAAGGCCAGTCTCCACGAGATGCGCCCAACCTGCGCTGCCCCCGCAACGGTAAGCGGACGTGGTGTCCGGGAACAGGCTTCCCGCACCGCCGCTCGTGCACCTGGTCACTGAGGGTGATCCCCTCGGGAAGACTGCACGGGTCGTTCCGCCAGCCCGGATACCGGCCAACGGGGGGTGGGGTGCTTGGGCACCTCCGCCATGGGGTGACGACCTGCGGGGAAGCCGGTCGTCGCGTGGCCGTGATGGCTGTCGTGTCCGGTGTGCCGCCTGCTGAGCAGGCCCGCCGCCGCAGCTGCCGGCTCTGTTCGAGCGAGTCCTCTCATGTTCCTGCGCACGCCTGTCGCGCTTGCCGTGGCGCTGTCCGCGCCCGTGTTCGTCCACGCCCAGACGTCGGGCACGAACCTTCCCGGCTCCGACACCACCGACTACGTCGTCACCGCCAGCCGCATGCCTGAATCGGCCGCGCAGGCGGTGCGGCCGGTCACCGTCATCACCGCCGAGGACATCCGGCAGTCCGGCGCCGGGTCCGTCACCGACCTGCTGCGCACCCTGGGCGGGGTGGAGATCACCCAGAACGGTGGTCTGGGCAGCAGCAGCAGCGTGTTCATCCGTGGCGCCAACAGCGACCACACCGTGGTGCTGGTCGATGGCGTGCGCATCGGCTCGGCCACCACCGGCACGGCCGCCTTCGAGGCCATTCCGCTGGCCCTGATCGATCGCATCGAGGTGCTGCCCGGCCCGTCCAGCAGCCTGTACGGGTCGGACGCCATCGGCGGCGTGATCCAGATCTTCACCAAGAGCGCCAAGCGTTCGCCGGGCGCGGCGGTGGCGCTCACGGCGGGTAGCCATGATCTGCGCCAGACCACGGCCAGCTATGCCGCCGCCATGGGCGAAGGCACCCAGCTGTCCCTGGGCCTGAACTACCTGAGCACCGATGGCATCAATGCCACCACGCCCGACAACACCTACAACTACAACCCCGACCGTGATGGCCTGCTGCAACGCAGCGGGCAACTGCGGCTGACCCAGCAGATCAACGCCGACCACGAGGTGGGCGTGCAGTGGCTGCGCAGTGCCAGCAAGGGCCGCTTCGACGATGGTCCCAACATCGACAGCTACAGCCAGTCCGTCACCCAGACCCTGGGCGCCCACTGGAACGGCCAGCTCACCCAGAGCTGGCGCAGCGAGCTGAGCGTCGCGCGCTCGCAGGACCAGTCCACCAGCTACAGCAACTTCCCCGGCACCTTCAACACCCGCGAAGACCAGGCCAGCTGGCTCAACCGCCTGCCGGCCTTCGGCGGCACGGCCACCGTGGGCCTGGAATGGCTCAAGCAGAATGTGGACAGCACCACCGACTACACGGTGGACGGGCGCACCGTGCGCAGCGCTCTGGTGGGCTGGAAGGGGCAGATCGGCGAGCACGCCCTGCAGGCTGATGTGCGAGAGGACCGCAACAGCCAGTTCGGCCACCACACCACGGCCCAGCTGGGCTGGGGCTGGCAGCTGGCACAGGACTGGCGCTTGCGTGCCGCCTGGGGCAGCGCCTTCCACGCGCCGACCTTCAACACCCTGTACTACCCCGGCTTCGGCAATCCCGACCTGAAGCCGGAGAAGTCCGACAGCTACGAGCTGGGCCTGGATGGCAAGCTGGCCGGCCTGGAACTGGGCGCCACGGTGTTCGACAACCACATCCGCGACCTGATCGACTATGCGCCGCCCGACTACCTGCCGGCCAACGTCGACAAGGCCCGCATCACCGGCCTGAGCCTGAAGGCCGGCGGCACGCTGATCGACCGCGACACCCGCTTCAAGGCCAACCTGACTTGGCAGGACCCGAAGAACGACGAGACCGACCAGCTGTTGCGCCGCCGTGCGCGGGTGTTCGGTGGCCTGCACCTGACCCACAGTGCCGGCCCCGCGCAGATCGGCACCGACTTCAGCTGGGTGGGCCGTCGCTTCGATTCCGCCGACCAGTCCGCCGCCAGCGCCATGGGCGCCTACGGCCTGGTGGCCGTCTTCGGCAGCTGGGCCTTCACGCCCGAGTGGCGCCTGGAAGCGCGGGTGAACAACCTGACCGACAAGCACTACACCACGGCCCAGGGCTACAACACGCCGGGCCGCGAAGGCCAGGTCACCCTGCGCTGGACGCCGGCCCTCTGATCGGCTGAGCGCATCCTCCCGGCCCGCCCGCTGCCTGCGCACCATGTCCCTCGCGACCGTGCCACCGTCTGCGACCCGCCCGTCGACCCATCCGGCCTTCGGGACGGGCCGCCGGCGTGGGCTTGCGCTGGCAGCGGTGGCCCTGGTGCATGGCGTGCTGGCCGCGGCCGTCTGGGGCCCCGGGGCGGGCGGCCGACCGGCTTCGCAAGCCGCGGCACCTTCGGGACAGCTGGTGATGCTCACCCTGCCACTGTCGGCGCCCACGCCGGCTGTGCCCGCCGCGCGCCCGGGACGGGGCCGGCCACCGGCCGAAGACCGCGGCCACCCGCAGGGTGCGCTGTCCGCGCCCGCCGCGCCGGCACCGGCCGTGGTGCCGATGTTGGCCGCACAGCGCCCGGCCGTTGCGCAGGCGGCCCAGGCATCCCTGCAGGTGGCCACTGCACCCTCGGGCCCCGCGCCCGCCAGCCGCGCCGAGGGCGCGCTGGGTCAGGCCGTGGCCCAGGCCGCCAGCGCCGCCACCCCGCTGGCGGCGGCGGGTGGTGGCAACCACGGCGCTCGCGCCTTGCCCGGCAATGCCTTGCCGCCCTACCCGGAAGCCGCCCGCGAGGACGGACTGGAGGGCCTGGTGCGGCTGGCGGTGGAGGTGGATGCCCAGGGCCGCGTGAGCGCGGTGCGCTGGGACGCGCGCTCGGGCGTCATGCTGCTGGACATCGCTGCGCGCGACGCGGTGCGGCTGTGGCGCTTCGAGCCGGCCCGCCAGGATGGCCAGGCCGTGGCCAGCACCGTGCGCGTGGCCCTGCAGTTCCGCCTGGACGCCCCGGTGCGCTGGGTGGCCCAGGCCGACACCCGCTGAGCTGCCCATGAACGCTTCCCGTCCCCCCTTGACGGCGGCCCGCACCCTGCGGGTGCTGGGCCTGCTGCTGGCCCTGGCCCTGGGGGGGCTGGCCTGGGCGCTGGCCAGCGGCAGCGACGCCCTGGCCTGGACCGACCTGCCCCGTCTGCTGGTGCAACCCGACGGCAGCATGGCCTCGGAAATCCTGCACCGGCTGCGCCTGCCGCGCGCCCTGGCCGCGCTCAGCACCGGTGCGCTGCTGGCGCTCTCGGGCGCGCTGATGCAGGTGCTGCTGCGCAACCCGCTGGCCGACCCCTATGTGCTGGGCCTGTCGGGCTCGGCCGCGCTGGGGGCCCTGCTGATGCTGGCGCTGGGCTGCAGCTTCCTGGCGGTGCAGGCCGGGGCCTTCGTGGGCGCGCTGGCGGCCGTCGCCATCGTCTTCCTGCTGGGCCGGCACGACCTGGGCCGGCTGGAGGCCGCCAGCAGCCAGGACAGCACGCCGCGCCTCTTGCTGACCGGCGTGATGCTGTCGTCCATGGCCATGGCCGGTGTCAGCCTGGTGCTGAGCCTGGCGCCCAGCGAGCAGCTGCGCGGCATGCTGTTCTGGATGATGGGCGACCTCTCCGGCACCGATGTGCCCGCGCCGGTGCTGCTGCTGCCGCTGGCCCTGCTGGCGCTGCTGATGCCCTTCGGCCGCGACCTGAATTTGCTGCTGCGCGGCCCCGGCCCTGCCCAGATGCTGGGCGTGCCGGTGCGGCGGGTGCGGGCCCTGATCTACCTGTGCGCCTCGGCCGCGGCCGCCACCGCGGTGACGGTGGCCGGCTCGGTCGGCTTCGTCGGCCTGGTGGTGCCGCATGCGCTGCGCCTGATCCTGGGCAATGACCAGCGCCTGCTGTTGCCCGCCAGCGCCCTGAGCGGCGCGGCCTTTCTGCTGGCCGCCGACACGCTGGCCCGCACCCTGGTGGACCCGCTGCAGCTGCCGGTGGGCGTCATCACCGCCTTGGTGGGCGCGCCCACTTTCATCATCCTGTTGACGCGACGGGGGCGCGGATGAGCCGCGGCCTGGCCGCCATTCCTGGGGCGCCGCTGCTGCAGGCGCAGGGCCTGGGCGTGCAGGTGCCCGGCCCCGGCCGCGACGCGCGCTGGCTGCTGCGCGGCCTGGACCTGGCGGTGCAGCCCGGCCAGTGCTGGGTGCTGCTGGGCCGCAACGGCGCGGGCAAGACCCAGCTGCTCAGCACCCTGGCCGGCGCCCGGCCCCCGGCCGAAGGCAGGCTGGCGGTGGCCGGCCACCCGCTGACGGCCTGGCCCCTGGCCGAGCTGGCCTGCTGGCGCGGCTACGTGCCCCAGCAGGTGGTGGACGCCTTTCCCGCCCCGGTGCTGGACGTGGTGCTGCAGGGCCGCCACCCGCATCTGTCGCGCTGGCACTGGGAGGGCGAGGCCGACACGGCGCTGGCCCGCGCCGCGCTGGCCCGCGTGGGCCTGGCCGGCTTCGAGGGCCGTGACGTGACCACGCTCTCCGGTGGCGAGCGCCAGCGCGTGGCCCTGGCCACCCTGCTGACGCAGGACCCGCCGCTGGCCCTGCTGGACGAACCCCTGGCCCACCTGGACCTGGCCCAGCAGCTGCGCATGCTGGACCTGCTGGCCGACGATGTGCGCGCCGGCCGCCGCGCGCTGCTCGTCTCGGTGCACGACCTCAGCCTGGCCCAGCGCGTGGCCACCCATGCGCTGCTGCTGGACGGGCAGGGCGGCCCGGCGCTGGCCGGCCCGGTGGACACCGTGATGCGCGAGGACACGCTCTCGGCCGCCTTCGGCCACCCGCTGCGCTGTCGCGAGATCGACGGCCGCCGCTGGTGGCTGCCGGCTTGAGCGCCGCGCCGCCACCGTTGTTGAAAGAGATCCCATGCCGAACGACGACACCCCCGCCTCACCCGAGGACAGCGAAGCCCACCACAAGGCCAAGATGCAGCGCCACAAGGCCGCGGTCGATGCCCGCATCGCCCGCGCCGACCAGGACACCGGCCTGCTGCTGGTGCTCAGCGGCCCCGGCAAGGGCAAGAGCAGCTCGGCCTTCGGCATGGTCGCGCGCACCCTGGGCCACGGCGGGCGCGTGGGCGTGGTGCAGTTCATCAAGGGCGCCATTCCCACCGGCGAGGAGCGCTTCTTCCGCCGCTTCCCCGACGAGGTCGAGTTCCACGTCACCGGCGAAGGCTTCACCTGGGAGACGCAGAACCGCGCCCGCGACATCGAACGCGTGGCGGCCGGCTGGGCCATCGCCCGCGGCCTGCTGCAGCGCCCGGACATCGACCTGGTGGTGCTGGACGAGCTCAACATCGTGCTGGCCCACGATTACCTGCCGGTGGCCACGGTGTTGGCCGACCTGGCCGCGCGGCCCGCGGGCCAGCATGTGGTGGTGACCGGCCGCGGTGCCCCGCCCGAGCTGGTCGAGGCCGCCCACACCGTCAGCGAGATCAAGGTCGTCAAGCATGCCTTCAAGCAGGGCATCCGCGCCCAGCCGGGCATCGAGTTCTGAGCCCGGCCACCCCCTTTCACGTCACCCATCCCCCCGCCATGACCACCTTCGCCGTCCGCATCCCCCCCGTGTCCACCGCGCTGGACGCCGCCCTGCAGCACAAGATCGACACCAAGACCAAGCCGCTGGGCGCCCTGGGCCGGCTGGAGGCCCTGGCCCTGCAGATCGGCCGCGTGCAGCAGAGCCTCACGCCGTGCCTGTCGCAGCCGCAGGTGGTCGTCTTCGCGGGCGACCACGGCATCGCGCTGGAAGGCGTGAGCGCCTACCCGCAGGACGTGACCTGGCAGATGGTCATGAACTTCCTGGGCGGCGGCGCGGCGGTCAATGTGCTGGCGCGCGACCAGGGCCTGGCGGTGCGGGTGGTGGATGCGGGCGTCAACCACGACTTCCGCCCGGTGCCGGGCCTGGTGCACGCCAAGATCGCCCCGGGCACCGCCAACAGCGCGCTGCAGCCGGCCATGACGACCGAACAGGCCGTGGCCGCGCTGGAGCGGGGCCGCGCCCTGATGCGCGAGGCCCGCGAGCAGGGCTGCAATGTGGTGGCCTTCGGCGAGATGGGCATTGCCAACACCAGCGCCGCCTCGCTGCTGCTGCACAAGCTGGCCGACGTGCCGCTGGACGTGGCCACCGGCCGCGGCACCGGCGTGGACGAGGCCGGCCTGCAGCGCAAGCAGGCGGTGCTGGCCCGCGCGGCCGCGCGCACCGGCGTGCTGCGCGAGCAGCCGCTGCAGGCCCTGGCCGAGTACGGCGGCTTCGAGATCGCGATGATGGCCGGCGCCATGCTGGGCGCGGCCGAGGCGGGCATGCTGGTGCTGGTCGATGGCTTCATCACCAGCAGCGCCATGCTGGTGGCCTCGCGCCTGGCGCCTGAGGTGCTGGGCTATGCCGTCTTCGCCCACCAGTCGGCCGAGCGCGGCCACCAGGCCATGCTGCAGGCCATGCAGGCCCAGCCGCTGATGATGCTGGACCTGCGTCTGGGCGAGGGCACCGGCGCGGTGCTGGCCTACGGCCTGGTGCGCGCGGCGGTGGCCTTCCTCAACGAGATGGCCAGCTTCGAGTCGGCCGGCGTCTCCAACAAGGACTGAGGCCGTGGGTGAGCGCTGCCGCGCGCTGATGGTCAGCGCACCCGCCTCCGGCCAGGGCAAGACCACCGTCACCGCGGCCCTGGCCCGGCTTTGGACGCGCCAGGGTCTGCGGGTGCGGGTCTTCAAGACCGGGCCGGATTTTCTGGATCCGATGATTCACGCCCGGGCCAGCGGCCAACCCTGTTGGCAGCTGGACCTGTGGATGGGCGGCGAGGCCCATTGCCGGCGCCTGCTGGCCGAGGCCGCGCAGGACCACGACATCGTGCTGGTCGAGGGCGTGATGGGCCTGTTCGACGGCCGGCCCAGCAGCGCCGACCTGGCCCAGACCTTCGGCCTGCCGGTGCTGGCGGTGATCGAGGCCGCCTCCATGGCCCAGACCTTCGGCGCCCTGGCCCTGGGCCTGCAGCAGTACCGGCCCGGCCTGCCGGTGAGCGGCGTGCTGGCCAACCGCGTGGGCAGCCCCGGCCACGCCGAGATGCTGCGCGAGAGCCTGCCGCCCGGGCTGGCCTGGTACGGGGCGCTGCCGCGCGAGGCGGGCTTTGAACTGCCCTCGCGCCACCTGGGCCTGGTGCAGGCGGCCGAGCTGGCCGACCTGGAAGCCCGGCTGGACCGCGCGGCCGACGCCCTGGCCGCGCTGGACCTGCCGCTGCCGCCCGAGGTGGACTGGGGCCGGCCCGAGCCCGATGCCGAGGAGCAGGCCGTGGTCGCGCGCGCGCCGCTGCGCGGCCAGTGCGTGGCCATCGCACAGGATGCGGCCTTCGCCTTCCTCTACCCGGCCAATGTGCAACTGCTGCAGCGCCTGGGCGCGGGCCTCTGCTTCTTCTCGCCCCTGGCCGACGAGCCGGTGCCCGAAGGCGCCACCGCCGTCTACCTGCCCGGCGGCTACCCTGAGCTGCACGCCGCCACCCTGGCCGCGGCCCAGCGCACGCGCCGCAGCCTGCAGGCCCACTATGCCGCCGGCCGGCCCCTGGTGGCCGAATGCGGTGGCATGCTGGCCCTGGCCGAGGGGCTGACCGATGCCCAGGGCAGCCGCCATGCCGGCTGGGGCCTGCTGCCCGGCGAGGCCCGCATGAGCCCCCGCCTGGTCAACCTGGGCCTGCACGCGGCGGCGCTGCCCGAAGGCACGGTGCGCGGCCACACCTTCCACCATGCCTGTTTCGAGAGCCCGCTGCCGCCCCTGGCCCACACCCAGGCCCAGCGCCACCACGGCCAGCCCGAGGCGGTCTACCGCCAGGGCCGCCTGCAGGCCAGCTTCCTGCACGCCTACTTCCCCAGCGCCCCGGCGGCGGTGGCGCGCTGGTTCTCGGTCTGAGCCCGGGCGGCCCCGGAGGACGGGCGCGGGGGGCCGCCGATACACTCGGTGGACACGCGTCCGTGTCCCTCCACCATGACCGACACCCCATCCCCGGCCACCGCCATGCCGGCCATCGAGGCCAGCCGTGTCGTGGCCGACGAGTTGCGCTTCAAGGCCAAGCTGGCCATCGGCGAGCAGGCTGATGCCTCACTGCGCGCCGTCAACCGGGCGCGGGAGATCTGGGATGTGCTGGGCGCGGCCGGCACCGGTGCGGCGGTGGCCAAGTCCAGCCTGGTGGCCTCTACCTTCTTCGCGCCCGGCGGCCTGCTGGGCGCGGTGGGCCTGGGCACGGCGGCCACGCCCGTCGGCTGGGTGGCCTTCGCGGCGCTGGCCTCCGGCGGCGCCTGCTACGGCCTGTACCGCCTGCTGGGCAACCGGCGGGGTGAGCGGGTCATCGAGATCCCACGCTACCTGAACACGCCGCTGGACCAACTGGGCCTGGCCATCTTCGACCTGATCGCGCCCTTGGCCGTCCGCATGGCGGCGGTTGACGGGTGCATCGAGCGGGCCGAGCTGGACCATCTGCAGCAGCACCTGGTGCGCGAATGGGGGCTGGATGAGGCCTTCGTCAACCAGGCCCTGGTGCGCATCATCGGCGAGGCCTCGGCCGGTGACCTGGCCCGCATGGCCCGCGAGCGCAGCGCCTTCCTGCACGCCAACCCCGATTGCAACCATGCCGCCATCGCGACCGATGTGCTGCAGAGCCTGCGCCAGATGCTGGAGGCGGCCGGCCCGATCACCCCCGACGAGGCCGCGGCCCTGGACGAGGTGGCGGCCCTGCTGGCCCAGGCGCCGCCGGGCGAGCTGGCGAAGGCCTGGGCCCTGGCCCGCCAGCGGGCGCAAACGGCGGGCGCCGGCCTGGTGCAGGGCTTGGCTCATGGTGTGAGTCAGGGCGGAGAGGCGGTGGTCCGCACGGCCGGCCAGGTGGCCCAGCGCCTGCCGGGCGTGCTCAAGGACATCGAATCCACCGGCCAGCAGGTGCGCGAGCGCCTGGGCCGGACCCTCAAGCGCTGACGCAGGCCCGCCGGCACCGTCCCAGCCATCTTCCACCCCCTCGACTTTCCCAGAAGAAACCCCTTCATGCCGACCCTGCTGAGTTCCCTGGTGGTGGCCTTCGTGGCCGTGCTGCACCTCTACATCCTGGTGCTGGAGATGTTCCTGTGGGACAAGCCCCTGGGCCGCAAGGCCTTCGGCCTGAGCCCCGAGCGCGCGGCCCTCACCAAGGTGATGGCGGCCAACCAGGGCCTGTACAACGGCTTCCTGGCCGCCGGCCTGCTGTGGAGCCTGCTGGCCCCGGCGCCCCTGGCGCGCCCGCTGCAGTTCTTCTTCCTGGGCTGCGTGCTGGTGGCCGGCCTGTTCGGCGCCGCCACCGCCAGCCGCAAGATCCTCGTCATCCAGGCCCTGCCGGCCTTGGTGGGCCTGGGGCTGGTGTGGATGGGCTGAGCCAGGCCGGGTTCAGCGCAGGATCCAGGCGGCTGAAACCCCCAGCAGCGCCAAGCCCAGCACCGCGCTGACGGTCTGCCAGAAGCGCACCGGGTGGCGCTCGATCAGCGGCACGCGGGCCGGTTCGGCCCAGCGCGGGTCCGGGGCGGCCAGCGCGTGGGTGAACTCGGACAGCGCTTCGTGCCGGCGCGCGGGCTGCGGGTGCAGGGCTTTGGCCAGCACGGTGTCCAGCCAGGCGGGCAGGTCGGGCCGGTGCTGGCGCAGCGGGATGTAGCGCAGGCCGGCCAGGTCCCGCGGGCTGCGCAAGCGGGGCACCTGCAGGCCGTAGGGCAGTTGGCCGCTGAGCATCTGGTAGGTGAGCACCGCCAGCGAGAAGAGCTCCGCGGCCACGCCGGGCGGCTGGCCGACGAAGTACTCCGGCGCCAGGTACTGCAGGGTGCCGGCCAGCGCCGGGTCGCGGTCGGTCAGGCCGGCCTCGGCCAGGCCCGCCACATGCACCGAGCCGAAGTCGATCAGCTTGAGCGTGCCGGTGCGGTCGATCATCAGGTTCTCGGGCCGCAGGTCCTGGTGCAGCATCTCCTTGCGGTGAAAGGCCTGCAGGCCCGCGGCGATCTGCTGCACCCAGGGCCGCACCTCGGCCAGGTCGGGGCGGGGGTGGTCGCGCATCCACTGCGCCAGCGTCTGGCCTTCGATGTGCTCCATGGCGACGAAGAGGTGCTGGCGCGGCCGCTCGTGGCCGGTGCCGCTGGCGGGCTTGAGCACATGCGGGTGGTCGATGCGCCGGGCCACCCATTCCTCCAGCAGGAAGCGGTCGATGGCCTGGGCATCGGCCCGCAGATCCTGGGCGGGCACCTTCAGGGCCACCGGCTGTCCGCTGGCATCGTCGGTGGCCAGCCAGACCTGGCTGCGGGCGCTGGTGTGCAGTTCGCGCAGCAGGGTGTAGCCCTCGAAGCGCATGCGCGCCTGCAGCGGCGGCGGAAAGGACAGATGGCGCTGTGCGTCCGCCGTGGCCTGGGCCTCGGCCGGTGGCAGCGCGTCCACGCGCGCCAGCTGCACCGTGATGTTGTCCTGGCTGCAGCGCGCCAGGGCGGTGGCGGCCAGGGCCGCGGCGGCCGCGTCCAGGTCGGCCGGGCGCCGGGCCAGGGCCGCGTGCACATCGGCGGCGCCGAGGTGTTCGTAGGCGCCGTCGGTGGCCAGCAGGTAGACCTCGCCCTCGGCCAGCGGCCAGCAGCGGTAGTCGATCTCGACCGCGGCGTCCGCGCCCAGCGCCCGGGCCAGGTGGCTCTCGGCCGAGGACAGGCGCACCCGGTGATCCTGCGTCAGGGCTTCCAGCGCCTGGGGATGCAAGCGGTAGATGCGGCTGTCGCCCACATGCAGCAGGTGGCCTTCGCGGCCCTTCAGGATCAGCGCGCTGAAGGTGCAGACATAGCCGCGGTCCGGGTCGAAGCGGGCGTCGCTGCGGCGGGTCTGGGCATGCAGCCAGGCGTTGGTGGCCTCCAGCACGCACTGGCCGGCGCGGCGCACCGTCCAGGTTTCGGCGGTGCCGTAGTAGTCCTCCAGGAAGCTGCGCACCGCGGCCGCGCTGGCCACCTGGCTGACGCGGCTGCTGCTGATGCCGTCGGCCAGCGCCAGCACGATGCCTTGGGTGGTCAGCTTGGGGCCGGTGGGCACCACCGCGCCATGGAAGTCCTGGTTGACCGGCTTGGGCCCGGCCAGCGAGTGCTGGCCGATCGAGACACGCAGTTCCTGGGTCATGGGGCCATTCTGGCCCCTCAGGCCAGCACGCGCTTGGGCGCCGTCTTGACGTGGGTGGCGTACAACGTGGCGCCCACGAAGCTCAGGCCGCCCACCAGGTTGCCCAGCACGGTGGGGATCTCGTTCCAGAGGAAGTAGTCCATCAGCGTGAAGTGGCCGCCCAGCATCAGGCCCGAGGGGAACAGGAACATGTTGACGATGGAGTGCTCGAAGCCCATGTAGAAGAACACCAGGATGGGCATCCACATCGCGATGACCTTGCCCGAGACCGAGGTGGACATCAGGGCGGCCACCACGCCGGTGGAGACCATCCAGTTGCACATCACGCCGCGGATGAACAGCGTCAGCATGCCGGCCGCGCCGTGCGCCGCATAGCCCACGGTGCGAGCCTCGCCGATGCTGCCGATCTTCTGGCCGATGGCATTGGGTGCCTCGGTGAAGCCGAAGGTGAAGATGATGGCCATGAAGACGGCCACCGTCAGCGCACCGGCGAAGTTGCCGACGAAGACCAGGCCCCAGTTGCGCAGCACGCCGGCCCAGGTGGCGCCCGGGCGGCGGTCGAACACGGCCAGCGGGGCCAGCGTGAACACACCGGTCAGCAGGTCGAAGCCCATCAGGTAGAGCATGCAGAAGCCCACCGGGAAGAGCAGGGCGCCGATCAGCGGGTTGCCGGTGTTGACGCTGACGCTGACCGCGAAGGCCGCGGCCAGGGCCAGGATGGCGCCGGCCATGTAGGCGCGGATCAGGGTGTCGCGGGTGGACATCAGCAGCTTGGATTCGCCGGCATCGACCATCTTGGTCACGAATTCGGCGGGGGCGAGGTAGGCCATGGTGGGTTCCTTCAGGACAGTCAGTCAGACATGGAGGAGACAGTGCGGCCCATGCCGGCGGCAGCCGGGCATGAAAAAAGGCGCCCATAC
>NZ_BADL01000043.1 GCF_000333615.1 Ideonella sp. B508-1 | reverse complement strand
AGCGCGCGACCCACTGGGTCCGGCTGGTCCGCCCCAAGCCCTGAGGGCCGCGCCAGGGCTTGACCTTGCCACGGCGGCAAGGTTTACAGTCCGCCCATCGTGACCTCTTCCGCGCGCATCCTTCTGGTGCTGATGCTGGCCCTGCTGCTGCCGCTGCGGGCCAGTTGGGCCTGGGTGCCCCTGTCGACCCAGGCCCCTGCGCAGGACGCCCCCTGCGCGCTGCATGCGCTGCAGGTCGATGGGATGGATGGGGCGGATGGGATGGCCGCCCACGCCATGTCGGACGGCGCGGGCGCCGACCACGCCGCGAACCCGCTCTGCCACGCCAGCGCGGGCGCCTGCTGTCTGGCCGTGCTGCCGCGCGGGGTCGAAGGCGTGCCGCGATCCCAGCCCATCGCCTCGGTGCGCTATCCGCGGCTGACGGCGCCCGCGCCCGCCTTCCAGGGCGCGCCCGACGAACGCCCCCCCAGGCGCAGCTGACCCCCAAGCCCCGGCCGATGCCCCGGGGTGTCGTTCTGTGGCGCCCGCCAGGGTGCCTGTCCCAGGGCTGCCCCACCGGGCGCAGCCGACGAACAGAAGGGTTTTCGATGTTTCCGATTGAACCCACCGGAAGGGCCTGTCGCCCGCCGGTGTCCAGGCGCCGCCGCGGGTTGCGCCTGTCCCTCTCGGCGCTGAGCCTGGCCGTGCTGGCCGGCTGCTCCAGCTTCTCCGACAACGGTGGCATGGACGAGGTCACCGCCCTGACCCAGGCCCGCACCGGCCAGACGCCGCGGGCCCATGGCACGGACACTGTGCCCGAGGCCGTGCAGGCCCGCGTCCAGGTCCTGCTGGCCCAGCCACTGGAGGCCGACCAGGCCGTCGAGCCTGGCGCTGATCCAACAGCCCGGCCTGCAGGCGAGCTTCGACGCACTGGCCCAGGCCGAGGCCAAGCGGGTGAGCGCCGGCCGCCTGCCC
>NZ_BADL01000044.1 GCF_000333615.1 Ideonella sp. B508-1 | reverse complement strand
CGACGACGGTCGATGGCAGCTGTTGCAGCGTGAGACCTACGACCGCGGGAACGGCGCGGTGCTGCTCCTGTTCAACCGCGCACGCGGCACGGTGGTGCTTACCCGCCAGTTCCGCTTTCCCGCATTCGCCAATGGCCAGGCCGATGGGGTGCTGGTGGAAGCCTGCGCCGGCTTGCTGGACGACGAGGATCCGTACACAGCCATACGCCGCGAGGTGCAGGAAGAGACCGGCTTTGCCGTACGAACGCCGCGCAAGATCTTCGAGGCTTATATGAGTCCAGGGTCAGTCACCGAGAAACTTCACTTCTTCGTGGCCGAATACGATGCTGCCGACCGCGTGGGCGACGGTGGCGGAGACTCGAGCGAAGGTGAGGATATCCAGGTCCTGGAACTGCCGCTCGCGCGGGCCATGGAGATGATCAGCGGCGGCGAAATCCAGGATGGCAAAACCATCATGCTTCTTCAGCACGCTGCGCTGGTGGGATGGGCCCAGTTGTAGGCGATGGGGGCCATCTCGCGACACGGCGAGCTCATCACCGACGTCGTCCCGCGGCGGCCCCCGTCCGCCGCGGGCGACCCTCGCGGCCCACCCTCGACCTTCTGCTCCTGGCCGATGGCTGGTGTCCGCGAGCGGCAGTGTGCTGGAGTCTCCATTGTCTCGCGGCGCGTCGGCGCTCGCTCCTTCAGACGGCGCGCGGCAGGGCGTGCGGTCCGGCGTGCCGGCGCGCCGCGTGGCCCGCCTGCAGCAGGCGCCGGGACCGGGCCGAGTTCGCGCGCGCGAGCGCCTGCGCCATCAGGGCGGGCAGCCTCGAGGGCAGGTCGCGCTCCTGGTCCACGCGCAGCCAGGCGCCGTCGCCATAGGCCGTCGATAGCGCTGCGTCGTGCGGCGCGCCGCCGACGTGCAGGGCGAGCGTGGCGGTGCCTTCGGCGGCCACTTCCGCCAGGGCCCGGCGCGTGTCCGCGAGGCCTTGCGCGCCTTCATAGCCGTCGTCGTGCGGATGTCCGTCGGTCAGCAGCAGCAGCAGCCGACGCCGCGCGCCGCGCTGTTCTGCCAGGTGCCGTCCGGCATGCCGGACGGCGGCGCCGGTGCGCGTCATGCCGGACGGCTCGATGACCG
The DNA here is from genome assembly GCF_000333615.1 of Ideonella sp. B508-1. Taxonomy (GTDB): domain Bacteria; phylum Pseudomonadota; class Gammaproteobacteria; order Burkholderiales; family Burkholderiaceae_C; genus Ideonella. The sequence goes on along the minus strand of NZ_BADL01000044.1, from coordinate 23,581 downwards.
CCAGGCGCGCTCGCGCGTCGGCCCATCGTTCGTCGAAGCCCTTGATCCTGACGAACCGGACCAGCGTCGGCCCCCAGGAGTGGAAGCCGGACAGGGCGACCCGGTCGCCCAGGCGCTCGAAGGCGCTGACCAGGTGTTCGGCGGCCCGCAGGTGGACCTGCAATTGTGTCTGGCCGTCGGGCCCGAGGTCGGCAGTGGAGCGTGACAGGTCCACCAGGACCAGCACCGACAGGTCGCGCTGCGCGGGTCGGGTGCCGACGAACAGGGCGTGGCCGCCGGGGTCGCCCGCGCGCAGGCGCACGCGGTGGTCGATGCAGGCGTCCAGGTCGAGGTCGTGGCCGTCCGGCTGAGCGCGCGAGCGCTTCGGTGCGACGCCGACCCGCCACAGGCGGCGCAGCCATCCGGGCAGCGGTGCCGGGACGGGCGGCGGGACCCTCCCGTCGTCGACCACGGGATCGATGTCGGCCACGCAGGCGTGCCGGGGGCGGTAGGCCTGCCGCCGTTCGTCCCACTCCGGGTACCACAGGCCCTGGCGGGGCGGTCCACGCAGCGCCTCGGCGGCCTGGCGCGCGAAGGCCGCCAGCAGACCGCGCTCCGTGTTGCGCCGTGCGCTGCCGTCGGCGAGCACGCTCGCGCCATCGGCCGCGGCCTCGTGCGTCGAGGTGTTCTCGGCGCCGCGGGCGAAGCCGAGCAGGGACAAGAGGACGTCGGCGAGTCCGAATCCGCGCACCGGCGAGCGCAGCCGCTCCAGCAGCGCGTGATCGGCGTCGTCGAGCGCGTCGTCCGCGGCGGTGGTCCGCTCGGTGGCGGCGGCCGGGTCGGCCGGTGTGAGCCGCGGTTCGCTGAACGCAGCGGCGTCCAGCGTCCCGACGCAGCGCGGCAGCGCGGCGACCGGGCTGTCGGCGCGTGCGGCGGCCCAGGCGGCGCTCGGACCGGCGGGCGTGCTGGCGGCGGGTGCGAGCAGGGGGCGCAGGTGTCGCCAGACCGGGCCCGGGATGCCTTGGCGATGGTGGTCCAGTGCCCAGGCCAGCAGCAGCGCCGCATAGCGGCGAAGCAGGGCGGGGCGGGCGAGCGTGGGCGGGCGGTGGCCGTTCGCCTCACCCGCATGGCGGCGCAGCAGGGCCTGGGCGGCGGCCGCGCAGCGCTGTTCCAGCGGATCCAGCTGCGGATCGATCTCGATGCCGTTGGCCGTGGCGCGCGAGTCCTGTCCGGGCGGCCCCCAGGACACGGTGACGGGCCGCCCGAGCAGGCTGCCGGCGAGCCAGCTCAGGGCCAGCAGGCGCCGCGCCGGCCCGGCGGTGCTGCCGGCGAGCGGTACCGGCTCGGCGTCAGGCATCCACGTAGGTCGCGATGCACTCGCGCAAGGCGGCGGCGACGCTCGCGTCGTCGGTCAGCGCGCAGGCCAGCGTCGCGTCCAGGGCCTGGCGCAGCGGCACGCCGCCGCGATGCAGTTGCGCCGCGGCGATCAGCGCGCGCGTCGACACCGCCTCGCTTGTGCCGTCGACCGGCTGGCGCCGCAGCGCCTGGGCCAGTTGCACCAGCGGCTGTGCGACCGTCGCCTCAATCCCGTGTGCTTCCACCAGCACGCGCAGCTCGTGCTCGCGCGACGGAAAGTCGAGGTCGATGGCCACCAGCCGCTGGCGCGTCGAGGCCTTCAGGTCCTTGAGCAAGCTCTGGTAGCCGGGGTTGTAGGACATCACCAGCGTGAAGCCCGGCGCGGGCTGCAGCGTCAGGCCCAGCCTCTCGAGGTGCAGCTCGCGCCGGTGATCCATCAGCGGATGCAGCACGACGACGGTGTCGGGCCGCGCTTCGACCACCTCGTCGAGGTAGCAGAGGGCACCTTCGCGCACGGCGCGCGTGAGCGGCCCGTCGACCCAGACGGTGCGGTCGCCTTCGAGCAGGTAGCGGCCGACGAGGTCGGCCGCGGTGAGGTCTTCGTGGCAGGCGACGGTGACCAGGGGCCGTCCGAGGCGCTGCGCCATGTGCTCGACCAGCGCCGTCTTTCCGACGCCGGTGGGGCCCTTCAGCAGCAGCGGCAGGCCGGCGAGGTGCGCGGCGGTGAACAGCGCGACCTCCTCCCCGGCGGGCAGGTAGCTCACCGTCATCAATTGCGACCGCTGGTGGGCGGTACCGGTCGGCTGGTCAGGGTGGGGATCGGCACCTCGGGACCCGGGCATTCGTAGACCGTGCCCGCGCCGCAGACGTTGTCGCGCATCCAGGAGGGCATTTGCGGCCACGGGTCGGCATGCAGGGACAGGAAGGCCATCGTGAAGACGTAGCCGGCATTCATCAGGTTGGCGAAGGCGGTGACCGCGAGCACGCGCAGCAGGTCACGGGTGCGATCGCCGACGCGCAGGCGGTCGACGCCGCGCTCGACCACCATGCGGCCCCGGTCGTCGCGGAAGAAGAACAGCGCGGAACTGGCGGCCAGCACCAGCGGGAAGAACAGGAATTCGTAGAGCGGGATCTGGTAGAACTCGCCGTCCCACAGCTTCGGTCCCGCGGCGGCGGGGAAGGCGTCGTAGTGCACCACGCGAGTCGCGAGGATCTCTTGCGCCATGTCCAGCGCCACCATCGCGACGAGTCCCGCGAGGAACAGGCGCACGCCGCCCCAGGCCGGGAAGCGCGCCTTCGCCTTGCGCATCGCCCACCAGCCGAAGAGGCAGCTGAGCGGCAGCTGGAACACATAGGCGGCGAAGTTGATCAGGATCGGCTCGGGGATGCGCGAGCCGTGCGGCGACACCCAGCCAGGGATGAACTCGGACCAGGAGCCGAAGTTCAGCAGGTGCGCGTTGTAGGTGAAGGTGGGCCGGAACATGTTCAGCCACGGGTCCTGCCAGAAGGTGAACAGCCAGCCCAGCATCAGCACCTGGATCGGCGCCAGCGGCTCGCGGCGCAGCAGCGTGCGGCCGAAATAGGCGACAGCGGCGACCAGCGTGAGCACGCTCAAGGCCTGGAAGATGGGCAGGCCGATCTCCGAGGCACGCGGCAGCGGGTCGGGGCCCGGGTCGGTCGGCACGAACTTGTCGGACCTGATCCAGGCGATGTAGATCCAGGCCTGGAGCAGGACCAGAAGGCCGCCGATCGCCGCCCACCAGTGGATGGCCTCCAGGCGGGAACCGGCGGGCGCGTCGAAGCGCTCGCGTGTCAGGGGGATGCTCATGCGGGTCTCCTCGTGTTGGATGGTTGAATTCCTGTCGTGGCGCGGGCGCGCTCGCGCAGCTCGGCCTTGCGCACCTTGCCGGACGCCGTGCGCGGGAACTCGTCGACGGCGACCAGGTGCTCCGGCGTCTTCTGGGGCGCGACGCCGGCCGCGGTGAAGTGCTGTCGCACCGCGTCGAGATCCAATGCCGCGCCTTCGGCCAGGACGACGAAGGCGCAGACCTTCTCGCCGTAGCGTTCGTCGGGCCGAGCGACGACCGCGACCTCGCGCACGGCCGGATGGCGCGCGAGGATGCGCTCGACTTCCTGCGATGAAATGTTCTCGCCGCCGCGTATCACGATGTCCTTGCGGCGGTCGGTCAGCGTGAGGCACCCCTGGCCGTCGAGGCGGCCGACGTCGCCGGTGCGGAACCAGCCGTCGGCCGTGAACGCCGTCGCGTTCAGCGCGGGGTCGGTGTATCCGATGAACAGCTCGGGGCCACGCGTCAGGATGTCGCCTTCCGAACCCACCGGCAGGTCCTTGTCGGACTCGTCGACGATGCGGACCTCGCTGCCCGGTTGCAGGCGACCGTCGGTGAGCCTGCGCTGTTCGAGCGTCATGTCGCGCCAGCCGCATGAGACCGTCGAATGCTCGGTGAGTCCGTAGCTGCGGCTTCCGGCAAAGCCCGCGCGGTCGGCCAACTCGACATGCTCGGGGGTCACGCCGACGCCGCCCAGGCTGTAGGCCGCAATCGAGGACAGGTCCCGGCCGTCGTGGCGCGCCGCCTCGAGCAGGCCCTGGAGATGGAACGGCGTGCCGCCCGACAGCCGGACCCGGTAGCGCTCAATCAGGGCCGCGGCCTGCGCAGCATCCCATCGGTCCATGAACACCATGTCGGTGCCGGTGACGAAGGGCCGGAGCAGGAAGTTGAAGCCGGCGATGTGGTCCGCGGGGAAGGGCGTCAGGTAGGGGCCGTCGCCGTCCATGAACGGAGTCAGCCATTCGGCGCCGACCGTGCGGTGGGTGTGCTGAACACCTTTCGGCGATGCGGTCGTCCCCGAGGTGTAGAGCAGCAGGCAGACGTCGTCGGGATGAGGCGGCGTCTCTGTCGGGGCTGCGTCCGCAGAGCCCCGCGCGGCCTCAGCCTCTAGCGCCGAGAACCTGATGCCGCCGCGCGGGGTCTGGTCCCCCAGCACGATGACGCGCTCGAGCTCGGGCAGGTGCCCGAGCGCCTCAACCCGGGCCAGGAAGTCGATGTTGCGCCAACGCTGCGGAACGCACAGGAAGCGAGCGCGAGACTGGCGCAGGATGAACCCGACTTCGGCGGGTCCGTAGATGTGCACGATGGGCACCAGTACCGCGCCGATCTCGATCGCCGCGAGATAGAGCACCGCGGTCTCGCGGGAGGTGGGCAGTTGCAGCGCGATCGCGTCGCCGCGCCGCAGACCGATGGCGCGCAGGCCACGCGCGATCCGGGCAGCGGCTTGCACCAGCTCGGGCGTCGTCGCGCTCTCGGCACCGGTCTCGGTATGGAAGTGCAGGCGCGTGGAAGGGCGCGCAGCGGCCGCGCGGGCCAGCAGCGGCCCGAGCGCCGTGTCGGGGCGCGAGGGGGCGTTCATCTCTTCACGTCGTGGCCAGGCCACGCGACGGCGCGAGCAGCGCACGCAGCAAGCTGACCAAGGCGAGCGGCTGGTCCAGCATCATGTGGTGGCCGGTGTGCGGCATCGTGACCGGCCCCCGGCACCGGGGCAGGGCCTCGGCGATCCGCAGGGCGCGTTCCGCGCTGACGACGGCGCTGGCTTGCGCGTGAACGTAGTCGACGGGCACGCTCAGCCGCGACAGGGCAAGAGGCTCGAAACCGGGCGATTCGATCTCGCGAAGCGCGGGGTCGAAGCACCACGTCCAGCCGCCCTCGCGCTCGCAGACCGAATGACGCGCGATGTGATCCAGGGTGTAAGCCAGGCACGCCTGCGGCGGCAGCAGTCGGAAGCGGGCCAGCGTTTCCTGCGGGGTCGCGGTCGGACGCGGCGGCGTGCGGTAGGTGATCTCCGGCAGACGGTCTGCTTCGAACCTCACGAAGGAGTCGAGGACGACCGCCCGCGCGACGGCCTCCGGCTGCCGCAGGCAGACATGCAAGCAGCGCGTTCCGCCGAAGCTGTGGCCGACCAGCGTCACCGGTCGCGCGTCGATCCGGATGGCGGCCATCACGGCCGCGAGGTCGTCCTCGAAGCAGCCCTGTGGATAGGCCGGCCGGGCGGCGCTGCGACCCATGCCCGAGAAGTCCAGTGCGAAGACGCGGAACTGATCCGCGAGGAACGGCGCGATGAAGTCCCACCAACGCGCATGCCCGAGGAAGCCATGGGCGAACAGCAGCGCGGGCTTCTCGACTTCATGGTCGTTCCATCCGACGTAGTGGATGCGCGCGCCGGAGGTCTCGACGAAGTGCGACTGGCAGGCCCGGGACAGGGCCCACTCGAACCATTCGGGTGGAGAAGATGACGGCATCGCGATCAACTGACCTGGAATCCACCGTCGACGGTCAGCAACTGCCCGGCAACAACGCGCGAGGCCGGGCTGGCGCAGAACAGGACGGCCATCTCGATCTCCTCGGGATCGCCCATCTTCCCCAGAGGGATGCGGCCCGGTCCGAGGACCGGCCCCTTCAGTTCGACGTTGGCGCCCGCGCCGGCGCCCGTGACGATGGCGGTCTTGCCGTCGAGCGTGAAGGCGGTCCTGACTGAGGTGTTTCCCATGTCAGCCTCTGCCGCTCAGCGCTTGCGCATGGCTTGCCACTGATCGTCGGTCCAGTCCTGCATCGCGCGGAAGGTCGGGCCACCCGCGCCTTGCATCCAGCGGCCGCCATCGATGACGATGAGGTCGCCGGTGACATAGCCCGAGCCGTCCGCCGCGAGGTAGGCGTAGAGGTCGCTCAGTTCCTGATGCTTGCCGAAGCGGCGCAGCGGCACGCCGCGCTCCTGAGGCTCGACCTGGCTGCCGGGGGGAAACAAGCGCTCCCACGCGCCCTCGGTGGGGAACAGGCCGGGGGCGACGCAGTTCAGGCGGATGCCGTAGGGGCCCCACTCGACGGCCAGACTGCGCGTCATCGCGAGGACGCCGGCCTTGGCCGCGGCCGAGGCCGCGGTGAAGGATTGCCCGGTGATCACCGGGGCGGAGACCGTGCTGATCACGTTGCCCGGACGGCCGGACTCGATCCAGCGCTTGCCGGCGGCGATGGTGCCGTAGAAGCTGCCGTGCAGGACGATGTCCAGCACCGAGTCGACCGCGCGCGGCGAGAGCTTGTCGGTGCGGGCGATGAAGTTGGCCGCGGCATTGTTGACGAGGACGTCGAGTGGGCCGGACTCCCAGATCGTAGCCATCATGGCCTCGACCTGCTCGGCATCCCGGACGTCGGAGGCCACGGTGTCCACGCGCGCACCGGGCACGGCGGCGCGGAACTCGCTGGCGGTCGCATCGAGCACCTCCTTGCGGCGCCCGCAGATGACGAGGTGCGCGCCGAGTTCCAGGTAGCGGCGGCCGATGCTCTTGCCCAGTCCGGTGCCGCCGCCCGTGACGAGGATCTTTTTGCCTGCGAGCAGGTCGTTCTTGAACATGATGTGATCCGGTTGGAGGAGTTCAGCGGCCGACGAATTTCGCGCTGCGCTTTTCGACGAAGGACTTGCGGCCTTCCGCCGCGTCCTCGGTGCCGTAGAGGTAGGTGTTTCTGGCGGTGGCGTGGGTGGCGGCGTGCATCCAGCCCTGGCCGAGCGCCAGCCGTGCGTTCTCGATCGTGGCCTGCACGGCCAGCGGCGCCTGCTCGGCCACGCGCTGGGCGTAGGCGAGGGCGCGCTCGAACTGCTGGCCCGCCGGGACGACTTCCTGCACGAGGCCGATGCGCAGTGCCTCCGCGCTGTCGAACTCGTCGCCGGTCAGCAGCCACTTCATGGCGTTGCCCCAGCCGGCGCGCTCGATGAACCGGAAGCTGCCGCCGTAGCCGGGCATGATGCCCCGCTTGACCTCGAGCTGCGAGAAGCGGCAGTTGTCGGCCGCGAAGACAACGTCGGCAGCGAGCATCAGCTCGATCGCGATCGTGAAGCAGATGCCCTGCATTGCGGCGATGACGGGCTTCTTGCGATAGGGCTCGCGCAGTTGGCCGGGGTCGACCAGGCTCAGCGGGACATAGGGCGTGCCGGACTTGCGATATTCGGCCATCAGCGGCAGGTCGATGCCGGCGGCGAAGTGCTCGCCCTTGGCATGGAGCAGCCCGACGAACAGGTCCGACGAGTTCTCCAGCAGCGTGTAGGCCTCGCCGAGCTCCCTGAACATCTTCGGCGTGAAGCCGTTGCGCTTCTCGATGCGGTCGACGCCCATCAGCAGGATGGGGCCGCGCCGTTCGACGACGATCTGACCTTCGGGGTGGCGTTCGCTCACAGCAGTTCTCCATAGCGCTCGACGTGGTGCTCCGAGTCGCCCCAGGTCATGTCGATCGCGGTCAGTCGTTTGAAATAGTGGCCGCAGGCCATCTCGTCGGTCATGCCCATGCCGCCGTGCAACTGGGTGGCCTGCTGGCCGACGTAGCGGCCTGCGCGTCCGGCCATCGCCTTGGCCGCGGACGCGGCGCGACGTCGATCCGCGGCATCGGCGGAGTCGACACGGGCCGCGGCCATCAAGGCCAGGGCACGCGCCTGCTCGACGTTGATGCGCATGTCGGCGGCGCGGTGCTGCAGGGCCTGGAAGCTGCCGATCGCCTGGCCGAACTGCTTGCGCGTGGCGATGTACTCGCAGGTCAACTCCGTGAGCCTCCCCATGGCGCCGACGGCTTCGGCAGCAAGGCCGGCCAGGCCCTGATCGATGGCCCAGTCGGCCAGCGCAAGGCCCTGGCCGGGCGCACCGAGCATGCAGTCGTCGGCAACTCGCACGCCGGCGAAGCGCAGCTCCGCGGCGCGGCGGCCGTCCAGGGTGGGGAACCCGGCGGCCGTGACGCCGTCCGCCTGCGCGTCGATCAGCAGCAGCAGCGGTCCGGCCTCGCTTTGCGCGGTGACGATGAACCAGTGCGCGCTGTCGCCGTTCATCACGACGGACTTGGCGCCATCGACGATCCAGTGGCCCTCCGCGCGGCGCGCGGTGGTGGCGATCTCGTCGAGGTCGAAGCGTGACTGCGGCTCGAGCGCGGCGACGGCGAAGCGCAGTTCGCCGGTGGCGATGCCGGGCAGGAAACGGTCCTTCTGCGCCGGGCTGCCATGGGTTGCGATCAGGCGCGGCGCGATGACGCCGCTGGCCAGAAAGGGCTCGACCACGAGGCCGCGGCCCAGGCCCTCCATGACGATCATGGTCTCGACCGGGCCCGCCCCGATGCCGCCCCATGCCTCGGGCACGTTGAGCGCGAACAGGCCAAGCTCCGCCAACTGGCCGAGCAGGCCCTCGTCGTAACCGGGGGCGGCACCGGCGGCTGCGGCCAGGCGCCTGCGTCGCGCCTCGAAGTCGTATTCGGTTTGCACGAAGCGCGCCACTGTATCGGCGAGCATCTGCTGTTCTTCGGTAAGGATGAAGTTCATGCGCCGATGATCGACTTGCCGATCAGTCCCCTTTGGATTTCGTTCGTGCCGCCGTAGATGGCGACCTTGCGCAGGTCGAGATAGAGGCCGGCGAGCGGATTGAGCTCGACGCCGGCCGCGGTCGGGCCGTCGTAGCCGAAGTCCATCGCGGGCTCGAGGTAGGGCACGGCCTGGGGGCCGGCACAGGCCATCAGCAGCTCGCCGAGCTGGCCCTGGATCTCGGAGCCGCGGATCTTGAGCATCGACGGCTCGGCGCCGAGACCCTGTCCGGCCTGCTCGAGCGAGATGAGCCGCGCCAGCGCCCATTCGTGCGCCTGGACTTCGATCTCAATGGCGGCGACGCGGTCGCGGAAGCGCGGATCCTCGATCAGCGGCCGGCCGTGGCGTGTGCGGCTGCGCGCGACCTCCTTGAGGCGGCGCAGCAGCCGCTTGCACATTCCCAGGCCCGCGATGTTGGTGCGCTCATGGCCGAGGAGGTACTTGGCGATGGTCCAGCCGTCGTTTTCCTCGCCGACCAGGTTGGCGGCCGGGACCTTCACCGCGTCGAGGAACACCTCGTTGACGTCGTGGCCGCCGTCCAGCGTCTTGATCGGCCGCACGCTGATGCCGGGCGAGTCCATCGGCATCAGCAGCAGCGAAATGCCGCGCTGCGGCTTGCCGTCCGCCGACGTGCGCACGAGCGCGAACATCCAGTTGGCCCAGTGCGCGAACGAGGTCCAGATCTTCTGGCCGGTGACGACGTAGTGCGCTTGCGCGCCGCTGCCGACCTTCTCGGCACGCGTCTTGAGCGAGGCGAGGTCTGAGCCGGCACCGGGCTCGGAATAGCCCTGGCACCACCAGTCCTCCATCGACTTGATGCGCGGCAGGTAGCGCTGCTGCTGCTCGGGCGTGCCGTACTTCATCAGCACGGGCGCGATCATCGACAGGCCGAACGGCATCTGCCGCGGTGCTCCGGCCGAGAAGCACTCTTCGTCGAAGATGTTGCGTTGCACCGCGTTCCAGCCGCAGCCGCCGTGGGCGACGGGCCAGCCGGGTGCGCCCCAGCCGCGGGCCTCGAGGATGCGCTGCCAGCGCACATAGTCCTCGCGCTCGACGCGCAGGAAGCCGAGCACCTTGGCGCGGATGTCGTCGGGCAGGTGGGTGGCGACGAATTCGCGCACTTCGGCGCGGAACGATCGTTCTTCGGTGGAGTCGGTGAGGTCCATGTTGGATGTGCGGATGTGCGCTGCGTTCAGCGACCCGTGAAGCGCGGGGGGCGCTTCTCTGCGAAGGCACGCTTGCCTTCCTGGAAGTCCTCGCAGACGTTGGAGTCGAGCATCTCGGCGCTGTCGGTCTGCACGGCCTCGTGCAGGCTCTGGAAGGGCAGCTCCCAGAGCTGCTTCTTGATGACGCGCAGCGAGCGCGGCGAGCAGGACGCGGCCATCTCGCGTGCATAGGCGTAGGTGGCGTCGGCGAGCTGCTCGCGGGGATGGCTCTGGTTGACGAGGCCCAGGCGCTGTGCTTCGGCGCCGCGGATCTTGCGGCCGGACAGCAGCAGGTCCAGCGCGTTGGCGTGGCCCACGGCGTTCCGCAGCGCCCAGGCCATGCCGTACTCGGAGGCCAGGCCGAGGCGCGAGAAGGCCGTGGTGATCGTCGCGTCCTCGGCGGCGAAGCGGATGTCGGCGAAGAGCGCGTGGACCAGTCCCAGCCCGGCGGCCGGGCCGTTGATCATCGCGATGATCGGCTTGGCGATCGCGGGAAAGTAGGTCGCGCGGCTCTGGTAGTCGGGGCGGCGGCTGAAGTCGTAGGCGCGCGGCAGCTTGTCGAGCAGGTGGCGCGGGTCGTCGCTCTTGAAGGCGGTGATGTCGCCACCGGCGCAGAACGCGCGGCCGGCGCCGGTCAGCACGATCACGCCCACGTCCTCGTCCCGCTCGGCGGCGTGCATCGCCTGCCAGACCTCCTCGGCCATCACGTCCGTCCAGGCATTGAGGACCTGTGGACGATTCAGCGTCACGGTGCAGATGCGGTCTTTGACCGCGTAGAGGATTTGCTCGTAGCTCATCGAAGGGCCTCGTTCACGCGGTCAGACTGGCGATCTCATCGGCGCCATAGCCCAGGCGGCCGAACACCTCGGCGTTGTGCTGGCCCAGGCGCGGTGGCGGCCGGTGCACCCCGCCGGGCGTCTGCGAGAACTGGGTCGGCACGCAGGTGGTCAGCAGGGACCCTTCCGTGGGGTGCTCGTAGCGATGGAAGAAGCCGATCTCGTTGAGATACGGGTCCGCGAGCATCTCCTCGAAACGCGCCATCGCGCCGTTCGGGATGTCGATCGCGTCCAGGATCCCGTGCCACTCGGCGGTCGTGCGGGTCTTCATGATCTCAGAGACGAGGCCGTAGACCGTGTCGATGTTCCTGATGCGGCCCTCGACGGTGCGGAAGCGCTCGTCCTGGACCAACTCGGGGCGGCCCATGGCCGGCAGCAGGCGCTGCCACTGCTCGTCGTTGACCGCGAGCACGCAGATGTAGCCGTCCTTGGTTTCATAGGGCCGGCGATGTTCGGTGAGCAGTCGAACGTAGCCGATGCCGCCGCCGGTCGGCGGCTCGAACGCGGCGCCCCACAGGTGCTCCATCAGGGTGAAGGCGACGGTTGTCTCCAGCATCGGGACCCGGACGAGCTGGCCCAGGCCGGTGCGTTCGCGCGCGAACAGGGCCATGCCGATCGCCGAGGCGAGCTGGTAGCCGCAGAACTTGTCGACCAGCACGGTCGGGAGGTAGCGCGGCTGGCCCAGCGAGCGCAGCATCAGGTCGGCGATGCCCGCCTCGCCCTGCACCACGTCGTCGAACGCAGGGTCGTTCTCGCGCGGGCCGCCCGGCATGTAGCCGCAGCCGTAGCCGTAGACGATGCGCCGATTGCGGCGCGAGATCTCCTCGTACGAGATGCCCAGGCGCTGCGCAGCCGCGGGCCGCATGCTGTGGACGAACACGTCGGCCTCGTCCACGAGCCGCATCAGCGCCTCGCGCGCTTCGGGGCGCTTGAGGTTGAGCGTCACGCTGCGCTTGTTGCGGTTCATGTTCAGGAACATGGCCGCCATGTCCGGACTGCGGGTCGGGCCGTTTCGGCGATTGGGGTCGCCGTCCGGGGTCTCGACCTTGACGACCTCGGCGCCCATGTCTCCGAGGATCATCGTCGCGGCCGGGCCGAGGACGTTGATCGTGAGGTCCACCACCCGGACACCGGTCAGTGGGCCCGCATTCGGTGTCGTGGCGCTCATGCGTCGCGGTCCGTGCGGCACTTGATCATGCGCAGCGGCGTGTACTCGAGGACCAGCGTGTCGCCGTTCTTCATCACCCGGTTGCGGGTGCGCACGAGGCCGCGGCCGGGCCGCGACTCGGAGCGGCGCGACTCGATCACCTCGCATTCGACGTGCAGGGTGTCGCCGGCGAAGGTCGGTCCCTTGACGTCGAGCTGCATGCCCAGGAATGCGAAGCCGGTGCCTTGCATGGTCGACTGCGCGAGCAGGCCCTCGGCGAAACAGTACACGAGGGATCCCGGCGCGAGGCGGCCCTTGAACCCCGCCTCGTTCTTGAGGAAGTCGAGATTCGTGAACAGCACCTCCGTCATGCCGATGGTGTTGATGAAGTTGACGATGTCCGGCTCGGTGACGGTGCGGCCGATCGTCTTGAACTTGCGCCCGAGCGGCAAGTCCTCAAAGCAAAACCCCAAACCTACTGTTTCCATGTTTTCCTCGGATTCCGTCGCGCGGACTTCGAATGAAGGGCAAGGGAATTGCGCTTCCATTTCTGAACGATGTTCGGTAATATAAACGCCGGGCACCGCCCCAGTCAACTCAAGGCAGCAGGGGATTCCCTGAGGTCGAATCCGAGGATGGAGACATGAAAGAAGCGTCCGACCGTTACGCGCGATACACCCGTTTGAAGTTCGATCGCCCTCATCCGCGCGTGCTGCGGATCACCCTCGCATCGCCGCTGAAGATGGGTGCGATGGATGCGCAGATGCATCGCGAAGCCTCGGAGATCTGGGCCGACGTGGACGCTGACGACAGCGTGTCGGTGGCGATCATCACCGGCGAAGGCAAGACCTTCTCGGCGGGAGGCGACCTGAACCACGAGCGCAAGGTCTGCGACGACTACACCTTGCGCATGCAGGCGATGACGGAGGCGCGCAACCTGGTGATGGGCATGATCAACTGCCGCAAGCCCATCGTCGGCGCCGCGCGCGGATGGGCCGTCGGCGCGGGACTGGCGCTGCTGATCCTGGCCGATGTCTCGATCGCGTCGAAGGATGCCAAGTTCTCCGACGGCCACCTGAAGATCGGCATCGCCTCGGGTGACCACGCCACCATCGTCTGGCCCCTGTTGTGCGGCATGGCCAAGGCCAAGTACTACTTGATGACGGCGGACACCTTCACGGGCGAGGAGGCCGAGCGCATGAACCTGATCTCGATGGCACTGGCCGACGAGGAGGTCGAGGCCAAGGCGGTCGAGGTCGCGTCGCGCCTGGCCGAGAGCGCGCCCGCGGCGCTGCGCTGGACCAAGCAGACCTTGAACCACTGGCTGCGCCAGGCGGCGCCTATCTTCGACGCGTCGCTCGCGCTCGAGTTCATCGGCATGGCCGGCCCCGAAGGCAAGGAGGGCATCGACGCCTTCCTGCAGAAGCGTTCGCCGTCCTTCGGCCAGGACACACCGGTCTGACCGGTCGGTGCGAGGCAAAGCCAAGACATGCAAACGATCGGTGAATTGCTGGAGCGCAACGAGCGCTTCTATCCGAACAAGGAGGCGGTGGTCTTCGAGTCTCGCCGCCATACCTACCGCTCGCTCCTGGGGCGCGTGCGCCGCCTGGCCGATGGCCTGCACAAGCTGGGCATGATCCGCCAGGACCGGTGCGCGATCCTGGCCATGAACTGCATGGAGTACATGGAGCTGCTCGGTGCCGGCGACTGGGCGGGCTACATCGTGACCACGCTCAACTTCCGTCTCGCCGAGCCGGAAATCCAGTGGATCCTGGGTGACGTCAAACCGAAGGTCCTGGTGTTCGAGGCGCAGTACGCGGATGCGGTGGAGCGGCTGCGTGCGAAGCTGCCCGACATCGAGCACTTCGTGTGCATCGGCGGTACGCCGCCCGCCTGGGCGCGCGGCTTCGAGGTAGTCGTCGACAGCGGCACGCCGGAAGGGCCGCCGTTCCGCTCGCTGCCGGATGACTTCGGCGCGATGGTCTACACCAGCGGCACGACCGGCCGCCCCAAGGGCGCCTTGCGCAGCCAGTGGCGCTGGGTCGCGACGGCGGAGGGCGGCTCGTACGCGAGCGAGTTCTCTTCCCGCACGCGCGTGCTGCTGGCGACGCCGGCGTTTCACGTCGGGGTCATCGGCTATGCAGTGCAGGCCTACTGGTATGCGGGCTGCGTCGTGCTGCAGCGATCGTTCGAGCCGGCGGCGGTCCTGAAGGCCATCGAGACCGAGCGCATCACGTTCACCTTCGTGGTCGCGGCGATGCTGCAGGCGCTGCTGGATGCGCCGGGCGTCGACGATGCCGACCTCTCCAGCCTGACCAACATCGTGACCGCGGCTGCACCGGTGCCGGTGCCGCTGCTGCAGCGTGCGATCCGGCGGCTGGGGCCGATCTTCTCCGTGCAGTACGGCGCCACCGAGACCGGAGCGACGATGATGTTTGCCCACGAGGTGCGGCCGGACGGCGACGAGCGTGACGTCAAGCGCATCGCATCCGTCGGCCATCCGGGACCGCGCACCCGGATTCGGGTGGTGGACGAAGCGGGGCGCGAATGCCCGAGGGGCGTCCCCGGCGAGGTCCTGACCTTCACCGACCAGCGCTTCGACGGCTACTGGAACAACACCGCCGCGACCGTCGAGGCGCTGCGCGACGGCTGGTGCCACACCGGCGACGTCGGCTACCTCGACGAGGACGACTACCTGTTCCTGGTCGATCGCAAGAAGGACATGATCATCTCGGGCGGCGAGAACATCTACAGCCGCGAAGTCGAGAGTGCGGTGCTGGCGCATCCTTCCGTCGTGGACTGCGCGGCCATCGGCATCCCCGACGAGAAGTGGGGTGAGGTGGTGAGCGTGGTGGTGGTCTGCCGCGTCGATGCCGTCGTGACGGAGGCGGAGCTGATTGCCCACTGCAAGACGCTGATCGCCAGCTACAAGTGCCCCAAGCGCGTGACGCTGGTGGACGCGCTTCCCCGCACGGGCACCGGGAAGATCAACAAGGTGGCGCTGCGCGAGGCGACGCGCGCCGCAGTCTGAGGAACTGAAGGAGCTGCGATATGTTCGAGACCCGGGTCGAGGAGGGCATTGCGAGGGTGACGATGTCCCGTTCTCCGGTCAACGCCTTGAGCGAGGAGTGGGGCGACGCGCTTGATGGCGAGCTGGATGCGCTGGGCCAGCGCGATGACTGGCGGGTGCTGCACCTGCGCAGCGACCAGAAGGTCTTCGCTGCCGGCGCGGACCTCTCGCAGATCCACGGCTGGACGACGCAGCGTTCGCCAGCACGGCGCCTGTCGAGCTACATCGCGCGGCTGCAGGCCGTGTTTCGACGGCTGGAAAGGCTGCCGCAGGTCGTGCTCGCCGAGATCGGCGGCGCGGCGCTGGGCGGCGGCCTCGAGCTCGCCCTCTCCTGTGATCTTCGCGTGGCGGCCGTCGAGGCCAAGATTGGATTGCCCGAGGTTGGTCTCGGCCTCATTCCTGGGCTGGGCGGTACGCAGCGGCTCACGCGCCTCTGCGGCGCTGGCATCGCCGGCCGGATGATCCTCGGCGCCGAAGTCATCGACGGCGCCGTGGCGCGCGAGCTCGGCATCGTCCAGTGGGCGGTCCCCCGGGCGGAGCTCGCGTCGCTGGCGGTCGACATCGCCCGCCGCGTCGCCGCGTTGCCGACGCCCGCGCTGCGCGCCGCCAAAGAGCTGATTCGCGCCGCGAACCCGCCGGTCGAGACCGGCTTCGCCCTCGAGCGGGAACTGGGCGGGCAACTGCTCGACACCCCCGAGGCTCGCGCGCTGATCGTCGCCTTCCTGCGGCGCAGCGGCAAGACAGTGGACGACCCGGCCGAGGCTCCCCTGCCTTGATGTCTTGAATTTCCTTCGGAGAACACTTGCAATGAGCGACAACATCGACACCTCGTGGCGCCACGTCACGGACCTGTGCGGCAAGACGGTGGTCGTCACCGGCTGCGCCTCGGGCATCGGCCGCGCCACGGCGCTGCAGTACGCCAGCGCCGGCGCGACCGTCTACGGCGGCGACGTCAACGAGGCCGCCGGCGAGGCCGCGCTGGCGGAGATCCGCGCCGCCGGAGGCCAGGGCCGATTCTTCAAGCTGGACCTGACCGACGGCGCCAGCGTCGATGCGTTCGTCGACAGCGTGGTCGAGACGATCGGCGACGCGCCCGACATCCTCGCCAACGTCGCCGGCCTCGACCGCGTGATGCCCTTCCTCGAGAACACGCCGGACGTGTGGGAGCTGCTGATCAAGGTCAACTACCTGGGCCCGGTGCGCATGATCCATCGTTTCCTGCCCAGGATGGTCGCGCGCCGCAGCGGCAAGATCGTGACGGTGGCGAGCGACGCCGGCCGCGTGGGCAGCAGCGGCGAGACCTTCTACGCCGGCACCAAGGGCGCGATCATCGCCTTCACGAAGTCGTTGGCGCGCGAGACGGCCCGCGCGGGCCTCACCTGCAACTGCGTCGCCCCGGGGCCGACCGACACCCCGCTGTTCAACGGCACCATCCCCGACGGCAAGCTGCGCGACGCCCTGATCAAGGCCATCCCGCTCAAGCGCCTGGCGCAGCCGGTCGAGATCGCGCACACGGTCGTCTTTCTGTCCACGCCCGCGACCGACTTCATGACCGGCCAGGTGGTCTCGGTCAGCGGCGGCCTGACCATGCACGGCTGAGGGAACGACGATGACGCCCGAGAAGGAATACTTCGAGCACCTGGCCGCCGGCCGCTTCATGATCCAGAAGAGCCGCTCCACCGGGGGCCATGTCTTCTACCCGCGCATGGCCGAGCCCGGCACCGGTGCGACCGACCTCGAATGGGTCGAGGCCTCGGGGCGCGGCACGGTCTATTCGACGACCGTGATCCGGCAGAAGCCGCCCACGCCCCACTACAACATCGCGCTGGTCGAACTCGAAGAGGGCCCGCGCATGATGAGCCGTATCGACGGTATCGCGCCCGAGGACGTGCGGATCGGCATGTCCGTGACGGCGCGCATCGTCCGCGAAGGCGAACAAGCCGTCGTCGTCTTCGTTCCCGCCTGAGCGAGGCCACTCCGATGAAAGAAAACTTCCCCCGCGGCAAGACCGCGATCGTCGGCTCCGCGACCTTCGGCTGCGGCGCCGCGCCCGGCTACAGCGCGATGGAGCTCGCGCACCAGGCGAGCGTGCTCGCGCTGCAGGCCGCCGGGCTGAAGCCGTCGGACGTCGATGGCCTGTTCACCGTCATCATGGACGACGCGCTGTCCGGCCTGACGCTGGCGGAAACCCTGGGCATCCATCCGCGCTTCCTGGACAACAACCGCACCGGCGGCTCGTCGTTCCAGGTCCACGCGATGATTGCCGCGCTGGCGCTCGATGCCGGCCTGTGCGACGTTGCGCTGATCGCCTATGGCAGCAACCAGCGCAGCAACACCGGCAAGCTGATGCAGTCGTCCAGGCCCTCGCCCTGGGAGGGGCCCTACAAGCCGATGCGGCCGATCTCGTCGTACGCGCTGGCGGCCGCGCGCCACATGCACCAGTACGGCACCACCCGCGAGCAATTGGGCGCGGTCGCGATCGCGGCGCGCCAGTGGGCGCAGCTCAATCCCGAGGCCTTCGTGCGCGATCCGCTCACGCTCGAGGACTACCTCGGCGCGCGCATGGTCGCCGACCCGTTCAACGTGCGCGACTGCTGCCTCGTCACCGACGGCGCCGCGGCCGTCGTGATGACGCGTGCTGACCGCGCGCGCGACCTCGGGGTGCGCCCGGTCTACCTCCTGGGCGGCGCGCAGGGGACCACACACCGCGAAATGTCCTGCATGCCCGACCTGACCGTCACTGCGCTGGCCGAGGCTGGCCGGCGCGCGTATGCGCAGGCCGGCGTGACGGCCGGCGAGATCGACGTCGTCGAACTCTACGATGCGTTCACCATCAATCCGATCCTGTTCCTCGAGGACCTGGGCTTCTGCGCCAAGGGCGAGGGCGGCGCGTTCGTCGAGGGCGGCCGGATCGCCCCGGGCGGCCAGCTGGCCGTCAACACCAACGGCGGCGGGCTGTCCTGCGTGCACCCCGGCATGTACGGGTTGTTCACGATCGTCGAGGCCGCTCGCCAACTGGCGGGCCAGGCCGGCGAACGCCAGGTCGCGGACGCCAGGCTCGCGATCGCGCAGGGCAACGGCGGCGAGCTGTCGCACGAGGCGCTGCTGATCCTCGGCACCGAAGAAACCCTGTAGGACACCCGATGCTCGATTACAACGTCTGCAAGAACTGGGTGTTCCCCGACATCGCGGTCGACTACACCGAGCGCGACACCATGCTGTACGCGCTGGGCCTGGGGATGGGCATCGACCCGATGGACGAGGGCGCGCTCCGCTTCGTCTACGAGAAGAACCTCCAGGCGGTGCCTACGATGGCGACCGCGATGGGCACGCCCGGGATCTGGTGGCGCGATCCGCGCACCGGCGCCGACGCCGTCAAGCTGGTCCACGGCGAACAGGACGTGCGCCTGCTCAAGCCGCTGCCGGTGAAGGGCTCGCTGATTTCGCGCAACCGCGTGCTCTCGCTCACCGACAAGGGCGCAGGCAAGGGGGCGATCGCGGTGGTGCTGCGCACACTGCTCGATGCGGCCAGCGGCGAGACCGTCGCGGAGAGCCGCAACGTCACCTTCCTGCGCGGCGACGGCGGCTTCAGCGAGCAGGGCGGTGTCTCCGACCCGGGGCCCGCGCCGCTGCCCGCCGTACCGGAACGCCCGGCGGATCTCGAGGTCAGCTACGACGTGCGTCCGGAGGCGGCTCTGGTCTATCGCCTGAGCGGCGACGCCAATCCGCTGCACGCCGATCCGGAGATCGCGCGCAAGGCCGGCTTCGACCGGCCGATCCTGCACGGACTGTGCACCTACGGCATGGCCGCCCGCGGGGTGATCCAGCACGTGCTGGGCTGGGACGCGAGCCGCCTGCGGCGCCTGGCCGTCCGCTTCACCTCGCCGGTCTGGCCGGGCGAGACCGTCCGCTACGAGTTCTGGCGCGAGGGCGACACCGTGCTGCGCCTGCGCGCGAGCGTCGATGCCCGCCAGGTCGTGGTGCTGAACAACGGCATCGTCGAGATCGCCTGAGGCCGACATGGAATTCCAATACAGCGCCGCCGACGAGGCCTTTCGCAAGGAGGTGCGCGAGTTCCTGGCGGCGCACCTGCCCGCCGACATCGCGCATCGCCACGCCCTCGGCTTCCACCCAGCGCCGAAGGACGACCTGCTGCGCTGGAACCGCGTGCTCGCCGAGCGCGGCTGGGCGGCGCCGCACTGGCCGCGCGAGCACGGCGGCACGGGCTGGTCGCCGGTGCAGTGCCACATCTTCGAGCAGGAGTGCCAGCGCGCCCACGCCCCCAGCCTCAGCTGGCAGGGCCTGCGCCTGTGCGCGCCGGTGATCTACACCTTCGGCTCCGAGGCGCAGAAGGCGCGATTCCTGCCGCCGATCCTGCGTGGCGACTACCTGCTCGCCCAGGGCTTTTCCGAGCCCAACGCCGGCTCCGACCTGGTGTCGCTGAAGACCAGCGCGGTGCGCGACGGCGACCACTACGTCGTCAACGGCCAGAAGACCTGGAGCAGCGAGGGGCATTACGCGGACTGGGGCTTCTTCCTGGTGCGCACCGACAGCGCGGCCAAGCCGCAACGCGGCATCTCGTTCCTGATGATCGACCTGCGCAGCCCCGGGGTGAGCGTGCGTCCGATCCTCATGTTCAACGGCATGCACTACGTCAACGAGATATTCCTCGACAACGTGCGCGTGCCGGCCGAGAACCTGATTGGCGACGAGGGTGCGGGTTGGAGCTATGCGAAGTTCCTGCTCGACAACGAGCGCACCAGCAGCGCGTTCATCTACTTCTCGCGCGAATGGCTGACGCGGGCCCGCGCGATCGCCGCGCGGGAGACGGCCGGCGGCATGCGGCTGATCGACACGCCGGCCTTCCAGCGCAAGCTGGCCGCGGTGGAGATCGACCTGCAGGCGCTCGAGTTCTCCGTGCTGCGCGTGCTGGCCTCGGAGAAGACGCGCTGGAACGCCACCGCCGTCGCCTCGGCACTGAAGGTGCGCGGCTCGGAGATCCAGCAGCGCGCCACCGAGCTGGCGCTCGATGCCCTGGGCTTGCGCGGCCTGCGCGCCATCGACGGCTTCGCCGATCCCTTGTGCGATCCGGCGAAAGCCAGCGAGGCGTGGCCGGGCGATGTCGCCGGCGTCGCGTCGGGCATGCTGCAGACGCGCGCCGTCACCATCTACGGCGGCGCCAAGGAAGTGCAAAAGAACATCATCTCCCGGCTGGCGTTCGGCCTCTGAAGCCGCGGCCTGCCGTGCTTGGGCGACTCCGGTACCGGGCAACGCAAAGGAAACAGACATGAACGACAAGATCATCATCGTGACCGGGGCCTTCGGTGCGCTGGGTCGCGAAGTGGCGCGGACCCTGGAGACGCGGGGCGCGCGTGTCGTGCGGGTGGACGCCGCGGCGAGCGCCCCCGACGGCCTCGCGGGCGCCGACCTCGTGCCGGGCATCGACCTGACCGACTACGCGGCCACGCAGGCGATGGTGGCCGGGGTCGTTGCCCGACATGGCGCGCTCGACGCGCTCGTCAACATCGCCGGCGGCTTCCGCTGGGAGACCGTCTCGGACGGCGAACCGGCGACCTGGGAACTTCTGCATTCGCTCAACCTGCGCACCGCGCTCCACGCCTGCAAGGCGAGCCTGCCGTACCTGATCGGCCGCGAGGGCGCGCGCATCGTCAACATCGGCGCCGCCGCGGCGGCGAAGGCGGCTGCGGGGATGGGCGCCTACGCCGCCTCCAAGGCCGCGGTGCTGCGCCTGACCGAGGCCTTGGCGGAGGAGACCAAGGACCGCGGCTTGAACGTCAACGCGGTGCTGCCGGGCATCATCGACACCCCGGCCAACCGCGCCGACATGCCCGACGCGGACACCTCGCGCTGGGTGACGCCGCAGGCGCTCGCGGACGTCGTGGCCTTCCTGCTGTCCGATGCGGCGCGCGCGATCACGGGCGTAGGCATCCCGGTCACCGGCCGCCTCTGAAATCGACAAGGAGAACCTCATGCCCAAGTGGCTCAAGACGACGGAGACCCTGAGCTTCGACGTCGCTCATCGCGTCGCCCGCATCACGCTCAACCGTCCCGACAAGCGCAATGCGCTGACGCCGGCGATGCTGTCCGAGCTGTCCGACGCGTTGCTCGAAGCCGACGACCGCACCGACGTCCACGCGATCGTTCTGGCCGGTGCAGGCAAGGATTTCTGCGCCGGCTACGACCTGGCCGGCGTGTACGCCGGTCTCGGCGCCGGCAACGAGCCGAGCTACCGATCGACCAACGGCACGCTCGACGACGACTGCTGGCAGCTGGAGCAGACCCAGAAGAAGACGATCGCGATGTTCGACATCCACAAGCCGGTCATCGCCCAGGTCCAGGGCAACTGCCTGGCGGGTGGCACCGACCTGGCGCTGATGTGCGACATGGTGGTCGCCGCCGATGACGCGAAGATCGGCTTTCCCGCCGCGCGCGCCAACGGCACGCCGCCGCAGAACATGTTCCTCTACCACTGCGGACCGCAGTGGGCCAAGCGCCTGCTGATGACCGGGGACTGGATCAGCGGCCGCGACGCCGCCCGCATCGGCCTGGTGATGGAATCGGCTCCCGCTTTGGAACTGGCCGACGTCGTCGATGCGCTCGCGCACCGCGTCGCGCTGGTGGATGCGGAACTGCTCTCGGCGCACAAGCGTGTCATCAACTTCGGTCTCGAGCTCCAGGGCGCGCGAACGCTGCAGCGGCTCGCCGCCGAGACCGATGCGCGCGCGCACCTCTCGCGCGGCCCGCGGCGCTCGCAGTTCCGCAGCGACATGATCGAGCACGGCTTGAAGACCGCGCTGAAGAACCGCGATGAACCCTTTGGCGAGGGCGGCGTCGCCTTGCGCGACCCGACCTGAGACAGCGCGCTCGCGCACCGCCTCGCAGGCGCGAGGCGCTCGGCGTCCCAGCCCGATGCCGGGCGCAGCGCACGCCGCCCCGCCCTGGCCGGCACTTCCTTCGGTCTCTCCGGCCTCTTCGGCCGACGGCCGATCTCCCCCCCCATGGGCTTCAGGACGAAGCCAAGACACTCGAGGACCACTGCAACATGATTCTGTACCGCAAACGCCGCGTCGCGGCACTCGCCGCTTCGATGGCGGTCGCCGTGCTCACCCTGGCGCAGGCACCGGCCGACGCCGCGGCGTCTCCTCAGGACATCGCCCGCCTGGGCAAGGACCTGACGCCCTGGGGCGCCGAGGTCGCGGGGAACAAGGACGGCAGCATCCCCGCCTGGCGCGGTGGCCAGAAGGCCCTTCCGGCGGGCTTCAACCCCAACGGCGGCGGCAAGCGCTGGGTCGATCCGTTCGCCGGCGAGAAGCCGCTGTTCACGATCACGGCCGACAACGCGGCGAAGTACCAGGACAAGCTGCTCGGCTCGACCCAGGAACTCTTCAGGCGCTATCCGAAGGGCTTCCGAATGGAGGTCTACCCCTCGCACCGCACCGTGTGGGTGCCGGACTGGGTCAACGAGAACACGGCGAAGAACGCGACGAGCGCGAAGATCCTGCCCAACGGCTATGCCCTGGGCGGAGCCTTCGGCGGCATTCCGTTCCCGTTCCCGAAGACCGGTCTGGAGGTCTGGTGGAACAACGAAGTCCGCTACAAGGGCACCTACCAGCACGTCAACGTCGCGACCTGGGCCGTGGACAGCGCCGGACGCAGGAGCCTCAACGGCGCCTTCTCGTCCGACATCTACTACCCCAACTTCGACCAGCAGCTCGGGCGCGAGAAGTTCCTCGCCGGCGATGGCCTGTACTACAAGGTCTACAACGACTACACCGCGCCCGCCAGCCGCGTCGGCGAGGTGAACCTGTACTGGACCTGGTACGACCAGAGTGCGCATGCCGGCAAGGGCTGGATCTACGCTCCCGGCACGCGCCGCGTGCGCACGGCGCCCGACCTGTTCTACGACACGCCCAACCCCGGCTACAACGGTGGCATCACGATGGACGACATCCAGATGACCTACGGGCCGCAGGACCGCTTCGACTGGAAGCTGGTGGGCAAGCAGGAGAAGCTGATCCCCTACAGCAACTACACGCAGCAGTTCGCCACGCCGTCGGAACATACCCTGACGCCGAACTTCCCCAACCCGGAAGACATCCGCTGGGAACTGCACCGCGTGTGGGTGATCGAGGGGACGCCCAAGGCCGGCGTGCACCACATCTATTCGAAGAAGGTGGTCTACCTCGACGAGGACTACGGCAGCAGCGAGATGGAGACCTATGACAAGGCCGGCAAGATCTTCCGCGCCGGCTGGTCGACGATGGTCGAGCTGTACGACATCGGCATCCCCTACAGCCTGGGCAACTTCTTCTTCGACTTCTCGACGGGCATGTACTGGCTGGGCAGCCATCCGGGCGATGCGAGCGTGAAGGGGCTCGAGTTCCCGAAGGACGACAGCTGGCGGAAGTCCCGCCTGCCGATGTTCACGCCCGAATACATCCAGGCCAACGGCGTGCGCTGAGCGCGCTCGCGCATTGTCCTGGGCCCGCGTCGCTGCGGGCGCTCCTGCACTCTCGCCCCAAGGCGATCGGCTCCGCGCCGTTCTCGCCTCGGGGCTTCGCCATTTAAT
>NZ_BADL01000045.1 GCF_000333615.1 Ideonella sp. B508-1 | reverse complement strand
CGCGATGACCATCAAGAGGCCGCCATCCACCGGCGTGGCCTGGGCCAGGTGCACAAAGCCCCAGTCGAAGGCCGGGATGGTCAGGCCCGGCAGGGCGCCCTGGCCGTGCACGGCCAGCCACCAGAAGCCCAGGTTGCTCAGGCCCTGGGCCAGGCCGAACAGCAGCAGGGCGCGCCACAGGCCCAGGCGCAGCATCAGCGCGCCGCCCAGCAGGGCGCCCAGCAGGGTCAGCCACAAGCCCAGCACTTTGTTGACCAGCCCCACCTCGGCCGAGCTGAAAGCCATGGTCTTGAGCAGGAAGGGCGTCATCAGCGCGCCGGCAAAGGCATCGCCCAGCTTGTAGAGCACGATCAGGCCCAGGAAGGCCCAGGCCCCGGGCTGGCTGAAGTAGCTGGCCAGGCCCGACAGCAGGGTGTGAAAGCGTGCCCGCCGGGCCGCCCAGGCCGCCAGGGGCAGGGTCGTGGCCAGGCCCAGCAGCAGGGCGGCCAGGTCGGTCCAGCGCTGCTGCAGGGCCGTGGTCAGCGCCGTGGTCTGCAGCCAGGGCGACAGCAGGGCCGAGGCCAGCGGCACCCAGAGGTGCTGGGTCAGCAGGTAGCCGGCCACCGCGGCGGCACTCACGGCCAGGAAGCCGGTCAGGTCCTCGCGCGCCAGGCTGCGCGGCGCTTCGGGGCGGGGCAGGCGGGGCAGCAGGGTGGCGCTGGCCATGGCGGTGAGCACCATCAGGCCGGCCATCAGTCGGTAGACCTGAGGCCAGCTCCAGCCACCGCCCTGCTGCGGGTCGGTCCAGATCAGGGCCACGCCGCCAGAGAGGATCATGGCCAGCCGGTAGCCCATCACATTGAGCGAGGACCCCAGCCCGCGTTCGGCGGCGGGCAGCAGGTCGGTGCGGTAGGCGTCAATGGCCACATCCTGCGAGGCTGACAGAAACGCCACAGCCACCGCCAGAAGTGCAAAAGTCTGTAAGGACTGGCTGGGCGAGGTGGCCGCCAGGGCCAGCAGGGCCCCGGCCAGCGCCAACTGGGTGAGCACCAGCCAGCCCCGCCGCCGTCCCAGGCCGGGCGGGTCGAAGCGGTCCATCAGCGGGGCCCACAGGAACTTGAAGGTGTAGGGCAGGCCCACCAGGCTCAGGAAGCCGATGGTGGCCACATCCAGCCCCTCCAGGCTCAGCCAGGCTTGCAGGGCCTGGCCGGTGAGGGCCAGCGGCAGCCCCGAGGCAAAGCCCAGCAGGGTGACGACGAACAACCGGTGCAGGGCACGCAGGCGGTGGCCGGGCCGGGAGGCGGCGGCCGGCAGGGGCGAGGGGGGCATGGCGTGATTCTAGAAGTGGGGGGCGGCCCCTCGGAGCCCGGGGCAAAATGTGATGGAATCGGCGCTGGTCGATTCGATTCTTCGCTGGGTTCGGCAAAAGGTGGTGTCGTGGGCTTGATGGCAGATGTTCCCGCGTGGTACTGGCAGGTTCTGGGCGCCGTGGGCGGCCTGGGGCTGGGCCTGTTCATCGGCGCGGTCAACCGCCGCAAACCCAGCGATCCACCGTCCACCCAGGTGATGCCCAGACCGGCCCGCCCGGCGCAGCCGGGGGCCGCGCCCGTGGCAGGCAGTGGCGAACCCCGGCTGGATGCCACCTCTCAGCGCCTGCTGGAACGCCTGCGCGAGGCCAACCTGGACCTGACGGCGCGCCTGCGCGCGGCCACCGACCAGCATGCGCGTGACCTGCTGGAGCGCAGCCAGCAGCAGCAGGCCGAGCAGCAGCGCCATGAGCGCCAGATCGAGGAACTGCGCCAGACCCATGCCAACGAGCTGTCGCATCTGATGACCGACATGGTCGAGCAGGTGGACGCGATGCAGCGCGAGCATGTGGCCAAGCTGACGGCCCTGCAGGACGAGATCGAGCAGCTCAAGCGCATCTCCCAGACCATCGTGGACCCGGTCACCATGCACATGGGCGGGGACATGCATCCGGCCCCGCCGCCGGCCGTGCCAGCGCGCCCGCGCTCCTGAGCTGGTGCCGCGCCGCGCTGCGCGGCCGGGCTCTTGAAATACCAGGGGCCGTACCCATGTGCCGGGCATGAGCCCCGACACCTCCGCCCGCACCCAGATGGTCTGCCCGCACTGCGGGGCGACCAACCGCATCCCCACCGAGCGCCTGGGTGACGGCCCGGTCTGCGGCCGTTGCCAGCAGGCGCTTTTGGATGGCCACCCGCTGGCCTTGACCGACGCCAGCTTCGACAAGGTGGTGGCGGGCAGCGGCCTGCCCGTGGTGGTGGATTTCTGGGCCCCCTGGTGCGGCCCCTGCCGCATGATGGCGCCGCAGTTCGAGGCAGCGGCGGCACAGCTCAAGGGCCGGGCCCTGTTCGTCAAGGTCAACAGCGACGAGAACCCGCAGCTTTCGGCCCGCTATGGCATTCGCAGCATCCCCACGCTCTTGAAGCTGCAGGGCGGCCGCGAGGTGGACCGGGTGGCGGGCGCCATGCCGGCGGCCCAGGTGGCGGCCTGGGCGCAGCGCTGAGGCCGCGCCGGCCTCAGGCCCGGGTTGGCTCCGCCACGATGTCCACGTACTGCCACCACTCGCTCCAGAAGGGTGGGCGGCGAAAGCCCACGACCTCGGCGCTGGCCATGTCGGTGACATAGCGGTGCACATGGCATTTGTACGGGGCGTAGACGATGCCGATGCGCTGGGCCTGGCGGAACAGCGCCCAGCGTTCGGGGCCATCGGGCATGGCCTGCATCTTCAGGTAGAGGGCGTCGAACTCGGCGTTCTTGAAGCGGGCCATGTTGTCGCCGCCGATCTTGGGGCTGAACATCATGCCCAGGCCGCTCTGGCCGTCGTATTGGCTGGCGGAGGAATTGACGAACCAGCTCATCAAGGAGCCGGCCTGCGCGGCCTTCAGGTTCTCGGGCCACTTGGCGACATTGATCACCCCGCGGATGCCGACGGCCTGCATGTTGCGCTGCCACAGCTCGTCGAGCGAGCGGTAGAACTGATCGGGTTGCGAGGCCCGCTGGATCACCAAGGGTGAGCCGTCGGGCTGCTCGCGCCAGCCATCGCCGTTGCGGTCCACATAGCCATAGATGTCCAAGAGGGCCTTGGCGCGGGCCGGGTCGTACTGACCCATTTCGGATCGGAAGTTCGGGTCGTAGCCGCTGGTGTTGGGCACCACCAGCGATTGGGCGGGCACGCCCTGGCCCTGGCGCACCAGGCTGATTTCGCGTGGGATGTCCATGGCCAGGTTCATGGCCCGTCGCAGGGCGACCTTCTCCGGTGTGTAGCCGCCCACCACCGGGTCGTCCATGTTGTAGAACGTGATGCCGATGTCGGGGGCCAGGCTGCGGTAGCCCTGGATGCCGGCGTGGGCCAGGTTGGGCGCCACCCGGCCATTGGGCATGCTCAGGGTGGCGAATTCTTCGGGCACCCGCTCGATGAAGTTCTGCTGCCCGTTCAGGAAGGACAGCCAGCGCGGCTGGCTCTCCTCGATGATGGACACCTCGACCCGGTCGATCATGGGCAGGCGCCGGCCCTTGAAGCGCGCCAGCAGGGCCTGGCCCTCGGCATCGTCGGGGGCCGGCTCAGCGTCGTAATGGCGTTCCCGGTACTCGGGGTTGCGCTCCAGCGCGATCAGCGAGCTGCGGCGCCACTGCACCAGCTTGAAGGGGCCGGTGCCCACCGGGTGGCCCATGATCTCTTCCGAGCCGTAGAACTCCACCGCCTCGCGGGCCACGGCGCCGAACAGGTCGCTGCCGGTCAGCAGCTCGATCAGGCGGGGTCGGCCGGCGGCCACCTCCAGGCGCAGGGTGTAGCGGTCCAGCGCACGCACGCCCGGTACCACGCGGTCGTAGTCGAAGGGCTGGCGCTTCTGCAGACATTCCTCGCGCAGCGCGGCCAGGCCGACGAAGCCGGCCTCCTCCAGATCGCCCCAGACCGGACTCTTGTTGGCGGGGTCGGCGAAGCGCTTGATGGTGTAGACGTAGTCCTCGGCCACCAGCTCGCGCTTGCGGCCTTTGAAGGCCGGGTCGGACATGAAATAGATGCCCGGCTGCACCTTGATCACGTAGACCCGGAAGTCCGGCGAGATCTCGGGCAGTGCCGCCGCGGTGAGCAACCGGACCTTGGCCGGGCGGGCCAGGTGGTCGTAGACGTAGAGGCCCTCGAAGATGTGCGCAGTGAGGATGCGCGAGTACAGGTCCTGGATCTTGGCCGGGTCGAAGCCGGTCTCGGCCACCTTGAATGCGTAGCGCAGCACTTTGGGGCCGGCTGCGGGCGTGGGCGGGCTCGCCATGGCGGCCGCGGGCGAACTGCCCAGCAGGGCACCGGCGCCGGTCAGGCCGGCGGCCTGCAGCCATTGCCGGCGCTTGGTCGAACGGGGTGTGTCGGACATGGCGTCAGGCCTTGTGGGCCAGCGAGGGGTCGATGTCGATGTACTGCCACCAGTTCTGCCAGAACACGCCGCGACGGTAGCCCAGCACTTCGGGGTGGGTCACGTCGGTCACGTAGCGGTGCAGGTGGAACTTGTAGGGCGCATAGGTGATGGCGATGCGTTTGGCCTGGCGGAACAGGGCTTCACGTTCGGCGCCGTCCGGGATCACTTGCATCCTGCGGTAGATCTCATCGAAGGCCTCGTTCTTGAAGCGTGCATAGTCAGCGCTGCCCACCAAGGGGCTGTACAGGGAGGCCAGGGCCCCCTGACCATCGGGAGCGGTGGCCGACAGGCCCAAGCTCCAGAGCTGGTAGTTGCCAGCCTGGCAGGCCTTCAGGTTCTCCGGCCACTTGGCCGTCAGGAACTCGATCTGGATGCCGATCGCGTTCATGTTGCGTTGCCACAGTTCGTCGAGCTGGCGTGACAAGCCATCGGGCTGGGTGCGCTTGACCAGCTTGAGCGGACTGCCGTCGGGCAGTTCACGCCAGCCGTCGCCGTTCCTGTCCAGGTAGCCGTGGATGTCCAGCAAGGCCTTGGCGCGGGCCGGATCGTACTGGCCCATCTCGGAGCGGAAGTGCGGGTCGTAGCCCGTGGTGTTGGGCAGCGTCATGGCTTGTGCCACGATGCCCTGACCGCGGCGCACCAGGTCGATTTCGCGCGGGATGTCCAGTGCGAGGTTGATGGCGCGGCGCAGGGCGATTTTCTCCGGCGTGTAGCCGCCGATCACCGGGTCGTCCATGTTGTAGCTGGTCAGCACGATATCCGAGGCCAATGACCGGTAGGCACGCAGGCCCTTTTTGGCCAGGTTGGGCGCCAAGTGCCCACCCGGGATGGCGATGCTGGCGAAATCCTCCGGCAGGCGGTCGAGGAGGTTGTGCTCGCCGTTCAGGAAGGACAGCCAGCGTGGCTGGTTCTCCTCGATGATGGACACCTCGACGCGGTCCAGCATCGGCAGGCGGCGACCCTTGAACCGGGCCAGCAGTGCCTGACCCTCGGCATCGTCGGCGGCGGGCTCGGCGTCGTAATAGCGCTCGCGGTACTCGGGGTTGCGCTCCAGCGCGATCAGCGAACTGCGGCGCCACCGCACCAGTTTGAAGGGGCCGGTGCCCACCGGATGGCCCATGATCTCCTCGGGCCCGTAGAACTCGACCACCTCGCGCGCCACGGCGCCCAGGGCATCGCCCACGGCCAGGAACTGGATCAGCCGCGGCCGACTCTGGCCCAGCTCGAAGCGCAGGGTGTAGCGGTCCAGCGCGCGCGCGCCAGGCACCACCCGGTCGTAGTCGAAGGGCTTGCGCGACTTCAGGGCCTCTTCGCGCAGAGCGTTCAGACCGATGAAGTCCAGCTCCTCGTAATCGCCCCAGATCGGGCTCTTGTTGGCCGGGTCGGCGTGGCGCTTGAGGGCGTAGATGTAGTCCTCGGCCACCAGCTCGCGCTTCTGGCCCTTGAAGGCCGGATCCGAAGAGAAGTAGATGCCCGGGCGCAGCCGGATGACGAAGACCCGGTAGTCATCCGAGATCTCGGGCATGGCCACGGCCGTGCAGGGCTTGATCTTCGCCGGCCGTGCCAGATGGTCGTATTCGTAGAGACCTTCCAGGATGTTGGCGATGATCAGGTGCGAGTACAGGTCGCTCACCTTGGCCGGGTCGAAGCCGGTTTCGGCCACTTTCAAGGCATAGCGCAGCACCTTGGGGCCGGCGCCCGTCCCCGTCTCGGCGGCCCCGGCCGGGGCGCTGGTGATCAGGCTGGCGGCGCCACCCAGGCCGGCGGCCTGCAGCAGCCGCCGCCGGGCGTGGGAAGGGGGTGCGTCGTGGCGGTTCGGGTTCGGGGAAGACTCGGACATGGACTCGGTCAGTTCAGGAGGTGGTGTCGGGGTGGCACCAGGCCGTCAATGCAGGACGGCGGACTTCTTCTGGAGGTCCACGTCCACAAAGCGGCCGAAATCGAGGGCGAAGGGATGGGTGCGGTAGCCCTGCAGCCAGGGTTGGGACAGGTACAGACGGATGCGGTGCACATGGGGCTTGATCGGCATGTACACCGCCAGCAATCTCTGGGCCTGGGTGATCAGCGCGTCCCGCTCGGGGCCCAGCGGCATCTGGTCGATGCGGCGCACCAGATCGTCGTAGGCCGGCAGCTTGAAGAAGGACAGGTTGTTGGCGCCGGCCTCGGGGCCGAAGGCCTCGTGCAGGTAGTCCGAGCCATCGGGGGAGGCGGCGGTCTGACCCAGCATCCACATCTGCACATTCCCGGCCTGTGCCAGCTTGAAGTTGTCGGGCCACTGCCCGGGCAGGAACTCCACGTGCAGGCCCACGGCCTTCATGTACTTGCCCCACAGCTCGTTGAACTGGCGGCTGCTCTCGTCGCTTTCGGTCGTGAAACGGATCACCAGCGGCTTGCCGTCCGGCTGGTCGCGCCAGCCGTCGCCGTCCTTGTCCACGTAGCCGTAGAGGTCCAGCAAGGCGCGGGCCTTGGCCGGGTCGTATTCGCTGAAGCCGAAGTTCTGCTTCGGGTCGTAGCCGTAGGTGTTGGGCACCAGCATGGTCTTGGCCGGGATGCCCAGGCCACGGCGCACCCGGTTGATCTCGGCCATGTTGTCGTAGGCCAGCGAGATCGCCCGGCGCAGCGCGATCTTCTCGGCGGTGTAGCCTCCCACCACCGGGTCGTTCATGTTGAAGTAGGTGTAGGTCTGGTCCGAACGCAGCACCTTCTCCAGCTGGATGCCCTGCTTGGCCAGGTTGGGCGCCAGATGACCCCCCGGCACGGCGATGGGGGCATAGTCCAGCGGGGTCATCACCAGGTCGAAATCCCTGGCCAGGAAGGACAGCCAGGTGGGCTGGGGCTGTTCGATGATGGCGAACTCCAGCCGGTCGATCATCGGCAGCTTGCGGCCCTTGAAGCGCGCCAGCAGGGCCTGGCCCTCGGCATCGTTGGCGGCCGGGTGGGCGTCGTAGAAGTCGTCGCGGTAGCCGGGGTTGCGCTCCAGCACGATCAGCGAGGAGCGGCGCCACTGCGCCAGCCGGAAGGGGCCGGTGCCCACGGGGTGGGCGTCCACGTCCTCGCCGTAGGCCTCCACCACCTCGTGCGCCACCGCGCCGAAGCTGTTGGTGTTGGCCATGACCAGATCGAACAGCGGGTTGGGTCGCCCCAGCGTGACGCGCAGGGTGTAGCGGTCGGGCGTCTGCAGGCCGGCCACCGGGGCGTCGTAGTCGAAGGGGCGGCGCGTGTCCAGGGCCTTCTGGCGCAGTTCCTCCAGACCCAGCACGTGGTACTCGCGGTACTGGCTGTAGACCGGGCTCTTCCAGCGTGGGTCGTAGTAGCGCTTGATCGCGTAGGCGTAATCGGCGGCGGTCAGCTCGCGCTTCTGGCCCTTGAAGGCCGGATCGTCGGCGAAGTAGATGCCCGGGCGGATGTGCACCGTCCACACCGTGAAGTCGGCCGAGTGCTCCGGCAGCGCGGCCGCCGTGAGCGTTCGCAGCTCCGCCGGGCGGGCCAGGTAGTCGTAGGTGAGCGGCGCTTCGAGGATGTGCGCGACCACCTGGTTGGAATAGGTGTCGGAGATGCGTGCCGGATCGAAGCCGGTTTCGGCCGCTGGGAAGGCAAAACGCACCACCTTCGTGCCCGTGGGCACGGACGCGGGGGCTTCGGCGGACTGGGCCGCGGGCATCAGCGAGAGGGCCAGGCTTGTGGCCTGCACCAGGGTTCGAATCCAGCCCATGTACTGCTGTTCCGAGTTGCAAAACGCTTGAGTCTATCCGCCCCAACCGAGGGGATGACGCTGGCACAGGGTTTGCGTTAGGGAGGCCCCAGATCGCGCCCCGCCTACACTCGCGCATTCTTCAGTCTGGCACGGTGGCCACAAGCTGCCTGGCCTCAACCCTGTTGTCCCTTCTATGCTTGCCTATCTGATACGGCGCCTGTGGCAGATGGTGCCCACCCTGCTGGGGGTGGTCCTGCTGGTGTTCGCCCTGTTCAAGTTCTTCGGCAGTGACCCTGCCGTCATTCTTGGGGGCCAGAACGCCACCCAGGCGCAGATCGCCGCGATCCGGCAGGAACTCGGGCTGGACCAGCCGTGGTGGATTCAGCTGTGGATCTTCGTCAAGCAGATCGCCACCTTTGACTGGGGCAAGAGCTGGGCGACCAACGAGCCGGTGGCCCACCTGTTTGCCAGCCGCCTGCCGGCCACGCTGACGGTGATGGTGCCCATCCTGATCCTGGACTCGCTGCTGGCCATTCCCGTGGCCCTGGGCGTGGCCTATGTGCGTGGCTCGCTGACCGACCGGGTGATCATGGTGGTGACCACCGTGGCCCTGTCGATCTCCTTCCTGGTCTACGTGATCGTTGGGCAGTATGTGTTCGGCTTCCAGCTGGGCTGGTTCCCGGTGCAGGGCTGGAGCGACTCGACCTGGACCAATCTGGTGCAGTACGTGCCGCTGCCGCTGCTGCTGGTGGTGGCCGTGGGCCTGGCGCCGCAGACGCGCCTGTACCGCACCTTCTTCCTCGATGAGCTGGGCCAGGACTATGTGCGCACCGCCCGGGCCAAGGGCCTGGGCGAGGGCTCGGTGCTGTTCAAGCACGTGCTGCGCAACGCCATGATCCCCATCCTGACCAATGTGGGCCTGGCCTTGCCGGGCATCTTCGTCGGTTCCTTCCTGATCGAGGTCTTCTTCTCCATCCCCGGCCTGGGCCGTGAGGTGCTGCTGGCGGTCAACCGCAGCGACTACCCCGTCATCCAGGCGGCCACCGTCTACCTGGCGGTGCTGACGATGCTGATCAACCTGGCCACGGACCTGCTCTACAAGCTGGTCGATCCGCGGGTGGTGCTGAAATGAGTGCAGTGATTCAACAAGCGGCCGGCATGGCGCCGGCAGGTGCCCCCCTGCGTTCCGAGGGCGTCTGGCAGGCGGCCTGGCGGCGTTTCCGCAAGGACCGCGTGGGCATGGTGTCCCTGGTGGTGGTGGCGGCCTTCCTGCTGCTGATCCTGCTGTCGGCCACCGGCCTGGTGGCGCGCGGCTGGCAGAACGAGGTGGCCGTGCCCAATGCACCGCCCACGGTGGTGGGTCCGCGTGCGGTGGACCCAGCCCAGCCCAAGGCCGAGGATCTCGCCCCCAATGTGGACCTGACGGACATCGACCCGCTGGCGCCGCGCTATGCCGAGTGGGCCGAGCGGGCCAAGCAGTACCACGCGGTGGAGACACCCAAGGCCGACACCCTGCCGCTGGGCGCGGACCGTCTGGGCCGCAACGTGCTGGACAAGGCGATCAAGGGCACGCAGGTGTCGGTCTTCGTCGGCGTGCTGGCCGCGGTGGTGGCCACGCTGGTGGGCACCGCGCTGGGCGCCTTCGCCGGCTTCTTCGGCGGCAAGGTGGGCGACTTCCTGGAGTGGCTGTACAACGTCTTCACCGCCATTCCCTACATCCTGCTGATCTTCGCCTTCGCGGCGGTGCTGGGCCGGGGCATCGGCACCGTGGTGCTGATCCTGGGCCTCACCGGTTGGACCGACCTGTACCGCCAGGTGCGCGCCGAGTTCATGAAGCACCGGGCGCGTGAGTACGTGCGTGCGGCCGAGGCCATTGGCGCCTCGTCGATGTCGCGCATCTTCCGCCACATCCTGCCCAATGTGAGCCACGTCATCCTGGTGCGCATGTCGCTGCTGGTGGTGGGCTTCATCAAGAGCGAGGTGATCCTGTCCTACCTGGGCCTGGGCGTACCGGTGGACCAGGTCAGCTGGGGCACCATGCTGGCCGAGGCGCAGGCCGAGCTGATCCTGGGCTATTGGTGGCAGCTGGCCACCGCCACCGTCTTCATGGCGGTGTTCGTGACGGCCTTCTCGCTGATGGCCGACGCCTGGCGCGATGCGCTGGACCCGAAGCTGCGCGGCCTGGAGTGATGTGATGAGCACGAACCACGAGACGAACATGCTGCTGTCCATCCAGGACCTGAAGGTGGCCTTCCGCATGGGCCTGGTCAACGGCCAGGAGCAACTGGCCGAGGCGGTGGGGCGTGGGGCTCAGACAGTGAGCTTCGACGTGCCGGCCAACAGCACGGTGGCCCTGGTGGGCGAGTCGGGCTCGGGCAAGAGCGTGACCGCCATGTCCATCCTGAACCTGTTGCCGGACAACGCCCGCCGCAGTGGCCGCATCCTCTGGCAGGGCCAGGACCTGCTGCAGGCCAGCACGGCACGGCTGCGGGCCCTGCGCGGGCGCGAGATCGCCTGCGTCTTCCAGGATCCGATGAGCTCGCTCAACCCGGTGTTCACCATCGGCCAGCAGCTGATGGAGCCGCTGCAGCTGCACCTGGGCATGGGTGCCAAGGCCGCGCTGGAGAAGGCCGAGGCCCTGCTGGCCGAGGTGGGCATCCCCGAGCCCAAGCGGCGCCTGAAGGCCTATCCGCACGAGCTCTCCGGCGGGCAGCAGCAGCGGGTCATGATCGCCATGGCCCTGGCCTGCGAACCCAAGCTGCTGATCGCCGACGAACCCACCACCGCGTTGGACGTGACCATCCAGCGCCAGGTGATCGAGCTGCTGGCCAAGCTGCAGGCCAAGCACGGCCTGTCGGTGCTCTTCATCAGCCACGACCTGGGCCTGGTGGGCGAGATCGCCGACCAGGTGGTGGTGATGCGCCACGGCACCATTCGTGAGACTGGCCCCTCGGCGCAGATCTTCAGCGCCCCCAAGGACGCCTACACCCAGGCCCTGCTGGCCTGCCGGCCCAGCCTGGAGCACAACCCGGCCCGGCTGATGGTGATCGACGACCACATTGCCGGCCGGGACGCCGACACCTCGCGGGTGCGGGCCAAGGACCCGGACGCGCCGGTGGTGCTGGAGGTCAAGTCCCTGGCCAAGAGCTTCCACTTCAAGACCGGGCTGTTCGGCCAGCGCGAGTTCCGCGCGGTGCGCGACGTCAACTTCAAGCTCAAGCGCGGCCACACCCTGGGCGTGGTGGGCGAATCGGGCTCGGGCAAGACGACCATGGGCCTGACCCTGCTGCGCCTGCACGAGCCGACGAGCGGCGAGGTGATCTTCGACGGCCAGGACCTGCTCAAGCTCAAGCCGGCCGAGTGGCAGCAGATGCGCCGGCGCATCCAGATCGTCTTCCAGAACCCCTATGCCTCGCTGAACCCTCGCTTCACCGTGGGCCAGGCCCTGATCGAGCCGATGACCATCCACGGCATCGGGGCGAACGCGGCCGAGCGCGAGCAGCGCGCCCGCGAACTGCTGGTCAAGGTGGGGCTGGATGCCAGCGCCTTCGGCAAATACCCGCACGAGTTCTCCGGCGGTCAGCGCCAGCGGGTGGCCATCGCCCGCTGCCTGACGCTCAACCCCGAGGTGCTGGTGCTCGACGAGTCGGTCAGCGCGCTGGACGTGTCGGTGCAGGCCCAGGTACTCAACCTGCTCAAGGACCTGCAGGACGAACTGGGCCTGTCCTACATCTTCATCAGCCACGACCTGGCGGTGGTGCGCTTCATCTCCGACGAGGTGCTGGTGATGAAGGACGGTGAGGTGGTCGAGCAGGCCAGCGCCGAGGACATCCTGCACCACCCGAAGCAGGACTACACCCGCCGCCTGATCGGCGCGGTGCCCAAGGGTTGGCAGCCGGCCGAGACGGCGTCCGCGGCCTGAGCGCAGCCTGGGCCCTTGCCCCCGCTCAGCCGGGGGGGAGCAGCTGCAGCACCGCCTGGGTCGGGGCGTCCAGCAGGGCCGGCGGCCGGTGCGCCAGGCCCAGGCGCCGCACCAGTGGCGGTGCCAGCGGCCGCACCACCACGCCGGCCGGCAGCGGCGTGTCCTCGCCGCGCTCCAGCGGCAGCACCGCCGCACCGTAGCCGGCGGCCACCAGGCTTTTCATGGCCTCGGTGTAGTTCAGCTCGATGCGCGCACGCGGGTGGTGGCCGGCCTGGGCGAACCAAGCGGCGGTCAGCCGGTGCATCTGGGTGCTGCCGTCGTTGGCCACCAGCGGCCGCTCGGCCAGCCAGGCCGGCGTCACCACGTCCGGCACCGTCCAGCCGGCGGGCAGCCAGGCCATCATCGCGTCGTCCCGCCAGGGTCGGATCACCAGCTCGCCCTGGGGCGGCAGCGGCAGGGCGACGATGCCCAGTTCCAGCTGCCCGGCCAAGAGGCGCTCCAGCGTCTGCTGCGAACCCAGGATGCTCAGTTCCACCTCCACCTCCGGGCTGTGCTGGGCCAGCTGGGCCAGCACCGCGGGCAGCTGGTGCACCACCACGCCGCTGGAGGTGCCCAGGCGCACCTTGCCCGCCCGGCCCTCGGCCACCCGGCGGGCCCGGGCCACCGCCTCGTCCAGCTCGCGCAGCAGGCGCCGGGCGTCTTCCACCAGGGCCAGCCCGGCGGGCGTGGGCCGCGCGCCCTTGCGGTCGCGCAGCAGCAGGGCCATGCCCAGGCGGGTCTCCAGCTCGTGGATGTGCAGGCTCACCGTGGGCGGGGCCAGGTGCAGGGCCTGGGCGGCTGCGGCCAGGGTGCCCAGGTCGGCGATGGCCACCAGGGTCTGCAATTGGTCCAGGCTGAGGTTTCTCATCAGGTTTCCTGAATGAATGCGTCAGAACATTCAACTTTTCAGATGTTAAACGCGGACGGAGCATGGCGCCTTCCTCACAGGAGCCCGCCATGTCCACGCTGCTTCGCACCTTTTTCCGTGTTCTGCGCCGCTGGCTGCCGGCCGCCAGGCCGGGGCTGCCCACGCAGGCCCGCGAGTTGCGGGACCTGGGCCTGGGCGACGGCGAGCTGGGCTACTGGCTGCGCCAGACCGGCGCCCCGCGCCGTCTGGTCGACGAGCCGGCCCAGGACTGAGCCGGCTGGCCGCGAGGGGGCGGCCTCTCCTACACTGGCCGGTGGTCCGCGGCGTGGCCGCGCACTCATTTCTCACCGGACCCCGAACAACAGCGAGGAGATCGCATGTCCCTGATACCCCAATGGCGCGAGGTGCCGGCCGAACCCGGCCGCGTCGTCGCCCCCGATGAACGCCTGTCCTGGCCGCAGACCGCGGTGATGGGCATGCAGCACGTGATCGCCATGTTCGGCGCCACGGTGCTGGCGCCGATCCTGATGGGCTTCGACCCGAATGTGGCGATCCTGATGTCGGGCATCGGCACCTTGATCTTCTTCCTGATGGTCGGCGGCAAGGTGCCCAGCTACCTGGGATCGTCCTTCGCCTTCATCGGCGTGGTGATCGCGGCCACCGGCTTTGCCGGCGGCGGGGCCAATGCCAACATCGGCGTGGCCCTGGGCGGCATCATCGTCTGCGGGGCGGTCTACGCGCTGATCGGCCTGGTGGTGACGGGTGTGGGCACGGCCTGGGTCGAGCGCCTGATGCCGCCGGTGGTCACCGGCGCGGTGGTGGCCGTCATCGGCCTGAACCTGGCCGGCGTGCCGATCAAGAACATGGCGCCCACCGAGTTCGACAAGTGGATGCAGGGCATCACCGTGGTCTGCGTGGCCCTGGTGGCCGTGCGCACCTCGGGCCTGCTGCAGCGCCTGCTGATCCTGGCGGGCCTGATCCTGGCCAGCGTGGTCTATGCGGTGCTGACCAACGGCCTGGGCCTGGGCAAGCCGCTGGACTTCAGCGGCGTGGCCAACGCCGCCTGGATCGGCCTGCCGCATTTCGCCAGCCCGGTGTTCACCGGCTCGGCGGCGCTGCTGATCGCACCGGTGGCGCTGATCCTGGTGGCGGAGAACCTGGGCCACATCAAGGCGGTCAGCGCGATGACCGGTCGCAACCTCGATGGCTCGATGGGTCGCGCCTTCATCGGCGACGGCGTGGCCACCATGGTCTCTGGCGCGGTGGGTGGCACGGGCGTGACGACCTACGCCGAGAACATCGGCGTGATGGCAGCGACCAAGATCTACTCGACCGCCAACTTCGTGTTCGCCGCGCTGCTGGCCATTGTGCTGGGCTTCTCGCCCAAGTTCGGCGCGCTGATCCAGACCATCCCGCTGGCGGTGATGGGCGGTGTGTCCATCGTGGTGTTCGGCCTGATCGCGGTCTCGGGCGCCAAGATCTGGGTCGACAACAAGGTCGACTTCACCGACAACCGCAACCTGATGGTGGCGGCGGTGACGCTGGTGCTGGGCACGGGCGACTACACGCTGCATTTCGGTGGCTTCGCGCTGGGCGGCATCGGCACTGCCACCTTCGGCGCCATCCTCTTGCACGCCCTGCTGGGCGGCAAAAAGGGCTGATGGCGCAGAGGCCGCTCGGCCGGTCCCTCCCGGGGGCAGCCGAGCGGTGCTGGCGAGGCTCAGCGTCCGCCGGCCTTGCCCGCCATGTTGTCGAACTTGTGGAAGTAGCGGCGGGCCAGAGCCACCACCTGACCATCGGTCGGGTGGTCGGCCTTCTCGCTGGCGACGATGGTCTTGGCCACGGCCGGCAGGTGCTTGGCCGTCCACGCCTTGAACTCCTCGTGCAGGCGGGCCGGGCCGATGACCAGCACCTCGTGCGAGCCTTCCAGGGCCTGGGCGATGGCGCCGAAGTACTCGGCCGCCTCCTTCTCGCTCATGCCGGCGTGGTGGGTGTCCTTCTGCAGCTGGCCGGCCGGGCGCTGGTGGTGGCTGCGCGACTTGACGCGCTCGGCCTGCATCGACTCGGCGTCGAAGTGCATCACGTGGGCTTCCTTCTGGTCCATCCAGACGACGGCGTGGTAGGTGCTCATGGTGTTCATTCCTCGTTGATTGAAGCGGTCGGTTCAGGCGTTGCGCTCGGCGTGGCGGGTCACAGGCGCGGCGGGGTGGATTGGCCCAACTCCATGTCGCGCTCGCAGGCGACGCAGTGGCGGGTCCAGGGCTTGGCCTGCAGGCGCGCCATGCCGATGGGCTCGCCACAGGTGCTGCACAGGCCGAAGCCCGGGTTCTCCAGCCGGGCCAGGGCGTCGCGCACGCGCTCCAGCTCGCCGTGGGCCTGGCTGGCGCGCTGCAGGGCCACCGCGCGCTCGGCTTCCCCCTGCCCGCCGCCGTCCCGGCTGTCGTCCAGCAGTTCGGCGGCGGCGGCCACGCGGCCTCCCTCGCCCTCCTGCGCGGCGATTTCCTCCTCCAGCGTGGCCATGCGGGCGATCAGCAAGGCGCCCAGTTCGGCCCGTTGGGAGATGGTCAGTGCGGTGCTCATATCGGTCTCCTTGTGTCCCCATGGTGCGTGCTCCCGTGGGTATTCGTCTTGATGCCTGTCAAGGCCTGGAGGGGCGCGCCTGCCCGGGGCGCTCTCCCTACAATGCCGCCATGACCCTGCCTGCGAGCTGTGATGTGCTGGTGGTCGGTGCCGGCCCCGCCGGCTCGGCCTGTGCCCAGGTGCTGGCGCGTGCCGGCCGCCGTGTCTGCCTGGTGGACCAGCAGGCCTTTCCGCGCGAGAAGGTGTGCGGCGATGGCCTGATCCCGGACGCGCATGCGGCACTGGCCCGCCTGGGCGTGGCCGAGGCGGTGGCCGCGCGGGCCCATCCGGTCGAGCGCGTGGCCTGCATCGGCCCGCGCGGGGGTCGGGTGGAGGTGCCGGGCCGGCTGGCGGTGCTGCCGCGGCGCGAGCTCGACCAGATCCTGCTGGACGCTGCGGTGGCCGCCGGGTCCGATTTCCAGGCCCCCTGGCGCTTCGAGGGCCTGCTGACCGATGCCCAGGGCCGCGCCCAGGGGGCCACGCTGCGCCAAGGCGACGCGGTGCACGAGGTGTCGGCGCCCTGGGTCGTGCTGGCCACAGGCGCCGTGCCCCAGGCCCTGCTGGCGGCCGGCCTGTGCCGCCGCCGCGTGCCCAGCGGCGTGGCACTGCGGGGCTACATCCGCCATCCCGCCATGGCTGAGCGCCTGCAGGCCATGGAGGTGGTCTGGCACCGCAGCCTGCGCCCCGGCTACGGCTGGATCTTTCCGGGCCCGGACGGCGTCTTCAACATCGGCGTGGGCATCGCCCACAGCCACCGCACCCTGGTCGACGGGCGCAGCGCCAAGCAGGACGTGAACCTGCGCGCGGTGTTCAATGCCTTCTGCCGCCACCACCCGAGTGCGCGCGAGCTGGTGCAGGGTGGCCAGTGGGTGGGCGAGCTCAAGGGCGCGCCGCTGCGCTGCACGTTGGAAGGCGCGCACTGGAGCGCGCCGGGCGTGCTGGTGGCCGGCGAGGCCGCGGGCAGCACCTACTCCTTCACCGGCGAGGGCATCGGCAAGGCGCTGGAGACCGGCATCCTGGCGGCCGAGGCCCTGGTGGCCGGCGGCGACGAGGCGGCCGTGCGGCAGCGCTATGAAGCGACGCTCTCGGCCCTCAAGCCCCGTTTCGACCTGTACGAGAAGGCCAACCGCGTCAATGCCCACCCCTGGCTGGCCGACCTGGTGATCTGGCGGGCCCGTCACAGTGCCGGCCTGCGCCGACGCATGGCCGGCGTGCTGGAGGAAACGACCAACCCGGGCAGGCTGGTGAGCGTGGCAGGCCTGCTGCGGCTGCTGCTGCCGATGCGCTGAACCAGGCGCGGGCCGCGTCAGCGCCCCTTTGCGTATCGGGCCTCTGCCGGCTCAGCGGGATGACCGCCGAAAGGGATGGGCCAGGAGGCGGGCACGTGCGACGACCGTGTGTTTCAGGCCCAAGGCCGGCTGTTCGACCCCATGCCACGAAACCGCTGCCAGCGACAGGGTGACGATCGTCGAAACGGCCATCATCCCCGGTACAGAGATATGGGGGATCAGCGCTGCCACCGACTGCTGGATGGGAAACGCATAGATGTAGATGCCGTAGGAGTAGTCGCCCATGCGGTTGTATTTGCGGATCCAGCCAGACGGGACGTAGGCCAGATAAAACAAAAGGTACGGCAGGCAAAGAAGATAGATGGGGAAGAAAAACCGCCCCTGCAGGGCTGTCATGATCAGCAGGGCCAGTGCGACAAGAAAGACGGGGCGGGAGAGCTGAATTCGCGTTCGAAGTACGAAGAAGGCGGCGCCGCTGAAAAACATGAAGAACAGCCGCGGGAAGGGAGTTGTCTCATTCAGCAGGCCGTAGTGGCTGGCCAGAACCTGGGCCCCCGAGAACAGCGCGGACAGGACCAGAAGAAGCTGGAGAGCGCCTGCGCGATGACGCTGTATCACGGACAAGGCAACCCAGGCAGACACGAGGATGAGGTACATCGCGACCTCATTGGGAAGGGTCCAGAGCGAGCCGTTGATCGAGTTGTCGTAGGGGTTGCCGTGGAAGACGCCAGGCAACTCGAAGGCCACGCCGCGGACGAGGGTCAGGCACTTGGCGAAGTATTTGTAGGTCTGGGCATTGGTGAGGTAGTCCCGCCAAGACAGGGTGGTGAAACTCAAGCCGATGACAAATACCGAAAACAGCAACATCACCAAAAGGCCTGGAAATATCCGCAGAACGCGTGCCACGGTGAACTCGAGGCTGTCCTGCTTGGTCAGGAGACTGGCCGTGACGAGGAATCCGCTGGTCAGGAAGAAGACATCAACCGCGATCGAGCCCAGCGTCATGCCCAGGGTTTGCCGCAGCGGCTCCGCATCGCCTGTCCCCAGGGCCAGCGCGAAGCTGTGCGTGACCAGAACGGCATACGCGGCTGCGATGCGGATCAGGTTGAAGTTGTTGTCGCGCCCCTGGATCAGATCGGTAAGCTTCATGGCAGCGTTGGGCAAGGATACCTGGGGCCCCCGGATGGACTCCTGGGGCAGTGTGGCCGATGTTGTGCGAATTCAGACCGGGGTCCCTGTGCAAAGCGCAGGCTGCGGGCATAAAGTCCACATCCTTGACTAGACGGGAGTTTCCAAATCTGCCAGCTGCTGGGCATGAATGCCAACACCCCGACCGATGTGATGTTCAGCTTTACCGGCCTGGCCTGCCGTGCCGAGGAGCACAAGGACGGTTTCGGCGTCGGCTTTTTCGAGGACAAGGGCGTGCGCCTGTTCGTGGACCACCACAGCGCCCGCCAGTCGCCCGTGGCCGAGCTGGTCAAGGGCTACCCGATCCACAGCGAGAACGTCATCGCGCACATCCGCAAGGCCACCCAGGGCCGGGTGGCGCTGGAGAACACCCACCCCTTCCAGCGCGAGCTCTGGGGCCGCTACTGGGTGTTCGCCCACAACGGCAACCTGGTGGATTTCCACCCCCGCCTGCACGGCGCCTTCCGGCCGGTGGGCGACACCGACAGTGAGCGCGCCTTCTGCTGGCTGATGCAGGAGCTGGCCAAGGCCCATGCGGGGGTGCCGGCCATCGACGAGTTGTCCTGCACCCTGGCCGAGCTGATGCCGCGTCTGCACCGCCATGGCACCTTCAACATGCTGCTGTCCAACGGGCAGGCGCTGTGGGCGCACTGCTCCACCCACCTGCACTGGGTGGAGCGGCGCCACCCCTTTGGCGCGGCCCGGCTGCGCGACGAAGACCTGAGCGTGGACTTCGCCCACCTGACCACGCCGCAGGACCGGGTGGCGGTGATCGCCACCGAGCCCCTGACCCAGGACGAAGCCTGGACCCCGTTTGCCAGCGGTGAACTGCGGGTCTTCGCGCAGGGCCGCAGCCGTCCCGTCTGCTGAGCCGGGCGTGCCCTGACGTTCAGAGGCCGCGCGGGGCGCCGGCCGGGCGCAGCAGGCGCACCAGGGCCGTCCTCAGGCGGTGCGGGTCGATGGGCTTGGTGAGAAAGTCGTTCATGCCACCGGCCAGGGCTTCCTCGCGCTCGGACACCAGGGCGGCGGCCGTCAGTGCGACGATGGGCAGCAGTGTGGCCGGGTAGCGCTTGCGCAGTTCGCGCGTGGCCTCGTGCCCGCTCATGCCGGGCATCTGTACGTCCATCAGCACCAGGTCGAAGGGCTGGCCGCGGGCGCTGGCCCGGTCCACGGCGGTGACGGCTTCCAGACCGTCCTGGGCCTGCTCCACCACGGCGCCCCACTGTTCCAGCAGGGCCACCGAGATCATCATGTTGACCGGGTTGTCCTCGACCATCAGGATGCGGGCGCCCTGGATCGGGTCCAGCCCGTCGCTGCCGGTGGAGCTGTCGATCTCCACATCCGAGGCCTCGGGCAGGGGCAGTTCCGCCCAGAAGCAACTGCCCTGGCCGGACTCGCTCATCACGCCGACCTCCCCACCCATCAGCCGCGCCAGCTCGCGGCAGATCGACAGACCCAGACCGGTGCCGCCGCTGCGGCGGTTGACGGGGCTGTCCACCTGGGTGAAGGGGGAGAACAGGCGAGCCTGGGCTTCGGCATCGATGCCGGTCCCGGTGTCGATGACCTCGAAGCGCAGCACCGGGCCATGCAGCACATGGACGGCCAGCACCACCCCGCCGGCGCGGGTGTATTTCAGCGCGTTGTTGAGGTAGTTGCTGAGGATCTGTCGCACCCGCACCGGGTCGCCCACGACGATGTCGGGCACCGCGGTGTCGCGCTGCAGGCGCATGGTCAGACCCTTGGTGTCGGCCAGCGCGCCGTAGGCCTCGTGCAGGTTCTGCAGCAGGCCGTCGAGCCGGAAGGGCATCCGGTCCAGGTGCATCTTGCCGGCCTCGATCTTGGACAGGTCCAGGATGTCCGAG
This sequence comes from Ideonella sp. B508-1, assembly GCF_000333615.1. GTDB lineage: Bacteria > Pseudomonadota > Gammaproteobacteria > Burkholderiales > Burkholderiaceae_C > Ideonella. The sequence goes on along the minus strand of NZ_BADL01000045.1, from coordinate 3,642 downwards.
ATGATGGCCGACAGGGTCTCGGCGCTGTCGCTGATCTTTTCGATGTACACCCGCCGCCGCAGCTCGTCCACGCCCGGATCGCGGGCCAGCCGGGCCAGGCCCAGCAGGGCGTTGAGCGGGGTGCGCAGCTCGTGGCTGGTGTTGGCCAGGAAGGTGCTCTTGGCCCGGTTGGCGGCTTCGGCCTGGTCGCGGGCACGGGCCAGGTCCTGGTCCATCTGGCGCCGCTCGGTGATGTCCTCGGCCATCCAGATGATGCCGTCATGCTCGCCGTACTGCGGATGCACCGCCTGGGCCAGCAGCCGACAGGTGATCAGGCTGCCGTCGCGACGCTTCAGATGGACTTCCTCGTCCACATGCTCGCCGGCCTCCAGCCGCGGCAGCAGGCGCGCGCGGGCCTCGCTGTGGTCAGCGGTGCTGGGCCAGACCTGGCTGGCGTGCTGGCCCTGCAGCCGGCCCGTGGGCCAGCCCAGCATGGCTTCGAAGCGGGGGTTGACCATCTGGAAGTGGTCGTCGTGGGTCACCGCGATGCCGAACAGGGCGGTGTCCAGCACGGCCTCGAATTCACGTCGCAGTTGCTCCGACCGGGTGATGTCCCGGGCGTTGATCACCAGGTAGTCGCTGCCCTCGTGCGCGAAGCGGGAGGCCGAGAGCTGCATGTGCAGCAACTGCCCGTCGCGCACCCGGAAGGTGGCCGGGAGGTCCTGGGCGGTGTCGTGCTGGCGCAGGGCCTCCACCAGCCGGGTGCGTTCGGCCGGATCGTGCCAGATGCCCAGCTCGGCCGAGGTCCGCCCCAGCACCTCTCCGGCGGGCAGCCCGGTGATCCGCTCGAAGGTCGGGTTGACCATCACGTAGCGACCGCTCTGCAGGTCGGTCAGGGTGATCACGTCGGGGCTGGTGGCCACCAGGTGCGAGAGCAGGGCCTGGGACGACGTGAGCGACTGCCCCAGCATGCTTTCGGCCGGGATCAGCCAGGACAGCATGCCCTGGGGCCCCAGCAGGGGCACGCGCATGGAGCGCATCTGGACCACGCGGTGGTCCGGGTCGCCCGCCAGCTGCACCGAGCACAGCGCGGGCCCCTCGACGGCGCCCGGGGCGCCGCTGGGGGCCGAAAGCTGCTCCAGCAGGGCGACCACCCGTGTTCGCGCGTCACCGGCCTGGAACAGGGCCGGCAGCGGTTGGCCCAGCAGCGGGGTTTCGTCCTGCAGGCCCCACAGTGCCCGTGCGGCCGGGTTGACGGCCAGGATGCGTGGGCCGGCGTGGGCGATCAGCGGCAGCGACAGCGACTCGAACATGTCGGCGCTGCTGAGGGCGGCCAGTCCGCTGGCGGCCGCCGGGCCGCCGGGCTCGCCGGCCGGCCCCCGGTCTTCCAGGGGCGCGAGCAGGGTGGGCTGCCAGTCCGATTCGCTCGCTTCGGCCAGGGGCGTGGGGGCCTCGATCTGGCGCAGGACCTGCCGTGTCCACCAACTGCCCAGCAGGCCGCCCGTCAGGCAGGCGGCGGCCAGCGTGCCCAGCAGCTGCCAGCCGATTGAACTGCCCGCGGGCCAGAGTTGCCAGACGGCGGCTGTCACGGCCCCGGTGGCCAGTCCCATGCCCGGACCGGCACGCCGGACCTGGGCGGAAATCTGCGCAACGGGCCGGTCCATGGCGCCAGGCTAGTGCAGTGACTGTGCCGGGCCGCGTGCCATGGCTCAGGCCGGGCGGGCGGCGTTGAGCGCGTCTCGGGTGGCCAGGGCCACCTGACGCGCCTTCTGCGCGAAGTCCTCCCCGTCCCCGGCATACAGCACGGCGCGCGAGGAGTTGACGATGATGGGGCCGTCGGGTCGCCAGGCGGCCTTCACGGTGGCTGCGGCGTCGCCGCCCTGGGCGCCGACGCCGGGAATCAGCAGCGGCAGGGTGGGGGCCAGCTCGCGCACCCGGGCCAGTTCGGACGGGAAAGTCGCGCCCACCACCAGGCCCAGGCGCTGGTCGCGGTTCCAGGGGCCGGCGGCCAGCTTGGCCACCTGTTCGAAGAGGCGATCGCCGCTGGCCAGGGTTTCGAACTGCAGGTCGCTGCCGCCGGGGTTGGAGGTGCGGCACAGCAGGATCAGGCCCTTGCCCTCGTACTTCAGGTAGGGCTCGATGGAATCGAAACCCATGTAGGGCGACAGGGTGACCGCGTCGGCCTGGTAGCGCTCGAAGGCTTCGCGGGCGTACTGCTCGGCGGTGGAGCCGATGTCACCGCGCTTGGCGTCCAGGATGATGGGCACGCCGGGCGCCACCCGCTTCATGTAGGCCATCAGCTGCTCGAGCTGGTCCTCGGCGCGGTGGGCGGCGAAATAGGCGATCTGGGGCTTGAAGGCATTCACCAGATCCTTGGTGGCATCGACGATGCGGGCGCAGAAGTCGAAGATGCGCCGGCTGTCGCCCTTCATCCCCGCAGGAAACCGGGCCGGATCCGGGTCCAGTCCCACGCACAGCAGGGACCGGTGGCCGTGGCTGGCCTGGGAAAGCAGGGCGTTGAAGTGCATGCCGTGATTCTACTGAGCCCCCCGCCGGGACCGGGGGATTCTTCACGTATCACACACCCTGTCACAAGCTGGCGGAACACCCTGGGGGGTGCTCCTTGAGGTAGCTCAAGCGCCGATGCGGGCGGCCAGCGTGGCGGCGCGGCCGGTGTAGTCGGCCGGCGTCATGGCCAGCAGGCGGTCCTTCTCGGCCTGGGGCAGGGCCAGGTCGGCGATGAAACCCTGGATCAGCTCGCGGGTCATCGGCTTGCCGCGGGTGAAGGCCTTGAGCTGCTCGTAGGGCTTGGGCAGGCCGTGGCGGCGCATCACGGTCTGGATGGCCTCGGCCAGCACTTCCCAGGCCTGGTCCAGGTCGGCCGCCAGGGCGGCTTCGTTGAGTTCGAGCTTGCCCAGGCCACGGGCCAGGCTGTCGTAGCCCAGCAGGGCGTAGCCCAGGGCCACGCCCATGTTGCGCAGCACCGTGGAGTCGGTCAGGTCGCGCTGCCAGCGGCTGATCGGCAGCTTCTGGCTCAGGTGGGTCAGCACCGCGTTGGCCAGGCCGAAGTTGCCCTCGGCGTTCTCGAAGTCGATCGGATTGACCTTGTGCGGCATGGCCGAGGAGCCGACCTCGCCCTCCTTGAGCTTCTGCTTGAAGTAGCCCAGGGAGATGTAGCCCCAGACGTCGCGCGAGAAGTCGATCAGGATGGTGTTGGCGCGGGTGACGGCGTCGAACAGCTCGGCCATGTAGTCGTGCGGTTCGATCTGGATGGTGTACGGGTTGAAGGTGAGGCCCAGGCTGCCTTCCACCACGCTGCGCGAGAAGGCTTCCCAGTCCTTGTCCGGGTAGGCCACGGAGTGGGCGTTGTAGTTGCCCACCGCGCCGTTCATCTTGGCCAGCAGCTTGACGTCGGCGATGCGGCTGCGGGCATGCGCCAGGCGGGCCACCACGTTGGCGATCTCCTTGCCCACGGTGGTCGGGCTGGCGGTCTGGCCGTGCGTGCGGCTGAGCATCGGGATGGCCGCAAAGCGCTGGGCCAGGCCGGTCAACGTGGCCAGCAGGCCGTCCAGCGCCGGCAGGACGACCTCGCCGCGGGCCGCCTTGAGCATCAGCGCATGGCTGGTGTTGTTGATGTCTTCACTGGTGCAGGCGAAGTGGATG
>NZ_BADL01000046.1 GCF_000333615.1 Ideonella sp. B508-1 | reverse complement strand
GCACATGGCGCTCGATGGAGCCCAGTTCGGCCCGCAGGGCACCATTGACCTCGCGCGCCAGCAGGGCCTGGTTCAGGCTCAGGTTGCGGATGGCCTCGCGGTAGCTGAAGAACACCTCCATGCCGCCGAACAGCAGGATGCTGAGGACGGCCAGCAGCGCAAAGGCGCGCACCTGCTTGCGCCACAGGCGCAAACGCCACAGCGAGCGCGGTGGGGGGCTGGGTGCTGCCGTCGAGGCGCCCGCCGAGGGCGGCGAGTCAGACGAAGGGGGGTACTGCCGGGCCATGGACGGTGGGGACGCTCAGCGCCAGAGCTGGTCGGCCGTGCGCAGGGCCGCCTTGGAGGGCACCAGGCCCATGGTGCGGGCGGCGCGCAGGTTGATGATGAACTCGAAGCCCTCGGGGCGCTGGATGGGGATGCGCGATGGGTCGGCGCCTTCCAGGATGCGCCGGGCCAGCTCGATGCCGCGGGGCTGCTCTGGGGGCTCGGTGCTTGTCTTCACCGCCATCAGCCCGCCCGCCTGGAGCAGGTAGCGCGAGTCATAGACCACCGGCAGGCCCAGGCTCTGCAAGGCCGGTACCAATCGCTGGCGGTGGAAGTAGGTCAGGTAGGCCATTGGCACCAACACCCCCTGCCCGGCCGGCAACCAGGCCTTCAGGTGCGCAATGTCCTCCAGTTGGCAGAACCTCACATAGCGCAGCGGCAGTCCGGTCCGTCGGGCGGCCAGTCGCAGGCCTGCGTCATCTTGAGAACTGCCCAGGGCCTGCGGCAGTTCGTCCGGGGGGATCAGACCAGGGCGGCAGGGCGGCATGTCCACGCCAGGGCAGGCTGGGTCGAATTCTTCCCGGGTTCCGTCCACCAGAAGGGTCATGCCCCGAATGCGCGGAAAGGCGAGATGGAGCGCCTCGGCCATCTTTGCCCAGCCAGGCAGCGCGGATGTGAAGCCGGTGGTGGGTGTGCCTGGCTGACGCAGGCTGTGAACCAGGCAATAAGAGCGGGGGTCGTCAGCAGAGCGAAAGAGCACCGGGATGTTGTGATCCAGTTTGCGGACCTTTGCCACCGGTGACATGGTGGTGCTGACGACGAGGTCCCAATGGCGACGTGCCAGCCATTGCTCTACCTGAAGCAGGCTGTGGGCGTCGCTGGCCTCAGGCGTCAGTCCGCCGCGTTCGAGGATCAGCTGGTGACCCTGGCGCTGCAGGGGGGACAGCTCACGCTCCAGTGCAGCCATCACAGGCTGGTCCATGCGTGGGTCCAGGGTGCTCAAGACCAGAACGGAGAGGGTGCGTGCATGGCTCGAACCGGCACTGAGCCACGTCAGCGCCAGTCCCAGGACCAACAGCCCTGCCAGCCCCCTGCCGGTCCACGGTCTCGGGGGCCATGCCTTGCACAAATGGGCCGGCGCAGTCAGCTGGTCAGGTGCTGTGCGCACAGGGTGTTAGCGAGGTAAGCCTGCCCCTGCGTGCTGCCCACGTAGGTGGCCAGTGCGGTGGCATCGGCAAAGTGCAGCAGCGAGGTTTCCACCGGCGGGCTGGCCGTGAGGCTGTTCAGCGGCGTGCCCACGAAGGCCGGCAGTTGCGTGCCGCCAGACAGAGTGTTAGGAGGGCAGCTGGCGCAACGCATCGACGGTTGGGTGCCCGTCCAGGCCTTCCAGCGGTGCACCAGCAGGGCCAGGGGCAGCGTGCTGTTGTCATCGAAGTAGCCCGAGATGAAACTGGTGGCCAGCACGCTCTGACCATCGGCCGAGGCGACCCAGCGCTGGGCAGCGTCCTGGGCATCGAACATCACCCATTGCACCGACACCGGCTTGACCAGCAGCTTGGCGTTGGCCAGTTCCGCTGCGGCGGAGTACCAGGTGAAGGTGTCGGTGGCTGCCGTGGGCAGCAGGGTGCCGCCGCCCAGGGGGCTGGAAGAAGTCAGCGGGTTGCCGCTGAAGCGCAGCACGCAGGTGTGGAACATGCCAGTGGACACTTGGAACCTCGTCTCAGATTGGGGGAATGGGTTGGGCAGCAGGGACCTGCTTTCCGGCAGGCCGCGGCCCAATCTACCGGGGGAGCTTTGTATCCAGATGCTTTCAACAATCCGCCGTCCCTTCCTCTGAGGATGCTGTGTGGTGTCCTCACCAAGCGGCCCGGACTCAGGCCGTGGGCGGTGAGAAGCGCTCGGGCGGTTTGGGCGCCTTGTCGAAGAGCGGGAGCACCTTGGGCAGGGTCTTCTCGATGTCGGCGATGCGGGTGGGCCCGGCCGGGTGGGTGGACATGAATTCCGGCGGCGCCCCCTCGTTGGCCTTGAGCATCTTCTGCCACAGGCTGACGCCGGCGCGGGGGTCGTAGCCGGCGCGGGCGGCCAGGTCCAGGCCCACCAGGTCGGCCTCGCTCTCGTCCTCGCGGCTGAACTTGAGGGTCAGCAGCTGGGCGCCCATGCCCAGGGCCGCATCGCCCAGCTGACCCAGGCCCAGCAGCGAGCTGATCAGGTTGGCCCCCAGGCGGGTGGCCGAGCTCTTGCCCATGCGCTCGCGGGCGTGTTCGCGCAGGGCGTGGGCCATCTCGTGGCCCATGATCATCGCCACCTCGTCGTCGCTGAGCTGCAGCTGGCGCAGGATGCCCCAGTAGAAGGCGATCTTGCCGCCGGGCATGCAGAAGGCGTTGAGCTCCTTGGAGCCGATCAGGTTGACCTCCCACTTCCAGTCGCGGGCACGGGGGTTCCAGGCGTAGGTGTAGGGAATGACGCGCTGGGCGATGGCGCGCAGGCGGATCACCTGCGGGTGGCTGTCCGGCGCCAGCGCGCGCTTGCCCTGCGCCTCCCGCTTCATCTGGGTGTACTGTTGCTGGGCCGCCTGCTCCACCTGCTCGGCCGGCACCAGCTGGGTGAACTTCGATTCCTTGCCCACCTGTTGGCGCACACCGTCGTCCTGCTGGGCCAGCACGCTGGCGGGCAACAGGCTGGCGCCGGCGCCCAGGCCGGCCCAGGCCGCCACGCGGCGGCGCTGGTGCAAGGGGCAGTGGCAGCCCCGGCCGTGGGCCAGGGGGGGCAGGGGAATGTCGGCGTGGGTGTCGAAATCAGGCATGGCAGGACAGGCGGCTTCAGTCGTCCGCGGTGGCGGCACCGGGGTCGGGTGCCAGGGCCTGGATGCTCGCACGCAGGCGCCAGAGCATCAACAGGGCCGGGATCGACAGGACGGTCGAGAGCAGAAAGAAGGCGGGCCAGCCGATCGATTCGGCCAGCACCCCGGCCAGCGGCCCCACCCAGACCCGGCCGACCGAGGCGAAGGCACTCAGCAGCGCGTACTGGGTGGCGGTGAAGCGCTGGCTGGTCAGGCTCATCAGGAA
>NZ_BADL01000047.1 GCF_000333615.1 Ideonella sp. B508-1 | reverse complement strand
TGATTCGTTCACATAAGGGACAGCGAAAACTTAACTTAGCCCTAGCAGGTTGAACCTCTAAGCTGAAGGCCATGGAGTCCAGCACATCCTCAGGTGGATGGACACAGCGGCTCCAACATCAGGAGGACAGCCGTGTTTGAACCAGTCACCACCCCGCCAAACGCTTCGATCACCCCCCGCGCGCCCTGGCCGGCGCTGACCCGTGCAATGTCCTACCGCGGGCCCGAGCGGCGCTCCGGCGCCGCATTGATGGCCCGTCTGATGGCCCTGGCCCTGGACGAGATCGACTACGGCATGCTGATGATTGGCGAAGACGGCCATGTCATGCATGTCAACCATGCGGCCCGCATGGAGCTGGAAGGCCAGCATCCGCTGATGCTGGACGGCCGTGTGCTGCGGGCCCGGGACCTGCGCGACCAGACCGCGCTGGTGGACGCCCTGCAGGGCGCCAGCCGCCGCGGCCTGCGCCGCCTGCTGTCGCTGGGCGACGGCGAGCACCGGGCCGGCGTCTCCGTGGTGCCGCTGCCGCTGCTGCCGGGCGAGGCGTCGTCTGCCGCCACCCTGCTGGTGCTGGGCAAGAGCCAGGTCTGCGGCGCTCTGTCGGTGCAGGGCTTTGCCCGCGCCCACAAGCTGTCGCCCGGTGAAGAGCAGGTGCTGATCGCGCTGTGCGATGGCGCCAGCCCCTCGGACATCGCTCAGGCCAATGGTGTGGCCATCTCCACCGTGCGCACCCAGATCGCCAACATCCGCGCCAAGACCGGTTCGGACAGCATCCGCAGCCTGATCCATCAGGTGGCGGTGCTGCCGCCGCTGGTGGGCACGCTGCGCCAGCCCTCGGGCGACCATCGGTCGGCCTTCGGCGGCATGGGGACCCTCTTCGGCGTGCTGGCTGGCGTGCACAACTGACACAGTCGGGCCCCCGCGGAGTTCTTTGCGGGGTCAATTTCTGGCGTCCTGGCCGTTCGGCCAGCTAACATGAGGCATGGTTGCAACCGTGCCCGTGTTGAATGCACACATCCCCGGTTCGGGGTGGCTGGCCGACTACCCGGCCGTGCGTCGCCTCTCACCGCTCTTTCAGCGGCTGATCGAGCGCGGCGATTTGCGTCGCTATGCCAAGGGCACCCTCCTGATCCAGGAAGGTGACCACGGCGACACCCTCTATGTGATCCTCCAGGGCCTGCTGCGCGTCTTCGGCGCCGACGACCAGGGCCGTGAGATCACCTACGGCAGCTATGGCCCGGGCGAATGCGTGGGCGAGATGAGCCTGGATGGCGGCACCCGTTCGGCCAGCGTGGCCACACTGGAGCCCTGCACCTGCGTGGTGCTGGCCCGTGAAACTCTGCTGCGCTTCATCGCCGAGGAGCCGGAGTTCGCCTTCGAATTGCTGGCCATGGTGATCCAGCGGGCGCGCTCTGTGACCCAGAGTGCCAAGCGCCTGGCGCTCAACGACGTCTACGGCCGGCTGCGCCTGCTGCTCAGCGCCGAGGGGGAACCCTCGGGTGGGGACATCCTGCTGACGCATCAGGACATCGCCCACCGCATCGGCTGTTCGCGCGAGATGGTCAGCCGCCTGATGAAAGACCTGGAAAAGGGTGGCTACATCGCCCAGCAGCGCGGACGCATCCGGCTGATGCGCCAGTTGCCCCACCGTTGGTGAGCGCGACGCCGTTCAGCCACTGACCAGATCCAGCACCGGGTGCGCGGCCTGCCCCGTGCTCAGGCCCCGCAGATCCAGCCAGCGGGTGGCCCCGAAGATCACCTCCTGGGTCACCGCTCGGGCCGTGGTATCGCAGGCCAGGATTTCTCCCGGAAGGGCCGCGGCGCACAGCCGCGAGGCCCGGTTGGTCACCGCGCCGATGGCTGCGTAATCCAGCCGTCCCTCAAAGCCGATCGGACCCACGGTGGCCTCGCCACGGCTCAGGCCGATGCCCAGCCCCGACGGCCCGCCCAGGGTCTGCCAGCGCGTCTGCAGCGGCCTCGCGGCCTCGCGCATGGCCAGGGCCAGCTTCACCGCCCGCAGGCTGTGGTCTTCCTGGGGATCGGGATCGTTGAAGAAGACCATGAAGCCATCGCCGGTGAAGCGCTCCAGCGTGCCTTCGTACTCGAAGACCAGCCTGCCCATGGCACGGTGGAAGTCCCTGAGCATCGACATCAGCGCCAGGGCATCCACCCGCTCGGCATAGGCCGAGAAGCCCCGCAGGTCCGCGAACAGCACCGTGATCTCGCGGCGATGGCTGCGCAGGATCTCGCCGTTGCCGGTGGCGACCAGGCGCTCGGCCAGGGCCGGGGAGAAGAAGCGCTTGAGCAGGGACAGGTGCTCCACCTCCATCACCTTCTCGGCCACCCGGTATTCCAAGGTCTGGGACCAGGCGGCGAGTTCTTCCTTCTGGGCCTGGGCCTTGTCGTACAGCTCCTTGACCCGCAGCAGCGAACGCACGCGGGCCCAGAGCTCCTCCTTGACCACTGGTTTGGTGATGAAGTCGTCGGCACCGGCATCCAGTCCGCGCACCCGGTCTTCCTTGGCATCCAGCGAGGTCACCATCACGATGGGAACGGCCTGCATGCCGGCCTCGCGCCGCAGGCGGGCGCAGACGCTGTAGCCGTCCAGGTCGGGCATCAGCACGTCCAGCAGGATCAGGTCCGGCGCCCGTGTGAGCGCCATCTCCAGGCCCTGCTCGCCGCCCTCGGCCAGCAGCACCTCGTAGCCGCGTGAGGCCAGCAGGGCCTCCATCAGGCGGCGATTCTTCTCCTGGTCATCCACCACCAGGATGCGTGGCACGGTGTTCATCGCGTGGCCGCTGGTGGCAGCAGGTGGGGGGGCACCTGGGCCTGCAGGGCCTCGGGCAGGTGGCCACACACCGTCTGGACGAACTGGCGCACCGAGGTCAGGGGTTTGGCGATGTAGCCGGCAAAGCCGCATTCCTCGATGCGGCCCCGGTAGGCGGGCATCACCGAGGCGGTCAGGGCCACCACCGGCACGTCGCTCAGTGTCGGCTGGGTCTGGATCCAGCCGATCAATGCGAAGCCATCGCTGTCAGGCAACTGGATGTCCAGCAACACCAGATCGGCCCCGTGCGCCAGCAGCTGCGCCTGGGCTTCGGCTGCTGTGCCCGAGGCATGCACCTGAAAGCCCTGGGAGGCCAGCACATCGGCCGCCAGCTTGCGGCTGCGGTCGTCGTCATCGATGACATGGAGCGTGATGTTCATGGCTCAGAGGCTCTCTTCCTCGTCGGGCAGGCGCGGCAGATTGAAGCGGAAGGTGGTGCCTTCGCCCACCACGCTGTGCAGGGTCACGTCGCCACCGTGCAGTCGCGCCAGACGCCGCACCAGCGGCAGGCCCAGCCCGGTGCCCTCGCTCTTGCGCAGGATGTCGTCGCCCACCTGGCGGAATTCCTCGAAGACCATGGCCTGGTGTTCCGGCGCGATGCCCACGCCGGTGTCGCTCACCTCGATCCACAGGCCTTCGCCTTCGCGGGTGCCGGCGCGGATGGTGATGGTGCCACCCTGGGGCGTGAACTTCACCGCATTGCCCAGCAGGTTCAGCAGGATCTGCTTGACCCGTCGCGCATCGGCCACCCAGGTGTCCGGGGCATGCTCGAGCGCGAGCCTCAGCGTCAGTCCGCCGCGGGTGCAGCGCTCGCGCATCATCGCGGCGGTGTTCTGGATCAGCTCGGGCATCTCCACCTCGGAGAGGTTCAGCTCCATGTGGCCGGCCTCGATCTTCGACAGGTCGAGCACATCGTTGATCAGCGACAGCAGGTGCTCGCCGGAGGCGTGGATGTCGTGGGCGTATTCGCGCTGGCGCTCGTTGAGCGGGCCGAACATCTCCTCGCGCAGCACATCCGAGAAGCCGATGATGGCGTTCAGCGGCGTGCGCAGCTCGTGCGACATATTGGTCAGGAATTCCGACTTGTGGCGGTTGGCCAGTTCCAGGTCACGGGTGCGCTCGGCGATCTTGCCGGACATGTCACGGTAGAGCTCCTGCAGGTTGGCGGCCATGACGTTGAACTGGGCGGCCAGGTCCTCCAACTCGTCGTTGCTGTGGATGGTGATGCGGGTGCCCAGGCGGCCTTCAGCCAGTGCCTGGGAGCCCTGGTGCAGCTCCCGGATGGGTTGGCTGACCCGACCCACCACCCACATGGCGGCCAGGATGGCGCCCGCCACCGCCAGCAGGATCACCACGCCGGTGCGCACCAGCGTGCTGTACACCGGCGCCAGGGCGACGCTGCGGGGCTGCTCGATCACCAGCTGCCAGCCCAGCGCCGGCACCGCAAAGCGGCTGGCCAGCACGGGTTGCCCCTCCAGCCCCGGACGACTGCGGGCCCCCCTGAGCGCCATGCCATCCACCTGCGGGGTCGGGTCCGCCGCGGGGGCAGCGGCTTCGTCGGCTGGCTGCGGTGCCGCGCGCTGGGCCAGCATCAGCGTGGTGTCGGCGTGCAGCACCACCACCCCACGGGCGTCCACGGCGTAGGCCTCCAGCGTGGGGTTGTGCAGCACCGAGGCCAGGGGCG
>NZ_BADL01000048.1 GCF_000333615.1 Ideonella sp. B508-1 | reverse complement strand
GCCAGCCGTGCTGGTGCGAGATGGTGCCGCCCTGGGCGACGATGGCCGCATTGACCGCCGTTTTCAGCGCGCGCCAGCGGGCCGCGCTCTCGGCCCCGTCGGCGCCCACCCGCAACACGAAGGTGCTGTAGACGCTGCTGCCCGTGGGGTAGACGTGCGAGAGGTGGGTGTAGGCGTGGCAGCGCTCGCCCAGTGCGGCCAGGGCCTGGGCGCCGGCCTGCTCGATGGCCCGCACCATCGCCGTGGTGCCGGTCCAGGGCAGGGCGGTCTCCATGGTGTCGACCATGTAGCCGGTCTCCCACAGCGCATTGCGCAGGTAGACGCCGGCAAAGCGCTTGGCGGCCCAGGCCCGGCCCAGGCGCTCGCCGGTGCCCACGCCGCCGTGGACGCGCCACAGCGCACCGGCCTCGGCCCGCAGCGCGCGCACCTGGGGGGCGCTGCCGGTCAGCCCCAGCATCAGCAGGCACTTGCCGGTGCCGCAGCCGCGCCAGGCCAGATAGCGCTCCAGCCAGGCGATGGTGCCGGCGTGGCCGGCCAGGCGCAGGGTGGTCTCGGTCTCCACCGCGTTGGACAGGCGCAGCATGGACAGCGGCAGGCGGCGTTGCGCCAGCTCGCGCACCGCGGTCAGGCCGGCGTCCCAGCTGGGGAAGAACACGCCCAGGAACTGCTCGCGCTCGGGCAGGCGGCTCACCCGCACCGTCACATCGCTCAGCACGCCCAGCCGGCCCTCGCTGCCCAGCACCCACTCGCGCAGGTCCGGCCCGGCGGCGCTGGCCGGCAGCGGCGGGATCACCCACTCGCCGCCGGGCGTCTGCAGCCGGCCGCCGGCGAACCACTGCTCGCTGCGGCCATAGCGCAGGCTTTGCTGGCCGCTGGAGCGCGTCACCACCCAGCCGCCCAGGCTGGCGTACTCGAAGCTCTGCGGAAAATGGCCCAGCATGAAGCCGCGGGCGCGCAGCTGGGCTTCCAGGTCGGGGCCGGTCACGCCGGCCTCGAAGCTGGCCAGCTGGGCCGTCTCGTCCAGCGCGCTCAGCGCGCGCAGCCGGGCCATCGCCAGGGCCAGCACCGGCCGGGGCTCGTCGGCCTCGGGCCGCAGGTGGCCCACCACGCTGGTGGCCCCGCCCACCGGGATGACCAGCACGCCCTGGGCCTGGGCCCAGTCCAGCAGGGCGCGCACGTCCTCGCGGGTCTCGGGGAAGGCCACGCCGTCGCAAACCCGGCCGATGGGGCCTTGGCGCAGCGCGATCCAGTCACCCAGGCTCTGGCCGTGGCTGGCGCGCAGCCGGGCCTCGGCGTCGGTCTGGATGAGGGGGTGGGGCGGCAACCGGCCAGGAGGCACCTGGGCCAGCGCCTCGGCCAGGCGCAGGTCGGCCGGTGGCCGGGCCGGGCCCACCCGCTCGCGCAGAAAGTCCAGTGCCCCGGCCGGCAGTGTGGCCTGCACCGTGTCGTCTCCCCATCCGTTCCAACGCCGCATCGTGTCCTCGTTCTGTGTCGTTCGGGCTGGCGGGCATGCTAGGCAGCGGGCGGTCGGCTGGCTTGGCCTGGGCCGCCAGGCCCCACACCGGCACTTGTGAAATCACGCCACGGCTGGGCGCGGCCGGGCATTGCCGCAAGCCCCGATGGCCGGCGCCGGGGGCTGTGCTAGAAACGCCGCGCCACTTCTGCCCGTTCCGCCGTGTCCCTCGCACCCGCCACCGACGACCGCAGCCAGGCCGCCGATGCCGCGGCCCGCCTGCACGGCCTGCCGCCCGCCCGGCTGGCGCGGGTGGCGCTGGCCTATGCCCAGCCGGCGCTGGACGCGCTGGCCGAGGCCGGGCTGGCGCCCGACGCCCTGCGGTTGGAACCACCGCTGTCGACACCCCTGCCCGACCCGCTGCCCGCCTTGCACTACATGGCCTTGCTGGAGGCCGCCGCTGCGCAGGGGGCGGGCGAGGACCTCGGCCTGCGGGTGGGCGCGCGCATGCGCACCGCCAGCTTCGTGGCCTACGGCCATGTGGTGCTCAGCAGCCCCGACTTCGGCGCCGCCATGGCGCAGACCCGGCGCTACGAGGGCCTGGCCCACGACCTGGGCCGCAGCGAACTGCAGGTGGAGGACGGCCAGGCGCATTACCTGTGGCACTGCCCCTGGCTGCTGCGCCAGCCGGGGCGGCAGGTCTGCGAATCGGTGATGGCCGGCATCTTCGTCTTTGTGCGCTGGCTGGCTCAGCGGCCGCTGCCGCTGCAGGCCCTGGCCTTTCCGCACCCGGCGCCCTCGCCCGCGGCGCGCGCCCGACTGGACGACTTCTTCGGCGTGAAGGTGCAGTTCGGCGCGCCGGTCACCCGGGCCTGTTTCGACGCCCGCCTGCTGGCCGAGCCCATCCCGAGCGCCGACGCCAGCCTGCTGCCGCTGCTGCAGCAGCATGCCGAGGCCCTGCTCAGCGCCCGCCAGACGGGCCTGCACGGTCTGTCGCCGTCCGGGGCGGCGCCCCCGGCCGAGCCCCTGGGCGAGCAGGTGCGCCGCCAGATCGCCGAGCGCCTGGCCCAGGACGGCGCCCGCATCGCCGAGGTGGCGCAGGCCCTGGGCCTGTCGCCGCGCACGCTGCAGCGCCGCCTGGCTGCGCTGGGCACGCCCTTCCAGGCCTTGTTGGACGGGGTGCGGCGCGAGCTGGCGCAGCGCTATGTGGCCGATCCGGCGCTGTCGCTGACCGAGATCGCCTTTCTGCTGGGCTATGCCGAGCAGAGCTCCTTCACCCACGCTTTCAAGGCCTGGTTCGGCCAGCCGCCGCAGGCCGTGCGGCGCCGGGGCTGAGGCGCCCCCTGCCGGGCGCGGCATCCCCTGGCCAGGGGGCGGTGCCGGGGCCGCCGCTGCCTAAGATGGCGGGCAGGGAGGACGGCCCCATGCCCCTGACCGAGGACGAACGCCAGCGCCTGCGCGACGAGGAGCTCTACCGCGCCCAGCTGCGCCGCGAGCTGGAACCCACGCGGGCCCCGCCTGGTGTGCTGGAGCGCCTGTCGGCCTTCTTCGAGAGCAAGCTGGGCTTCTGGCTGCTGACCACCGTGGTGGCCGGGTTGGCGGTCAAGCTGTCCGCGGAGTTCGGCAACTGGATCAACCACGGCGAGATCGAGCGCAGGGCCCAGGCCGAGCGGGACCGGGTCGCCGCCGAGCAGGCTCGGACCACCGCCGAGCAGGCGCGGCAGGAGCTGGACGCGGTCATGAAGATCATGCCCTTGCTGGTGTCCGACCAGCCGGCCCAGGGCCGGCTGGGGGTGGTGCTGCTCAACAGCGTGGCCGCGGCCAGTGGGGTGCAGAAGGGCACGGTGGATCAGATCACCGCCGCCTTTGCAGTCGGTGGTCGCCCTCGGTGCGGCACCCGACGCCAGCCCCCAGGCTCGGGACCAGGCCGACCAGGTCGCCCGCTTGCTGGACGCGGGCAGCAGCACCGCGGCGGCCGCACCGGGCAATGGGGCGGGTGGGGCGAGTGGGGCCGTGACGGCCGCCGCCGCGCCCGCACGGGTGGCGGCGCCGGCCCTGCAGGCCGTGACCCTGCCGGCACGGGTCTATGTGCAGATCGGCAGCGAGGAGCGCCGGCCTCTGGCCCAGCAGGCCCTGGCGGCCTTGCAGCAGGCGGGCGTGCTGACCCCCGGCATCGAGCGGGTGCCCACCCGGTCGGTGCCGGCGCGCCACCAGCTGCGCTACTGCCCGGACAAGGTGTCGCAGGACACCCTGCAGCAGGTTCAGCAGGCGCTGTCGCCGCTGCTGAACCCGCTGGACATGACCCCGCTCAAGCCCAGCCAGTGCGGCAATGTGAGGCCCAACCACCTGGAGCTGTGGCTGGCGGATTGAGCCGCCGTCGGACCCGTCTGGGGTCTCAGGCGCCGGGCAGCAGCTCCTGCACCAGGGCCTCGAAGGCCTGGGCCACCGGCGCGGGCCGTGGCCGGTCGTGCGCCAGCACGATGCCCAGCGGGGGCAGCGGCGGCAGGCCTGCGCCATCGCCCAGCACCGGCAGGTCCTCGGGCACGGCCGTCTGGGTCAGCACGCTGATGGCCTGGCCCGAGCGCACCACGGCCAGCAGGCCGGCCAGGCTGCTGCTGGCATAGGCCAGGCGGTGGCGCCGGCCGGCCCCGGCCAGCGCGGCCAGGGCCGCCTGGTGGTCCTGGGTCTCGGGGCCGGACAGGGCCAGGGGCAGCGGGTCGGCCCGCAGGGCCTCGCCGCCCGGGGCGCCCACCCACACCAGCGGCTCGGTGCGCAGCAGGCCCCGGGCCGTGGCCGGTTCGGCCACCGAGACCAGGGCCAGGTCCAGCTCGCGCCGGGCCAGGGCCTGGCGCAGCTGCGGCGTGGGGGCGCACACCACTTCCACCAGCACGCGGGGATGCCGGTGGGCAAAGCCGCGCAGCAGCGGCGGCAAGAAGCGCACCGCGTAGTCGTCCGGGCAGCCGAAGCGCAGCACGCCGCTGAGCGGGTCTTCGGCCAGATCGGCCAGGGCCTGGTCGTGCAGGGCCAGCAGGCGCTGGGCGTGCTCGCGCAGGCGCTCACCCGCCGCGGTCAGGCGCACGCCGCGGCCGGTGCGCAGCAAGAGGGGCTGGCCCACCACCGCCTCGAGCCGCTGCATCTGCAGGCTCAGCGCCGACTGGGTGCGGTGCACCCGCTGGGCGGCGCGGCTGAGCGTGCCGCTGTCGGCCACGGCCAGCCAGCTGCGCAGCAGATCGATGTCCAGGTTGGCGGGCAAGGTATGAGCGTTTCTGATGAGTGGTGCAAGAAGCTTTCGTTTTACCAGATGGCTCCGGCGCCGCAAGATCGGCCCATGTCCATTTGCTTCCCCTCAAGGTCCGCCATGTCCCAAAACGACGATCCCCTCTTCTGGCAACGTGCCCGTCAGCACCTGGTGCGCTACGGCGGCAGCTTCGAGCCGATGATCATCGAGCGGGCCCAGGGCTGCTGGGTCTATGACGCCGACGGCCGCGGCATCCTGGACTTCACCTCCGGCCAGATGAGCGCGCTGCTGGGCCATTCCCACCCGGAGATCGCCGCGGTGGTGACCGAGTCGATCCACACGCTGGACCACCTGTTCAGCGGCATGCTGTCGCGCCCGGTGGTCGAGCTGGCCACCCGCCTGGCCGAGGCCACGCCGCCCGGGCTGGACCGCTGCCTGCTGCTGAGCACCGGCGCCGAGTCCAACGAGGCCGCGCTGCGCATGGCCAAGCTGGTGACCGGCGGCTGGGAGGTGGTGGGCTTCGCCCAGTCCTGGCATGGCATGACCGGCGGCGCCGCGGCGGCCACCTACAGCGCCGGGCGCAAGGGCTACGGGCCGGCGGCGGTGGGCTCGCTGGCCATCCCGGCGCCCAACAGCTACCGGCCGCGTTTCACGAAGGACGGTGTGCTGGATTGGCAGACCGAGCTGGACGATGCCTTCGCCCTGGTCGACGCCCAGTCCACCGGCGCGCTGGCGGCCTTCATCGCCGAGCCCATCCTGAGCAGCGGCGGCATCATCGAGCTGCCCGCGGGCTACATGGCCGCGCTCAAGCGCAAGTGCGAGGAGCGCGGCATGCTGCTGATCCTCGACGAGGCGCAGACTGGCGTGGGCCGCACGGGGATGATGTTCGCCTGCGAGCGCGATGGCGTGACGCCGGACATCCTGACCCTGTCCAAGACCCTGGGTGCGGGTCTGCCGCTGGCCGCCCTGGTCACCTCCGCGGCGATCGAGGAGGCCGCGCACGCCAAGGGCTTCCTGTTCTACACCACGCACGTCTCTGACCCGCTGCCCGCGGCGGTGGGCCTGAAGGTGCTGGAGGTGGTGCAGCGCGACGGCCTGGTGCAGCGCGCCCAGGTGGCGGGCGAGCGCCTGAAGGCCGGCCTGCTGCGCCGCAGCAGAAGTACGACTGCATCGGCGACGTGCGAGGGCCGCGGCCTGTTGCTGGGCTTGGAGGTGGTGACCGACCGGCGCACCAAGAGCCGGCCTTCGCCCTTGGGCGAGGCCATCGGCCGCGAGGCCATGGGCCTGGGCCTGAGCATGAACATCGTCAAGCTGCCGCAGATGGGCGGGGTGTTCCGCATCGCCCCGCCGCTGACGGTGAGCGACGGCGAGATCGACCAGGGGCCTGTCCTTGATGGACCAGGCGATCGAGAAGGCGCTCAGCCGCCGTACTGCTGGCGCAGCGCCCGCTTGTTGAGCTTGCCCACGCTGGTGCGGGCCAGTTGCTCGACGAACAGCACCTGGTCGGGCACGCCGAACTTGCTGATCAGGCCTTCCTTCACCGCGGCCATCA
The DNA here is from genome assembly GCF_000333615.1 of Ideonella sp. B508-1. Taxonomy (GTDB): domain Bacteria; phylum Pseudomonadota; class Gammaproteobacteria; order Burkholderiales; family Burkholderiaceae_C; genus Ideonella. The sequence goes on along the minus strand of NZ_BADL01000048.1, from coordinate 1,950 downwards.
CATGGTCGCTGATGTCCTGCGGTGTGCAGGTCGCGCCGGGTTTGGGCACCACCAGGGCCAGCGGGCGCTCGCTCCACTTCGGGTCCTTCACGCCCACTACCGCCACCTCGCTGACGCCGGGGTGGCGGGCGATGATTTCCTCGATCTCCAGCGAGGACACCCATTCGCCGCCGGTCTTGATGACGTCCTTGATGCGGTCGGTCACTTGCAGGTAGCCGCGCACGTCGATGTGGCCGATGTCCTGGGTGTGCAGGTAGCCGCCGTGCCAGAGCTCGGCCGAGGCCTCGGGGTTGTGCAGGTAGCCCTGGGTCAGCCAGGGCGCGCGCACCACCACCTCGCCAGCGGACTGGCCGTCGCGCGGCAGGTCCCGCAGGTCCGGGTCCACGGTGCGTAGCTCCACCAGCGGCACCGGCCGGCCGGTCTTGATGCGGGTGGGCAGGTCGCGCGCGGTGCCCACATCGGCCGTGTCCACCTGGGCCAGGGTCAGGATGGGGCAGGTCTCGGACATGCCGTAGCCGGTGAAGATGTCGATGCCGCGTTCACGGGCGGCCAGGGCCAGGCCGGAGTTCAGCGCCGCGCCGCCGATGATGACCTTCCAGCGCGAGAGATCCACGTCCTTGGCGGCCGGCGACTGCAGCAGCATGTGCAGGATGGTGGGCACGCAGTGCGAGAAGGTGACCTTTTCCTGTTCGATCAGGCGCAGCAGCAAGTCGGGCTGGTAGCGCCCCGGGTAGACCTGCTTGAGCCCGATCATCGTGGCGGCATAGGGCATGCCCCAGGCGTGCACATGGAACATCGGCGTGATGGGCATGTACACATCGCCTCGGTGCACGCCGCCCTGGTCGCGCGCCAGCGCCAGGGCGCTGGTCACCCCCAGGGTGTGCAGCACCAGTTGGCGGTGGCTGAAGTACACGCCCTTGGGCAGGCCGGTGGTGCCGGTGGTGTAGAAGGTGGTGGCGCGGGTGTTCTCGTCGAAGTCGGGGAAGTCGCAGTCCACGGCGGCGCTTGCCAGCAGGGCCTCGTACTCGCCAGCAAAACCTTCGGGCAGGGCGGCGGGCTCGTCGCTCAACAGGACGAAGGTCTTGACCGTGGTGAGCTCGTGGCGGATCTGGGCCAGCACCGGCAGGAAGTCGCTGTGCACCAGCAGCAGGTCCACCTGGGCGTGGTTGAGGGTGTAGACGATCTGCTCGGGTGCCAGCCGCACGTTCACCGTCATCAGCACGCTGCCCAGCATGGGCACGGCGAAGAAGCACTCCAGGTAGCGGTGCGAATCCCAGTCCATCACGCCCACGGTGCGGCCCAGGCCGGCGTCCTGGGCCCGCAGCGCATTGCCCAGGCGGCCGATGCGCTCAAACAGCTCGCCGTAGCTCAGCCGCCGCTTGTCGGCGTAGACGATCTCTTGCTTCAGCGCGGTGGCGCGCGGGGTGTGTAGCAGCTGCTTGATCAGCAGCGGGTAGGCATAGGATTCAGGCGTGCGGTCGATCATGGTGCGAGGGTCGCGAGCGTGATGGGGTTGCAGGGATGCTAAGGGGCACCGCGTGAGGCCCATGCCGGGTTTCCACGGGAAGCGTGGCTGGCCCGATACTTCAGGTTGACACTTCCAGGCCTGTCCATGTTGCGCTACCTCACCGTCCCCGTGACCCCCTTCCAGCAGAACTGCTCCATCGTCTGGTGCAACGAGACGATGCAGGCGGCCGTGATCGACCCGGGCGGCGAGGTGGACCGGTTGATCGCCGAGATGCAGCGCCTGGGCGTCACCCCCACCGCGCTGTGGCTCACCCATGCCCACATCGACCACGCCGGCGGCACCGGCGAGATGGCCCGCCGGCTGGGCCTGCCCATCATCGGCCCGCACCGGGGCGATCTGTTCTGGATCGAGCAACTGCCCGAGCAGAGCCGCATGTTCCGCTTTCCGGCGGGCGAACCCTTCCCCTGCCACCGCTGGTTGGA
>NZ_BADL01000049.1 GCF_000333615.1 Ideonella sp. B508-1 | reverse complement strand
AAGACGTCGGCGGTGAGCTGCAGCACCGCATCGCTCTGGGCCCCGCCGCCGCTGGCGCGCAGCTGGGTGATGGGCTGGCCCGAGCGCCGCTCCAGCCGTTCGCGGCCCTCGCGCAGCGCATAGGCCAGGCCCTCCAGGATGGCGCGGTAGAGGTGGGCGCGGGTGTGGGCCTCGCCGAAGCCGATGATGGCGCCCTTGGCCTCGGGGCCGGGGTGGCGCACGCCGGGGCTCCAGGTGGGCTGCAGCGTCAGGCCCAGCGAGCCCGGCGGCACCTGGGCCACCAGCTCGTCGAACAGGGTTTCGGGCGCCACGCCCAGCACCTCAGCGGCGGCCTGCTCGGGCTGGCCGAACTGGTCGCGGAACCAGCTCACCAGCCAGAAGCCGCGCGTGACCTGCACCTCGGCGCTGTAGTGGCCGGGCACGGCGGCCGGGTAGGGCGGCACGAAGCGCTCGGGCTCCAGGTAGCGGGCGCTGGTGAGGTTGAGGGTGGCGGTGGTGCCGTAGCTGAGCGCGCCGATGCCGCTGCCCTGGGGGTCGAAGGCGCCGGCGCCCAGCACCTCGCAGGCCTTGTCGGCCGCGGCGGCCAGCACCGGCGTGCCCACCGGCAGGCCGGTGGTGGCGGCGGCCTCGCGCGTGACCTCCCCCAGCACGCTGCCCACCGGCTGCAGCGCGGGCAGCTGCTCGGGCCGCAGCGCCAGGGCCTGCCAGTGCCAGGACCCGCGTGCCGCCCACTGCTGGCGCCGGCTGTCGAAGGGCAGGTAGGCCACCTGGCTGCCGATGCTGTCGACCAGGCGGCCGGTCAGGCGCTGGTTGAGCAGGCCCGACATCAGCAGGAAGGCGTGGGCCTGGCCGTGCAGGGCCGGCTCGTGCTGGGCCCACCAGTTGAGCTCGGCGTCCTGCTGGAAGCGGCGCACCGTGCCCGACAGGCCGGTCAGCGCGAAGGCCGCGCGCCAGTGGGCGGCCACCCGCGGCAGCCGGGTGGCGCGGCGCTGGTCAGGCCAGATGATGGCCGGCGCCAGGCAGCGGCCCTGGGCGTCCACGGCCAGCATGGAGGCTCGCTGGGTGGTGACGACTACGCCAGCCACGCGAGCCGCTTCATGTCTGGCCCACACGCTCTGAGAGCAGGTCGTCGCGGCCTGCCAGAAGCCCTCTCCGTCGTGCGTCATCCAGCCGGGCTGGGGCCGCTGGTAGTTAGCAAAGACCTGCTGGGCGCGGGCCACCAGCGTGCCATCCAGCGCGAACAGCAGGGCCCGCACCGACTGCGTGCCCAGGTCGATGGCCAGGATCAGGTCTTTCATGCGGGCACCCCGTGGGTGGTGGTCATCAGTGCCAGGTAGCGGTCCTGTTCCTGCCGGAAGCGCTCGGCCGACCAACCCAGCGTCTCCTGGCACAGCGGCTGCAGCGCGGGCAGCAGGTCGGCGGCAAAGCCGGGCATCAGCAGGCCCAGCCGGCTGCGGCGCAGCAGCAGGTCGTCCAGGTGCTGCACCTGCTCGTGCAGCAGGCTGTGGCGCAGCTCGCCCCAGCGGGTGGTGGTGCCGGGGATGAGTGCGCCGCGGGCGGCCTGGCCGGCCAGCGCGCCCCAGCGGCCCTGCCAGCGCAGCGGCACGCCGGCCACCGGCGCGTGCGCGGGCAGGATGTCGCGGTGCACCGGCGGCGGCAGCGCGGGCAGCCAGGGCCGGGCGGCGGCCAGCGCGGCCTGGGCCATGCGGCGGAAGGTGGTGAGCTTGCCGCCGGCCAGGGCCACCAGGCCGTCCTGCGCCCAGACCAGGTGTTCACGGCTTTCCTGCGAGGGGGCCACCGGCTTGTCGCTGGCGATCACCGGCCGCACGCCGGCCCAGGTGCACTGCAGGTCGGCGGCGCCCACGCCGGCGCGGGGGAAGCTGTGGGCCAAGGCCGCCAGCAGGTAGCGCAGTTCCTCGGGCTGGATGCGCGGCTCGGTGCCCAGGTCGGGGTGGTCCAGGTCGGTGGTGCCCACGATCAGCCGGCCCTGCCAGGGGTAGGCGAAAACGGGGCGGCCGTCTTCCGGGTGGCGCCAGGCCACGGCACGGGCCAGTGGCAGACGCCACAGCGGCAGCAGCAGGTGGCTGCCCCGCAGCGGCCGCAGCCGCGGCGGCGTGGCGCCGGCCAGCGCGGCCACCGTGCCCAGCCAGGGCCCGCTGGCGCTGACGATGCAGCGGCAGGCGAGGTGGCGTTCGAAGCCGTCCGGCCCGCGCAGCGTGGCGCCGCAGATCTGGCCTTGCGCGTCGCGCTGCAGCGCGGTCAGCGTGGTGTGGTTGTGCAGCTCGGCGCCCAGGGTGCGGGCTTCCTGCAGCACCCGCAGGGTCAGGCGGGCGTCGTCGGTGGTGGCGTCCTCGTAGAGGCTGGCGCCGTCGTCGGTGGCCAGGCCGGGCACCAGCCAGGGGATGTCGGCGTTGCTGGCCCAGCCGCGGGCGCGCCGGCCGGCCAGGTGGTCGTACAGGCGCAGGCCGATCTGCATCGTGCGGCGGCCCGGCCCCAGGGGGCGGCGGTGCGCCATCACGAAGCCGATGCGCTCGACCAGGCCGGGCAGCTCGCGCAGCAGGGCCTCGCGCTCCTGCACCGATTCGCGCGTCAGGTGCAGCGCCCCGCTCTGCAGGTAGCGCAGGCCGCCGTGCACCAGCTTGCTGCTGCGGCTGGAGGCGCCCCAGGCGTAGTCGCGGGCCTCCACCAGGGTCACGCGCAGGCCGCGCCGGGCGGCCTCCAGCGCCACGCCGGCGCCGCTGACGCCGCCACCCAGCACCAGCAGATCGCAGTCGGGCTTCATGGCCGCGCCCTCACCGCAGGGGCCGCAGGTTGCCCGAGGCCCACAGGCCCTGCGGGTCGGCCTGGGGCGATGGCCGCCTCCAGCTGGGCCAGGCCGGCCGCGCCCTTTTCGGCGGCCAGGGC
>NZ_BADL01000050.1 GCF_000333615.1 Ideonella sp. B508-1 | reverse complement strand
CTGGGGATTTTTCGGGCCTGGCCTTTCAGCAGATCCGTGGGGCCCTGCCAGGCCGGCGCCAGCGTCTGCAGCGCGGCACGCAGCCGCAGCTCGTCGCCGCAGCCTTCGGCCAGGTCGTCCCACAGCCGCTGGGCGCCCTCGCGCTCACGGCCCAGGGCGCGCAGCAGGTCCAGGGCCATCACATTGCCCGAGCCCTCCCACACCGAGTTGACCGGCGCCTCGCGGTAGAGCCGGGCCAGGCTGCTCTCCTCCACATAGCCGTTGCCGCCCAGCACCTCCAGCGCCTCGCCGGCCTGGGCCACCGCGCGCTTGCACACCCACAGCTTGGCGGCCGGCGTCATCAGCCGCTGCCAGGCGCGGGCCAGCGGGTCGGGCACGGGGCCCTCGGCGTCCTCGAAGGCCTGGGCCAGGCGCAGGGCCAGCACCAGTGCGGCCTCGCTCTCCAGCGCCAGGTCGGCCAGCACGCTGCGCATCAGCGGCTGCTGAGCCAGCGGCCTGCCGAAGGCCTGGCGCTGGCGCGCATAGGCCAGGGCCTGCACCAGGCCGGCACGCATCAGCGCGGTGCTGCCCAGCACGCAGTTCAGCCGGGTGTGGGTGGCCATCTCCAGGATGGTGGGGATGCCGCGGCCGGGCTCGCCCACCCGCAGGCCCCAGGCGTCCTCGAACTCCACCTCGCCGCTGGCATTGCTGCGGTTGCCCAGCTTGTCCTTCAGGCGCTGGAGGCGCACCGCGTTGCGCTGGCCGTCGGGCCGCCAGCGCGGCACCAGGTAGCAGGACAGGCCGCCCTCGGGCGTGCGCGCCACCACCAGGTGGGCGTCGCTGCTGGGGGCCGAGTAGAACCACTTGTGGCCGCGCAGCAGGGCCTCGGCGCTGTCCGGCCCGCCGACCTGGGTGGCAACAGGGGTGGCGGTGGTGGTGTTGGCCCGCACGTCGGAGCCGCCCTGCTTCTCGGTCATGCCCATGCCCAGCCAGATCGACGGCTTGGCGTCGATCGGCCGGTCGCTCGGGTCGTGCCGCGCATCCAGCAGGCGCTCGCCCAGCCAGGCCCACAGGGCCGGGTCGCGCCGCAGCACCGGGATGGCGGCCTGGGTCATGGTGGCCGGGCACAGGGTGCCGGCCTCCACCTGGCCGTGCAGCAGCATGCCGGCCGCGGCGGCGGCCCAGCGGCCCGGGCGGCGGTCGGCAAAGGGCCGGGCCATCCAGCCCTGGCCGCGCAACAGGGTCAAGAGGGCATGCCAGTCGGGGTCAAAGCGCACGGCGTCGATGCGCCGCCCGCGCGGGTCGAAGCGCTGCAGCACCGGGCCGGCGGCATTGGCCTGGGCGGCCTGCGCGAAGGTCTCGCTGCGGCCCAGGGCCGTGCCGTAGGCGTGCAGGCCGGGCAGGGCCCAGGCCGCGCCCAGGCGCCGCAGGTGCTGCTGCAGCGCCGGGTCGATGGCCAGCAGGTCCACGTCGCGCAGCTCGTCGACCTGGTTGCTGACGCTGTGGGTGCTCCAGTCCATGGCGGACCTCCTGGCAAAGCGGATCAGGCCCGGTAGCCGGTGATGGCTTGGATGCGGCGGTACAGCGGCCGCAAGCGGGCGTAA
>NZ_BADL01000051.1 GCF_000333615.1 Ideonella sp. B508-1 | reverse complement strand
CCGGCCCGACCCGGCGGCTCATCCGCCAGCCGTCCAGCTTCTCGGGCCTCACCGGCATCAAGCCGACCTACGGCGTCTGCAGCCGCTACGGCATGATCGCCTTCGCCTCCAGCCTGGACCAGGCCGGCCCGATGGCCCGCTCGGCCGAGGACTGCGCCCTGCTGCTGTCGGCCATGAGCGGCTTCGACGAGCGCGACAGCACCAGCGCCCAGCGTCCGCCGCAGGACTTCCATGCCCAGATGCTGGCCCCGCGCGAGGGCGCCAGCGCCGCCAAACCGCTGCAGGGCCTGCGCATCGGCCTGCCCAAGGAGTTCTTCCCGGCGGCCCTGGCTGCGGACGTGGACGGTGCCGTGCGTGCTGCGCTGGCGCAGCTGGAGGCCCTGGGCGCCACGCTGGTCGAGGTCAGCCTGCCGCGCACCGAGCTGTCCATCCCCGTGTACTACATCATCGCCCCGGCCGAGGCCAGCTCCAACCTGAGCCGTTTTGATGGCGTCAAGTTCGGCCATCGCGCGGCGAACTACACCGATCTGCTGGACATGTACAAGAAGACCCGGGCCGAAGGCTTCGGCCCCGAGGTCAAGCGCCGGATCATGATCGGCACCTATGTGCTGAGCCATGGCTATTACGACGCCTACTACCTGCAGGCCCAGAAGCTGCGCCGCATGATCGCCGACGACTTCCAGCGCTGCTTCCAGCAGTGCGACGTCATCGCCGGCCCGGTGGCCCCCACGGTGGCCTGGCAGATCGGCGCCCAGGGCGACGACCCCCTGCAGGCCTATCTGGCCGACATCTTCACCTTGCCCGCCAGCCTGGCCGGCCTGCCCGGCATGAGCGTGCCGGCCGGCTTCGGCGCCCACGGCATGCCGGTGGGCCTGCAGCTGATCGGCAACTACTTCCAGGAAGGCACCCTGCTGCAGGCCGCGCACGCGCTGCAGCAGGTGACCGACCATCACCTCCGCAGCCCGGAGGGTTTCTGAGATGAGCAGCCAACCCCAACTCGTGCGTGGCTACGAGGTCGTGATCGGCCTGGAAAACCACGTCCAGCTCTCGACCCAGTCGAAGATCTTCAGCGGCGCCTCGACCGCCTTCGGCGCGGCGCCCAACACCCAGGCCTGCCCGGTGGACCTGGCCCTGCCCGGCACGCTGCCGGTGCTCAACCGCGCCGCGGTGGAGCGGGCCATCCGCTTCGGCCTGGCGGTGGGCGCCAAGGTGGCGCCGCTGTCCATCTTCGCCCGCAAGAACTACTTCTACCCCGACCTGCCCAAGGGCTACCAGATCTCGCAGTTCGAGATCCCGGTGGTGCAGGGCGGCAGCGTGGCCTTCTTCGTCGGCGACCGTCAGAAGGTGGTGCAGCTCACCCGCGCCCACCTGGAGGAAGACGCGGGCAAGAGCCTGCACGAGGACTTCCACGGCCAGTCGGGCATCGACCTGAACCGCGCCGGCACCCCGCTGCTGGAGATCGTCTCCGAGCCCGACATGCGCTCGGCCCAGGAGGCCGTCGAATACGCCAAGACCCTGCACGCGCTGGTCATGTGGCTGGGCATCTGCGACGGCAACATGCAGGAAGGCTCCTTCCGCTGCGACGTCAACGTCTCGGTGCGCAAGCCGGGCGAGCCCTTCGGCACCCGCCGCGAGATCAAGAACCTCAACAGCTTCCGCTACCTGGTGGACGCGGTGAACTACGAGGTGAACTGGCAGATCGACCAGTTGGAGGATGGCTTCACCATCCAGCAGGCCACGGTGCTCTACAACCCCGACCGGGGCGAGACCCGGGCCATGCGCAGCAAGGAAGACTCGGCCGACTACCGCTACTTCCCCGATCCGGACCTGCCGCCGCTGGTCATCGCCCCCGAGTGGGTGGAGCGCGTCAAGGGCGAGATGCCCGAGCTGCCGCGCGCCATGGCCGAGCGCTTCCAGCAGGCCGATGGCCTGCCGGCCTACGACGCGACGATGATGACCCAGTCGCTGGCCTTCGCCCGCTACTACGAGGCCGCGCGCGAGGCCTGCGGCCAGCCCAAGCTGGTGGCCAACTGGCTGATGGGCGAGGTGAGCAAGCGCCTGAATGCCGAGGAGCGCGAGCTCCAGGATGCCCCGGTGAGCCCGGCCCTGCTGGCGCAGCTGATCGGCCGCATCCAGGATGGCACCATCTCCAACAACGCGGCCCGCCAGGTCTTCGACGCCCTGTGGACCGGCGCCGGCAGCGAGGTGGACGCGGTCATCGAGGCCAAGGGCCTCAAGCAGATGAACGACAGCGGCGCGCTGGAGAAGATCGTCGACGAGGTGATCGCTGCCAACGCCAAGTCGGTCGAGGAGTACAAGTCCGGCAAGGACAAGGCCTTCAACGCCCTGGTCGGCCAGGTCATGAAGGCGTCCAAGGGCAAGGCCAACCCGGCGCAAGCCACCGAGCTGCTGAAGAAGAAACTCGGCTGAGGCCGGTGGACGAGAAGCGCGGCCCTGGGAAGGGTCGCGCTGCTCAGCGGGCGGGTGCCGACGGTGCCGCCCGCCGGCCCTCCAGGGCCTCGGGTTCCAGCGAGGCGATCACCTTGCGGCAGACCAGATCGTCCTCGCCCTTGCGCTGCCAGCTCGCGTTGCTCCCGGACAGCGCCAGGCTGAGGCCCAGTCTGCTGTCCGTGAAGCGGGCTTCCCGGGCATCGCGCACCCGACGCAGGGTGTATGTCTGCCCGTCGAAGGTGACGATGGCATCCCGCGGCGTGAAGGCGGCGCGCAGGGTGTGTGCGCCCGGGCAGCGGTAGTCGGTGGGGCCGGCCCAGGCGGCGGCGGCGGTGGCCAGGAACAGGCCCAGGCCGAGGGCGGGGGTCAGGGAGGGCAAGGTCTTCGGTGGCATTCCGGAAGGTGGCTCGATCTTCAGCGAGCCGCGGGTGCCGCGGATGGCGACGGCTGGCCCGCATCCACCTGGGTCCCCGGCGGCAGGCCCGCCAGCAGCAGGGCCAGGCGCTGGCGCTCGTTGTCGTACTGCAGGTTGATGCGGGCCCGTTCGGCGTCCATGCTGCGCAGCAGCGTGCGCTGTGCCTCCAGGCTGCCGTCGTTGGTGTTGGTGCGCATCTTCAGGTTCTCCGGCACCGCCTTGCCCCCCAGGCCGGCCCGTTCGTTGGCCAGGACCACCCGCTCGGTCTCCAACTGCGCAATGCGCAGCTGGATGGTGTCGATGGCCTTCTGGGTGGATTCCAGCGCGCGCTGGCGCGCCTGGTCATGGGCGGCCAGCGTCGGGTAGCGCGACAGCAGCAGCCGATCGTTGCGGACCAGCTCCATCCGCGCCGCCTGGGCGCGGGCCTGGGCCGCCCGTTCGGCGTCCCTCTGGGCCTGCTGTTCGGGCGACAGCATCGGCGGCACCTTCTTGCGCACCGTGCCGTCCTTGCCCAGCATGTTCTGCTCCTGGCTCAGGCATTCGGGGATGGGGCGGTCCGAACTGAGCCGCCGGCCGTTGGCATCCACGCAGGAATAAATGGGGGCGGAGGCCGCGTCCTTGGCCGGTGTCACGGCCTGGGCCGGCAGTGTCATCAGCAGCCCCGCTGCGGAGCCGGCCGCCACGGCGACCGACCGGGCCAACCCGGGACGAACGCTCATCGGGGCCGGCCGCTTCATGCTCACACTCCGTAGCGCTGGCGGTAGGCCGCCACCTTGTCGCGGTTGGCGGCCAGGGTGGGGTCGCCGGTGGTGTCCAGGAACTGCATGAGGTCGGCCAGCGTGGCGATGGACAGCACCTTCAGGCCCAGCTCCTGCTCGACGTACTGCACGCCCGAGCGCGGGCTGGCCGGGTCGTCGCTGGCGCGCTCCTGGCGGTCCATCGTGATGGCCACGCCCACCGGGGTGGCGCCGGCCGCGCGGATCATGTCGGCCGCCTCGCGCTTGGAGGCCCCGTCGGTGATCACGTCGTCGATGATCAGCACCCGGCCCTGGACCGGGGCGCCCACCAGGGTGCCGCCTTCGCCGTGGTCTTTCGCCTCCTTGCGGTTGTAGGCGTAGGGCACGCTGCGGCCTTCCTTGGCCAGGCCGATGGCCACCGCGGCGGCCAGGGTGATGCCCTTGTAGGCCGGGCCGAACAGCATGTCGAATTCGAGCCCCGAGGCCAGCAGGCGGCGTGCATAGAATTCGCCCAGCCGCATCAGCTTGGCGCCGTCGTCGAACAGGCCCGTGTTGAAGAAGTACGGCGACTTCCGGCCGGCCTTGGTCGTGAACTCGCCGAAGCGCAGCACCCCCGCGTCCACCGAGAACTTCACGAAGTCCTGGGCCAGCGGGTCGGTGTGGGTGGTGTTCGTCATGGAAGGGACTTCAATGGGATTCAGACTGGTCACGCTCAACCTGAACGGCATCCGCTCGGCGGCCAGCAAGGGCTTCGTGCCCTGGACGGAGAGTATCGCGCCCGATTGTATGGGGGTGCAGGAAGTCAAGGCCCAGGCGCCCGATGTGCAGGGGAAATACGACACGGTGGCCGGCATGACCGGGCATTTCCACTATGCCGAGAAGAAGGGCTACTCCGGTGTCGGCCTGTACAGCCGCCACGAGCCCAGCGACGTGATCATCGGTCTGGGCGAGCCGGAGTTCGACGCCGAGGGCCGCTACGTCGAGTTGCGATTCGACAAGCCCGGACGCCAACTCAGCCTGATCAGCTGCTACTTCCCCAGCGGCTCCAGCGGTGAGGAGCGCCAGCAGGCCAAGTTCCGCTTCCTGGACGTGGTCTACCCGCACCTGCACGCCCTCAAGGGCACGCGCGAGTTCATCCTGGTCGGCGACGTGAACATCGCCCACCAGGAGATCGACCTGAAGAACTGGAAGGGCAACCAGAAGAACAGCGGCTTCTTGCCCGAGGAACGCGCCTGGATGACCCGGCTGCTGGACGAGGCCGGGGTGGTGGACGTCTACCGCCGCCTGCACCCCCAGACCACCGGCGAGGCCTACACCTGGTGGAGCAACCGCGGCCAGGCCTACGCGAAGAACGTGGGCTGGCGCCTGGACTACCACCTGGCCACACCCGCCCTGGCCGCGCAGGCCCGCACGGCCGCCATCTACAAGGACCAGAAGTTCAGCGACCACGCGCCGCTGATCGTCGATTACGACTTCCAGCTCTGAGCCCGCGGCGAAGCCCAGTCACTTCACCGAGGCACTCAGCGCCGGTCCCCTTCGGTCCGGGGTGGCTCAGGCGCTGATGCGGTAGCGCGCCGCGGCCTGGTGGGTGGACAGATGGGGCAGCATGGCCTGGCGGGCGGCCTCGTAGGCCTCCCACAGCGCCGCGTCCTGCAGGGACGGGATCGTGATCAGCTCGGCGCGGTCGAAGCCGACCAGGGCGGCGTCCACCAGGTCCTCGGCGCGCATCACGATGGCGCTGTCCAGGTGCTCCACCGGCAGGCCGCCGCGGGCCCAGAAGTCGGTGGCGGTGGCGCCCGGCAGCACGGCCTGCACGCGCACGCCCTTGTCGGCCAGTTCGTGGTGCAGCGACTGGCTGAAGGCGGTGACGAAGGCCTTGCTGCCGCCGTACACGCCGTTGAGCAGCTCCGGCGCGATGCCGACGATGCTGGCGATGTTGATGATGGCGCCGCGCCCCCGGGCCACGAAGCCGGGCACCGCGGCATAGGCCAGGCGCATCGGTGCCGTCACGTTCAGGGCCACCATGCGGGTCATCTCGTCCACGTCGCTGTCCAGCAGCGCCCGGTGGGTGCCCACGCCGGCGTTGTTCACCAGCAGGGTGATGCTGGCGTCCTGGCGCAGCACGTCTTCCACGGTGGCCAGCGAGGCCGGCTCGTGCAGGTCGGCCACCAGCACCTCGACCGAGCGGCCGGTGCGGTTGCTGATGTCGCGCGCCAGGTGGTTCAGGCGCTCGCGGTTGCGAGCCACCAGCACCAGGTCGTGGCCGCGGCGGGCCAGGCGGTCGGCGTAGAGGGCGCCGATGCCCGAGGAGGCGCCGGTGATGAGGGCGGTGCCCAGAGAGGAAGAGGTCATGTCGATGCTCCGGTGGGTGGCGACCTGACAGGGCCGCCGTGTTGCGATGGAGGCATCTTCCCTCCGACGGGCAATGTCTCAAATGACGTATATAGTCATGTTTTGAGACATAGGGGGAGGACATTTCATGCACCGCGTCGGCTATCTGCTCTCCGAGGGCTTCCAGGTCATGGCCATCAGCACCCAGGCGGTGTTCGAGTTCGCCAACCTGGTGGTGGGGGAGTCTTTCTACCGGGTGGACAACTACTCGATGGCGGGCGGGGAGGTGCGTTCTTCGCTGGGCCTGTCGATCGGCACCCGGCCCGTCACCCCGCGCAGCCAGGCCGACACCTGGATGGTGGCCGGCGTCATCGATCCCGTCGCCGTGCCGCCCTCGGCCGAGATGACGCGCTTCGTGCAGCGGGCCAGCCGCCAGGCGCGTCGCGTGGCCGGGCTGTGCACCGGCGGCTTCGTGCTGGCCGAGGCCGGTGCGCTGGCGGGGCGGCGGGCCACCACCCACTGGGCGCACGCGCAGGCGCTGCAGCAGCGGCATCCGGAGATCCAGGTCGAGCCCGACCGCATCTTCATCGCCGACGGCAACGTCTGGACCTCGGCGGGCATGACCGCTGGCCTGGACCTGGCTCTGGGTCTGGTCGAGAAGGACCTGGGCCCGGAGGTGGCCCGCTCCGTGGCCCACCGGCTGGTGATGCACCAGCGCCGTGCCGGGGGGCAGTCGCAGCATTCCGAGCTGCTGAAGCTGGCGCCCAAGTCCGACCGCATCCAGCAGGCGCTGGACTACGCCCGCCAGCATCTGGCCACCCCGCTGGGCGTGGAGAAGCTGGCCGAGGTGGTGCACCTGAGCCCGCGCCAGTTCAGCCGCGTCTTCACCGAGGAGACCGGCCAGTCTCCGGCCAAGGCCATCGAGGGCCTGCGGCTGGAGGCAGCGCGGCTGATGGTCGAGCAGGGCCGACACCCGCTGGAGGTGATCGCCCGCGAGACCGGGTTCCGCGACCGGCGCCACCTGCGCGAGGCCTTTCTGCGCGGCTACGGCATGGCCCCGCGCCTGGTGCGCCAGGGGGCCCGGCAGGCCAGCTAGGCCGGCACAGCGGGGGAAGCCGCCACCCTCGCGTCGCGTCCGGGACCGCCGACATGGCGTGGCCTATCGCCGCCATTGAAATCCTTGTCTCGCCTTGCGGGCACGAACTTCCCAGAATCGGGTCCACACCCCAACGACCGTGACCTGCCGGGTCCGGCGTTCACCGCTCCAACCGCTCGATTCCAGGAGAAGCCGATGACCCAAGAAGCCAAGTGCCCCTTCCACGCCCAAGCCGCCGGCACCGGCACCAGCAACCGTGACTGGTGGCCTCAGCAGCTGCACGTGGACCTGCTGAACCAGCATTCCGAGCGCTCCAACCCCCTGGGTGAAGCCTTCGATTACCGGGCCGCCTTCCAGCGCCTGGACTACGCTGCCCTGAAGGCCGATCTGAAGGCCCTGCTGACCGATTCGCAGGACTGGTGGCCGGCCGACTGGGGCAGCTACGCCGGCCTGTTCATCCGCATGGCCTGGCACAGCGCCGGCACCTACCGCATGGTCGATGGCCGGGGTGGCGCCGGCCGGGGCCAGCAACGCTTCGCGCCGCTCAACAGCTGGCCCGACAACGTCAGCCTGGACAAGGCCCGCCGCCTGCTTTGGCCGGTCAAGCAGAAGTACGGGCAGGCGATCTCCTGGGCCGATCTGATGATCCTGGCCGGCAATGTGGCGCTGGAGAACAGCGGTTTCCGCACCTTCGGCTTCGGTGCCGGCCGCGAAGACGTGTGGGAGCCGGACCAGGACGTGAACTGGGGCGATGAGAAGACCTGGCTGGCCCACCGCGACCCCGAGACCCTGGCCCAGCACCCGCTGGCCGCCACCGAGATGGGCCTGATCTACGTGAACCCCGAAGGCCCCAACGCCAGCGGCGACCCGGCCTCGGCCGCGCCCGCCATCCGCGCCACCTTCGGCAACATGGCCATGGACGACGAGGAGATCGTCGCCCTGATCGCCGGTGGCCACACCCTGGGCAAGACCCATGGCGCCGCGGCGGCCAGCCATGTGGGGGTCGACCCCGAGGCCGCGCCCATCGAGCAGCAGGGCCTGGGCTGGACCAGCAGCCACGGTTCTGGCGCGGGCGCCGACGCCATCACCTCCGGCCTGGAGGTGATCTGGACCCAGACCCCCACCCAGTGGAGCAACCAGTACTTCGAGAACCTGTTCAAGTACGAATGGGTGCAGGTGCGCAGCCCGGCCGGCGCCATCCAGTTCGAAGCGAAGGACGCGCCCGCCACCATCCCCGACCCCTTCGACCCGGCCAAGAAGCGCAAGCCCACCATGCTGGTGACCGACCTGACGCTGCGCTTCGACCCCGGGTTCGAGAAGATCTCGCGCAAGTTCCTGAACGACCCGCAGGCCTTCAACGAGGCCTTCGCCCGGGCCTGGTTCAAGCTCACCCACCGCGACATGGGTCCCAAGGCCCGCTACCTGGGCCCGGAGGTGCCGAAAGAAGACCTGGTCTGGCAGGACCCGCTGCCCGCGCCGGTGCACACGCCGTCGGCCGCCGACATCGTGGACCTGAAGGCGAAGATCGCCGCCACCGGCCTGTCGGTGGGGGACCTGGTCTCGGTGGCCTGGGCCTCGGCCTCGACCTTCCGCGGCGGTGACAAGCGCGGCGGCGCCAACGGCGCGCGCCTGGCCCTGGCCCCCCAGAAGGACTGGGCGGTCAACCGGCGGGCGGCCAAGGTGCTGCCCGTGCTGCAGGCCGTGCAGCAGGCCAGCGGCAAGGCCTCGCTCGCCGATGTGATCGTGCTGGCCGGTGGGGTCGGCGTGGAGCAGGCCGCGAGGGCGGCCGGCGTGGCCGTCGAGCTGCCGTTCACCCCGGGCCGGGTCGATGCGCGGCAGGACCAGACCGATGTGGCCTCCTTCGCGGTGATGGAGCCGGTGGCCGAGGGCTTCCGCAACTTCGGCCGCGGCCAGGGCAAGACTTCGACCGAGGCCCTGCTGATCGACAAGGCCCAGCAGCTCACCCTGACCGCGCCCGAGCTGACCGTGCTGGTGGGCGGCCTGCGGGTGCTGGGCGCCAATGCCGATGGCAGCGACCTGGGCGTCTTCACCGACCGGGTGGGCGTGCTCACCAGCATCGGCTACACCGGCAGCGACCCGATCGGCGACCGTGTGGTGCAGCTGCGCAACCACGCCGAGGGCGTGCATGTGCAGGTCTACAACCCCAACAGCCGCAGGTACAGGGTGGTGGCCAGCCTGAGCGGCCTGGTGACCAGCCAGATCGATCCGGCGCGTGATCTGTGGCTGGTGGACGCGCCGGCGCTCAAGGCCGTCAAGCGCAGCCGCGCCAGCGTGCACTGAAGCCGGCGGGCGCCTGCGGGCGTCTCCTGACCGGACAGGGGCCGTCCAGTATCATGGATCGGTCCCTTTTTTCATGCTGGGCACGCCTCCATGGACTTTGCGATCCCCCACGCCACGCCGGCCCGTCCCTGGCTGGTGGCCGACATCGGTGGCACCAATGCGCGCTCGGG
>NZ_BADL01000052.1 GCF_000333615.1 Ideonella sp. B508-1 | reverse complement strand
CGGCAGCAGGCCGGTGCCCAGGGTGTTGCGCAGGGGCTGATGAGCGCGAAGCGGTGATCCGCGGCCATCAGGAAGATGGCCAGGGCGGCAGCCAGCAGCAGCCTCGACAGGGCCGAGGGGCCCTGATGGAAGAACGGCGGCGGGTTGCGGTCGAGCGTGCCGAGCGGCATGGGTGTCGTCCCGGGGCGCGCCAGGCGCCCGCCGAAGTCTTATTCCGAGGTGAAGATCGAGCCCAGGCGTTCCATGCTCTCGAGCGCCATGCCGCAACCGCGCACCACGCAGGTCAGCGGGTCCTCGGCCACCAGCACGGGCAGGCCGGTTTCCTCGGCCAGCAGGCGGTCCAGGTCGCGCAGCAGCGCGCCACCGCCGGTCAGCATCATGCCGCGCTCGGCGATGTCGGCGCCGAGCTCCGGCGGGGTCTGTTCCAGCGCGTTCTTCACGGCCGAGACGATCTGGTTGAGCGGATCGGTCAGGGCTTCGAGGATCTCGTTGGACGAGATGGTGAAGCTGCGCGGCACGCCTTCGGAGAGGTTGCGGCCCTTGACCTCCATCTCCTTGACCTCGGAGCCGGGGAAGGCGCTGCCGATGCTCTTCTTGATGGCTTCGGCCGTGGGTTCGCCGATCAGCATGCCGTAGTTGCGGCGGATGTAGTTGATGATGGCCTCATCGAACTTGTCGCCGCCGACGCGGACCGAGCCCTTGTAGACCATGCCGCCCAGCGAGATCACGCCGACCTCGGTGGTGCCTCCGCCGATGTCGATGACCATCGAGCCGGAGGCCTCGGAGACCGGCAGGCCCGCGCCGATCGCGGCGGCCATCGGCTCCTCGATCAGGTGCACCTCGGAGGCGCCGGCGCCCAGGGCGGCGTCGCGGATGGCGCGCTTTTCCACCTGGGTGGAACCGCAGGGCACGCAGATGATGATGCGCGGGCTGGGCTTGAGCACCGAGCGCGGATGCACCATCTTGATGAACTGCTTGATCATCTGCTCGGTGATCACGAAGTCGGCGATCACGCCGTCCTTCATGGGCCGGATGGCCTCGATGTTGCCGGGCACCTTGCCCAGCATGGCCTTGGCCTCGTGGCCGACGGCCTGGATGACCTTCTTGCCGTTCGGGCCGCCTTCGTGGCGGATGGAGACGACCGAGGGTTCATCGAGCACGATGCCCTTGCCCCGGACGTAGATCAGGGTGTTGGCAGTGCCGAGGTCGATCGCGAGATCGGTGGAAACGTAGCGACGCAGGGAGGCGAACATGGAGGACTCAGGTCAGGCGGAGGGCGCGCGCCCGCAGGCGGGGCGCGGCGAGGTCGGCCGCGCGCGTCGGCCCTGACGGGACGCGGAGCAGGCGGCAGACCGGGATGCGCATGGATGGCGTGGCAATGAACGGGTGTGGCCAGGAGATCTGTCGCAAGAGGCAGAGGCACTGGCCAGCAGCACGGACTGGCGGCACAGGCTTGCAACGTTCACACGGAAACCCTTGTGTGGCGGGGCTTCCGTGCGTGTGCAGATAACCGGAGATAATACCTTATGCCCCCCTGACAAAGGGGGCCGGCAGCCCTTAGTTGGGGCTCTGGCGGCTTTGGTTCCGCCCTCCGAATCCACTTGATACACCCATGGCCCTGACCCCTGCGGACGTGAGCCGCATCGCCGAGCTGGCGCGCCTGGAGCTTTCCGGTGCCGAGGCCGACGCGATGCTGGCCCAGCTCAACGACTTTTTCGGCATCGTCGAGCAGATGAGCGCCGTCGACACCAGCGGTGTCGAACCCCTGTACACCCCGCTGTCGGCGGTGATGGACGTGCAGCTGCGCCTGCGCGAGGACGCCGTCACCGAAGGCAACGACCGCGAGCGCAACCAGTGCAGCGCCCCGGCCGTCGATGGCGGCCTGTTCCTCGTGCCCAAGGTGATCGAATGAGCGCGGACCTGCACACCCTGGGCGTGGCCGCGGCTGCCAAGGCCCTGGCCGACAAGACCGTCTCCAGCGTCGAGCTGACCCAGGCCCTGCTGGCCCGGGCCGAAGCCCATGCCGCGCTGGGCGCCTTCCTGCACCTGGACCGCGACGGGGGCCTGGCCGCCGCGCGGGCCGCCGACGCCGCCCGTGCCCGCCGCCAGGCCGGCC
>NZ_BADL01000053.1 GCF_000333615.1 Ideonella sp. B508-1 | reverse complement strand
GGCGCAAAGCCTCCACCGTGCCGTCCAGCTCGAAGCCAGCACCCGCCGGGGTGCTGCCCACCGTCACGGTGGGCACGGGGGCGGCCATGGCCGCCGCGCAGCCCAGCCACATCGACGCCAACCATGCAACATGCTTCATCGAAGGACTCCCGGCCGTGTGTGTCTTTATACCCATTGGGGTATCGTAACAGAGCCTGCAGCACCCGGGCAAGTCAGGGATTTCGCCCGCATCCCGCCTGTCCGCGGGCTGTCCGTGGGCAAGGGCCGGCCACTGCTTTCTTGATCTAGGCAAGTTGGGGGATTGCTGCGCCGCGTCAAACTGAGGCCCGTACTTCCGGCTGTTCCCCATGACCGACGGACTCCACGCCCGCACAGCGCTCCCTCCGGCACCCGTCACCCACCGGGTGGTGGCCGTGCATGGCCCCGTGGTGGCATGTCCGACGCCACGCTGGCGTGGTACTCCGTGATCATTGTTGCCAGCGATCAGCCGCAGCCTTTCTACGACACCCTGAAAGGTCAGATGGGGCGCATCAATCAATGGGTGATGACCGGGGCGCGGACCCTGGAGTTTCACGTGGCCGACCATGGCTGGAACAATGGCCGCTTCACAGGGGTCCTGCCCAGGAATGTCGCGTCTTATAACGCGCGTGACGATCTGGATGTGGTTGTCCTGCCCGAGTGGCCCCTGATGCGGGGCGTGCCGACTTCGATCAATGGCAGCTCTGCCAGCCAGAATGCCCTGATGGTCCAGCCGCCTGTCAAGGTCATCCTCACCGACACGGTGGGGAATGCCACATTGGTCGACTATTGCTGGAAACGGGGGCGCGTGATCGCCACAGGGCTGACCCTGGAATACGCCTGGGACCACGACTGGGATGCCAAACCGGTGCTGGAGAACATGCTGACCGCGTCGACCTCAGCGCCGGGTTGCCACAGCGACATCCGGTGATGCCTGCCGATGTGCCGAGTCCGGGCTCCTGCGGGAGCCCTTTTTCGTGGGCGTTCAGGTCTGGATCAGCCGGCGGCTCTTGGCGATGGACATCAGCATGCCCAGCGCAAAGCCCAAGGTGACCATGGCCGTGCCGCCGTAGCTGATGAAGGGCAGCGGAATGCCCACCACCGGCAGGATGCCGCTGACCATGCCCATGTTCACCATCGCGTAGGTGAAGAAGCTCATGGTCAGGGCGCCGGCCAGCAGGCGCGAGAACACGGTGGGTGCCGAGTTGGCGATCAGCAGGCCGCGCGCCAGCACGAAGGTGAAGGCGGTGATCAGGGCCAGCGCGCCCATCAGGCCGAACTCTTCGGCGAAGGCCGCGAAGACGAAGTCGGTGGTGCGCTCGGGAATGAACTCCAGGTGGGTCTGGGTGCCTTGCATGAAGCCCTTGCCGGTGACGCCGCCCGAGCCGATCGCGATCATGCCCTGGATGATGTGGAAGCCCTTGCCCAGCGGGTCGGTCGTGGGATCCAGCAGGGTGCAGACGCGGTGCTTCTGGTACTCGCGCAGCAGCGGCCAGGTGACGTCGTCCTGGCAGATGCGGTCGGCCGACAGCACGATCGCCGTCACGGCCACGGCCGCCGCCAGCAGGACGGGCAGGATCAGCTTCCAGGACAGGCCGGCGAAGTAGATGACGTAGAGCCCGCCCGAGAGGATGAGGATGGCCGTGCCCAGGTCGGGCTGCTTGACCACCAAGCCCACCGGCACCATCAGCAGCAAGGCCGCGGCCACGAAATCCAGCGCCCGCAGCTGGCCTTCGCGCTTCTGGAACCACCAGGCCAGCATCAGCGGCATGGCGATCTTCATCAGCTCGCTGGGCTGGATCACGACGCCGACATTGAGCCAGCGGGTCGCCCCCTTCTTGGTGATGCCGAAGAGGGCGGTGGCCACCAGCAGGGCCACGCCCAGGGAGTACAGCGGCACCGCCAGCTGGGCCAGACGTTGGGGTGGCACCTGGGCCACCAGGAACAGGATGCCCAGGCCGAGCAGCATGTTGCGGCCGTGGTCGGCAAAGCGGCTGCCGTTGTCATAGCCGGCCGAGTACATGGTCACCAGGCCCATGGTGCCGAGCACCAGCAGCCCGGCCAGCAGGAGCAGGTCGAAACCGCTGAAGATGGGCTGCAGCCGGCGCCACAGCGAAGGACGTTCGAAGACGACGCTCATCGGGAGGCTCCTGAGGCCGCGGCCGGGACGGGGGCGCTGCCGGCCGTGCCGTGCGCTGCCGCGCCGTCGGCGCTGCTGGTGGCCGCCGACGGGGCCGAGGCGCCGCTGGCCGCCGGCATGGGCACCAGCCCCAGGGGCATGTCCACCGGGTTCTGCTTGGGCAGCGGCACATCCTGCGCCCGCCGCGGGGTGCCCACCGGCGGGCCGGCCGATTTGCCTTCGCGCACCAGGGCGATGTCTTCTTCGCTGGGGTACTGGCCCAGCAGAACGTAGTCCAGCACGCGGCGCGCGATCGGGGCGGCGGCCACCGTGCCCCAGCCGGCGTTCTCGACGATCAGGGCCAGGGCCACACGCGGGTTGTCGCGCGGCGCAAAGGCGATGTAGAGCGAGTGGTCGCGCTGGTGCTCGGCCACCCGGGCGGCGCTGTACTTTTCCCCGCTGCGCATGGTCACCGCCTGCGCGGTGCCGGTCTTGCCGCCACTGATGTAGGGCGCACCGGCGAAGACCCGCGAGGAGGTGCCGGCCTGGGCCACGCCCACCATGGCGTCCAGCACCAGCGACACGTCCTGCGGCTTGAGCGGCAGCGGGGGCAGGGCGTCGGAGGAGACGATGTGCTTCTCGTGCGAGACCTGGTCCTCGATCTCCCGCACCAGGCGGGGTTGAAAGCGCTGACCGCCGGTGCACAGCGTGGCCATGGCCGTGGCCAGCTGGGTCATGGTGAAGTTGTTGTAGCCCTGGCCGATGCCCAGCGACACCGTCTCGCCGGGGTACCACTTCTTCTGTTCCGGCCGCTTGTAGGTGCGTCGCTTCCAGTCGGTGGAGGGCAGCACGCCGGTGACCTCGCCCTCGAGGTCGATGCCCGTCTTGCGGCCGAAGCCGAAGGGTTCGAGCTGGTCGTGGATCAGGTCCACGCCCATCTCCACGGCCAGGCTGTAGAAGTAGACATTGGACGAGGTGATGATGGCCAGCCGCATGTCCTTGGGGCCGGGCCGGTCGGTCTCGGGGCTGCCGAAGGTGTGGCCGCCGAAGGTGTAGCTCAGGTTGTCCTGGATGACCATGTGCGGATCGCGCTTGCCGGTGGTCAGCGCCGCGATCGACATGTAGGGCTTGAAAGTGGAGCCCGGCGGGTAGGTGCCGCGCAGCGCGCGGTTGAGCAGCGGCTTGTCGATCGACTCGTTGAGCTCGCGCCAGCTGTCGAAGTCGATGCCGTCGACGAAGAGATTGGGGTCGAAGGTGGGTTTGGAGACGAAGGCCAGCACCTCGCCGTTGCGTGGGTCGATGGCCACCAGGGCGCCGCGGCGGTCCCCGTAGAGCTGCTCCACCAGGTTCTGCAGCTTGATGTCGATCGACAGGTGAAGCTCGTTGCCGGGCGTGGGCGGGTGGCTGTTCAGGCGCCGCACCGCACGGCCGCTGGCGGCGGTCTCGACCTCTTCATAGCCGGTGCGGCCATGCAACTCGGACTCGTAGCTCTGCTCCAGGCCCAGCTTGCCGATGTACTCGGTGCCGCGGTAATTGGCCTGGCGGTCCTCGTCCCAGTCCTCCATCGCGGTCTTCTCGGCCTGGTTGATGCGGCCGATGTAGCCCAGCAGGTGGCTGGCGGTGTCGCCCAGCGGGTAGTTACGGAACAGCCGGGCCTTGATGTCCACGCCCGGGAAACGGAAGCGCTGGGCCAGGAAGCGCGCCATCTCCTCGTCGGTCAGCTTGGTGCGGATGGGCAGGCTCTCGAAGCTCTTGCTCTCCTCCATCTGCCGCTTGAAGCGCTTGCGGTCACGCGGCTGGATGTCGATCAGCTGGGCCAACTGGTCGATCGTCTGTTCCAGGTTGCTCACCTTGGAGGGGGTGATTTCCAGGGTGTAGGCCGTGTAGTTGGTGGCCAGCACCACGCCGTTGCGGTCCAGGATGCGGCCACGCTGGGGCACGATGGGCAGCACCGCGATGCGGTTGGCTTCGGCCCGGGTGGAGAGTTCATCGTGCCGGGCCACCTGCAGCACCACCAGGCGGCTGATGAGCAGGCCGAAGCCCAGCAGCACGAAGGCCGCGGCGGCTATGGAGCGGAAGCGGAAGCGCTCCAGTTCCCGCTGGATGTTGCGCAGCTCGGTCATGCGGGCACCTGGCTCACAGGACGCGGTTCTTGTCGGGGTCGGGCGGGCGGCGCTGGGGCGCCAGCAGCACCAGGCTGGCCACCGGCCACAGCAGCGTCTCGGCCAGCGGCGCGATCAGCACACTCCAGCCCGGCCAGCCATCGCCGGCCACCGCACGCACCAGCAGGCTCAGCAGGGTGGCCGCGAGGAAGGCAGGCGCCACCTGGGCCATCTGGCCGGACAGACCGAACCACAGCACCCGGCGGTGGACGGCGATGCCGAAAAAGCCCAGCAGGCTGTAGGCCAGCGCGTGCTGACCCAGCAGCGAGCCATGGTGCACGTCCATCAGCAGGCCGAAGAAGAAGGCGGTGGTGATGCCCACCCGGCGCGGCTGGTGCACGCTCCAGAACACCAGCACCAGGGCCACGAAGTCGGGCATCCAGGGCGTGGGGCCCAGGGGCACCAGGTTCAGGGCCAGGGCCAGCAGCAGCGAGGTCCACAGAAACCAGGGGTTGACCGGCAGCAGCAGCTGGCCCGCGCCCCGCGGCATGATGCTCATCGCGGTGCGCTCCCGAATTCGTTGGCGCTGGCCGCCGAGGCGGCCGATGCAGCGGCGCTGGCGGCGGCGACGGCCGCGGCCACCGCCGTGTCGGCCTTCTTGTCCAGCGGCCCCACCAGCAGCACGAAGCGCAGGCCGCCGGTCTTGGCCACCGGGGCCAGGCCGATGTGGGCGAAGCCGCCCTCCCCCTGGCGGTTCACCGAGGTGACGGTGGCCACCGGCACGCCGGCCGGGTAGATGCCGTCCACGCCGCTGGTCAGCAGGGTGTCGCCCGCCTTCACGTCGTCATTGGCGGCCACGAAGCGCAACTCCATCTGGCCCTCGTCGCCCGAGCCGAAGGCGGCGCTGCGGTGCTGGGTGCGGGCATTGAGTACCGGGATGGTGGCATCGCGGTCGGCCAGCAGCGTGACCTCGGAGGACAGCAGGTAGGCCCGGGTCACCTGGCCCAGGATGCCGTGCTCGTTCATCACGGGCATGCCTTCGGTCACGCCCTGCTGGGTGCCGCGGTCGATGAAGATCTTGTGCACGTAGGGATCCGGGGCCTCGTACAGCACCTCGGCTACCTGGCTGCGGGGCGGGGTGGCCGGGCGCAGGCCCAGCAGGCCGCGCAGCTGGGTGTTTTCCGGGTCAGGCGTAGGCCCGG
>NZ_BADL01000054.1 GCF_000333615.1 Ideonella sp. B508-1 | reverse complement strand
CCCATGATGATTTTGTACTTATACAGACTCCCCAAACAAGGATAGTCATAGCCATTGCCATGACTATCTCATTATAGAAAGTGGTCCAGGGAGCCAAGCGAATATGGATCAGCCACGCCAGTGCCATGGCAAAAGACCATAGGATCCAACCGATTCCGGTAGCTGATGCGTTATTTGGCTGTGTAAGCACAGGAATCATGCTATATGAAAAAGGGCGGCCAATATGGCCGCCCTTTTTTTTGTTGAGGATCCTGCAACCGCAGGTGGATCTTACGAGCCGCGGCACTCCGAGGGGAGGAATTTCTTGGCGATGTTGCTAGACGCGCAAGTCCACTTCAGTTGGCCAGCGCCAACATCTTGAGGCGTCAACGTCAGAGCACCTTCGGCGCCCGGAACGGTGGAGGTCACGGTCACCACGCCAGACGTGTCGGTGATTGCAACACCAGAAACATATTTGGTGGCTCCGGGGAACGAATATCCGCTATTGGAGGCAGTGACGCCAGACAAAGAGCCCAGGGACGAAGAGGTTTCAGAGACCGCCAGCTTGGCCGGGGCGGCCATCAGCATGACTTCAGACATCTTCGAGCGGGTGGTGTAGTCCTGATAAGCCGGCAGCGCCACGGCGGCCAGAATGCCGATGATCGCCACGACGATCATCAGTTCGATGAGGGTGAAACCTTGTTGGACACGCTTCATGGGGAGACTCCTGAAAGCAATTCCGGCGGGAAGGTGCCGGGTGGGTTGGTACGGGAGACATGCAGCGAATCCCGTGCCAGGTGCCCGTCCGAGCAAAACCGCACGTTGAATGCGGCGAGCTGACATTTTTTGTCACTCCGGAGTGCCCATTCGCGTAAGTCTCTCCGTGGGCCGCCACGTTTTGTCAGTTTGCTGGAAGGTGTGACACCGGGGTGTCGGCATGTCGGCAGACCTGGGATGGCCGGGGTGTGCGCGATCTGGGACAACGCTGAGTGCAGCTTGGCAGTGCCAGGTTTTCCGCCTCTGCAGGGGGCAGGCGTGCGGTTCGGCGCCTTTGTGCGCACCGCTCCGTCTGCGTTCACTTCTCAACGGAGGACTTGTCCATGGGTTTGAATCGTTTCTTCTCCCTGGGGCGGATGGCCCTGGCGTGTGGGCAGCTGTCTCAGGCGCCTTGGGCTTTGGCCGATGAGCCGCATGTGCTGGTGTCGGGCTATGCCAATGCGCAAGGCGTGTACGACAGCGAGAACTTCACCACCGACGGGCAGAGGCGCAAGGCCGTGCGCGTGCAGGTGGATTCCGGTGACGGTGACACGGCCGATTGCGCGGTGGGGGCCAAGATGGGCGTGTTCATGTTCACGGTGCTGAAGCTGTCGCGCACGCCGAGCGTCGACTATGACTCGGTGGGTTGCCAGACCATGGTGGACAGCATCGACAGCGTGATCGCTGGCGCACCGGGCGTGGCCGATGGCACCCCCATGCGCTATGTGGCCACCTTGGTGTTGCGCATGGCCTATCTGCCGCCGCCGGCCGAGAGGGGTTACCTCTACCTGCAAACGATGGTGCAGGTGGAGGATGGCCGCTACTACTGGGATGGCCCGACTGCGGTGGATGCGCAGCAGGAGATCACGCTGCAGGCCACGTACGACGCGGTGGCTGGGCAGGCGCTGAGCATCCGTGCCTTGGTCAACAGTTACAACGAGCTGTACGGATTGAGCGACATGCCGGTGTCAGGCCGCTTGTCCCTGCGGGGTGCGCGCTTGGTGCTGACGTCGCCCACGCCGGGGGCCAACATCACGGGCCAGTCTGGCCACGTGTATCAGTGAGCGGCGGCCTCAGTCCCAATCCAGCCGATCGCCCGCGGTGAGCGGGTGCAGCGCCAGGCCGGGTACGCGCTCGGCCAGGTCGCCCAGCACGGCCGGCATTTCGCCGGGCTTGATGTGGGTGAGGTGCACCCGGGCGCCTGCGGGCACATGGGCCAGCTCGGCGGCCAGGGTGGAGGGGCAGTGGTGCAGGCTCTCGGCCGCCACGTTGCGCTCGGCTTCGGAAAAGGCGATCTCGATGACCAGGTGTTGCACCGGGCGCTTGGCCAGCAGCGGGTGCAGGGCGGGGTTGGGGCCGGTGTCGCCGGTGTAGATCCACCAGCCGCTGTCCCCCTCCACGCCAAAGCCCGCGGCCGGCACGCTGTGGCGGGCCGGCAGCACTTCGATGTGGCGCTCGCGCCGGCCCAGCCGCAGGTGCTGGCCGGTGCTGATTTCGTGCAGGCTGAGGACCGGATGGCGGGGATGCGGCAGGCGCGTGAAATCCGGCCAGAGCAAGTTGTTGAACACATGCTCGCGCAGCACGGCCAGCGTGGCCGGCAGGGCATGGACCTGGATGGGGGGCTGGCCGGCACGGCGGCGCATCACGCTGTCGGCCAGCAGGGGCAGGCCCAGCACATGGTCCAGGTGAGAGTGGCTCAGCAGGATGTGGTCGATGCGGGCCAGCTCGTCCAGGCTCAGGTCGCCCACGCCGGTGCCGGCGTCGATCAGGATGTCGTCGTCCAGCAGGAAGGACGTGGTGCGGCACCCCGCCGCGATCGAGCCGGAGCAGCCCAGGACGCGCAAGCTCATGGTGTCGGTCCCTGTCGGCCGGCCTCCCGCAGTGCCAGCTGGGCGGCCAGGCGCGCGTGCAGGGTGGCCCAAGGGGTTGCCGCGGGGGCGGTGGATGGGGCGGCGGTGTCGGGCATGAGGCTGTGTTCCAGGGCGGCCAGATGGGCTCGGGCCATCGCCGGATCGTCCCCTCGGGCGGCTTGCAGCGCAAGCGTCCAATGGCGCACTTGGGCCTGCTGTGTCGCCCGATTTGGGGAGGAAGCGGGCAGCACTGTGAAGACGGTCACACTTTGCTGGCGCCCCTTGACCTGGCATGCGTCCACCTCCAGCCAGTCCAGTGCCGTGTCCAGCCCTGCGCCGCAGGCGGCCCGGGTGCTGTCGGCCACCAGCAGGTCCACGCCCAGGTCGCGGGTGAGGGCTTCCAACCGGGCGGCCAGGTTCACGGCGTCGCCCACGGCGGTGTAGGTGCGGCGTTGGGGCGTGCCCAGGTCACCCACGCAGACGGTGCCGGTGGCCAGGCCGATGCCGAAGCCCACCCCGGGCAGCCCCTGGGCGCTGAGGTGGGCGTTGAGCGGGCTGGCGGCCTCGGCCAGCTCCAGCGCGGCCTGCACCGCGCGCACCGCGTGGTCCGGCTGGGCGGTGGGGGCATTCCAGAAGGCCATGGCGGCGTCGCCGATGAACTTGTCCAGCGTGCCGCCGTGGCGGTGGACGATCTCGGTGACGGTGCCGAAGTAGCGGTTGAGCACCTCGCGCAGGGCCAGGGGCGGCAGGTGCTCGCCCAGGCTGGTGAAGCCGCGCAGGTCGCAGAAGAGGATGGTGAGTTCGCGGTTGCTGGCCTCCAGGGCCTGGGTGTCGCCCCGCGCGGCCAGGGCGCGGGCACGGGCCGGGGGCAGGTATTGCTCGAAGAGCTGCTGCAGGGTACGGCGTTGCGTCCATTCGCGCAGCAGTCCGCGGGTGAGCAGGGTGGCGGCGTACAGACCGCCCAGCAGCAGGGCGCTGGCCAGGGGCAGCACGCGGTCTGCTGCCTGCCAGGCCAGGGCCTGCCCCACCACGGCCGCGCCCACGCCGGCCAGGGCCAGCAGCGCGTGTGCCGGGTTGCGGCGTCGCGCGGCCCAGGCGGTGGCGGCCAGGGTCAGCAGGATCAGCCCGGCTTCGTAGCCCGGGGCCCAGGCGGGGCGCAGGGCGAGGTGGCCGTTCAGCAGCCCCGCCAGCATCAGCGCATGGATTTCCACGCCGGGCAGGGCGGAGTTGACCGGGGTGGCCCGCAGATCGGCCAGGCCCGGGGCGGAGCTGCCCAGCAGCACCAGCTGTCCGCGCAGGGTGCCGGCCGGCAACTGGCCCGCCAGCACCTGCGCGGCGCTCAGGTAGCGGAAGCTGCCGCCGGTGGGCCCCCCTGGCCCGCGGTAGGGCACGCGCCACTGCCCTTGTTCGTCCAGAGGCAGCCGCTGTGGGGCCTGGCCTGCCGGGTGCACGCGCAGCGCCTCCAGCAGCGGTCGCTGTCCGGGGCCGGTGGCGCGCAGCTCGGGGCTCACGGCGGGCTGACCGGCGGCCAGTCGTGCCATGGCCAGTGCCAGCGAAGGCCAGGCCTGGCCGCCCAGCACCGCCACGGCCGGCACCGACCGGACCAGACCATCGGTGTCGGGCACCACGTTGAAGAAACCACCCTGCGGCGCGGCGGCCGCCAGCGTGGCGGTGTTGGCCGCCAGCCCGTTCCAGGCCACCAGGCCCGAGGGCCGGGGGCCCGGCAGCGCAAACAGGGGCTGGGGGGGCTGGCCGCTGCGCAGGCCACCGCGGTCGGCGGTCAGGTAGAAGCCGGCGAGCACGGGCTGACCCTGCCAGGCCTTCGCGAGCATGGCGTCGCCCCGGGTGGGCTCGGGGAAGACCAGGTCCACCCCCAGGGCGGCCACCTGCTGGCGCTGCAGCAGCTCCTGGCTCAGGGCGGCCAGCCGCTCGCGCGGCCAGGGCCAATGACCCAGGGCCTGCAGGCTGGCCTCGTCCAGGTCGATGATGGCGATGTCGGGGTGGGGGCTGGCGGGCCGGCTGCGCAGCTGCTGGCGCCAGTCTTCGGTGGCCTGCTCGAGCCGGGCGAGCAGGGGCAGCGGGGCCAGCAGGGCGTGCCAGAGGCCCAACAGGGCCAAGGCCAGACCCGCCCAGGGCGCGGCGGCTGGCCGCGGCAGGTCCATTGCGGGCGCTCAGCCCTGGATGAATTGCATCTGGGTGCCGGCCAGCTCGATGATGTCGCCGTTCTTCAGCGGCACCACGCCTTCACCCAGGGGGCTGCCGTTGACGGTGGGGCGCTGGTCGCCCTCGACGTGGGCCAGCACATAGCCGGTGGGGCGCTTGGCGATGGATGCCACCTGGGTGCCAGGCTTGCCCACGGTGGTGACCGCCTTGGTCAGCAGCACTTCGCGGCCGGCGGCGCCGCCGTTGAGCACCTTGATGGAGGCGGGCAGCATCTGCACGGTGGGCGTGGGGGGCAGGGACGGAGGCACGCTGCCGGGGCGCAGCACCATGGTCTTCTCGTAGTCGGCCACCTCGGCGCCGATGTACTTGATGCGGTACTTGCCGATCTCGATGACGTCGCCGTTGGACAGCAACTGCTTCTTGATGGCCTTGCCGTTGATGTAGGTGCCGTTGGTGCTGTTGAGGTCTTCGATGAAGATGTCTTCGCCCACCGACAGGAGCACCGCGTGCTCGCCGCTGACCGCCAGGTTGTCGATGACGATGTCGTTGTAGGGGCGCCGGCCCAGTGTGGTGCGCTCCTTCTGGATCACCACTTCTTTGAGAACCACGTTGTCGAGTGAAACGACCAGCTTGCCCATGAATGCCTCGTGTTGCCCGTGCGCGGGGCGTTTTATTCTCGGCGTGCCCTGCCGTGCCTGCCGCGAGTCCTGTTGTTGCGCGTTCGCGTTAATGCAATTTGGCCAGGATGACGGAGATGTTATCCCGTCCGCCTGCGGCGTTGGCGGCTTCCACCAGCGCCGCGGCCTGCTCGTCCAGTGAGTTGTTGATCTGCAGGACCTGGGCGATCTGCGTGTCTGACAGCATGTCGGAAAGCCCGTCGGAGCACAGCAGGATGGTGTCGCCCGCCTTGACATCATGCGGGTGCACCTCGAGAACCACCTGAGGTTCGACCCCGATGGCCCGGGTCACGAGGTTGCGGTGCAGGGCGTAGGCGGCCTCCTCCTGGGTCAGCAGGCCGGCGTCGACCTGCTCCTGCAGCAGGGAGTGATCGCGGGTCAGCTGACCGATGCGACCGTTGCGCAGGCGATACGCCCGTGAGTCGCCCAGGTGGCCGATCCAGACATGCTGGCGCTCGAAGACGGCCGCCACCAGGGTGGTGCCCATGCCGGCATAGGCCGCCACCGTGTTGGCGGCGGTGAAGACCTGGCGGTTGGCTTCCTGGGCGGCGGCCACCAGGGCCTGGGCGACTTCGGCCTCGGCCGGGGCCTGGGTCAGGCCCAGCAGCCATTGGCGGAAGGAATCCCGCATGGCCTTGGTGGCCATGTCGCTGGCCACCTCGCCAGCGTTGTAGCCGCCCATGCCATCCGCCAGGATGCACAGGCCCAGGCTGGGATCGATCAAGACGGCGTCTTCGTTGTTGTGGCGCGCGCGGCCGACGTCAAGCGCGCTGCTGTATTCAAGGCGCAGTGGCACGGGGTTCTATCCTGCTGTTGTTCTTGTGGACGGGGCCATTGTGGCCGCCCCCCGCGGCTCTGTTGACCTCACAAAGCCGGGCAATCAGTCGCAATTCACGTGCCAGTGCATGCCCGTCGGCGTGGCGATCCGCGGGTGATTTGGCCAGCATGCGGGCCAGCACATCGCCCAGCACGGCGGGCAACTCGGGCCGCCTCGCCAGCAGGGGGGGCGGGGCTTCACCCGCGATCGCAGCCAGGGTCTCGCCCATGGAGCTGCGGTCGAAGGGGCGTTGCCCGGTGAGCAGTTCGAAGAGCACCACGCCCAGGGCGTAGAGATCACAGCGCCCGTCCAGCGGCACGCCACTGAGCTGTTCTGGCGCCATGTAGCAGGGCGTGCCCACCATCAGGCCGCTGCGGCTGTTGACCTGGTCCAGCAGGCGGGCGCTGCCGAAGTCCCCCACTTTCAGCACCCCGCCGGCGGCCGGGTTGAACAGCAGGTTGCCCGGCTTGAGGTCGCGGTGCACCACGCCCTGGGCATGGGCGTGGGCCAGGGCTTCGGCGGTGACGGCGGCCATGCGCAGCACCAACTCCTCGGGCAGCAGCCGGCCGGGTTGGGCATAGCGGCTCAGATCGCTGCCGGGCACCCATTCCATGGCCAGCCAGCCGCAGGGGTGACCGTCCTGGGTGACGATGCCGGCGCCCAGGGTGCGCACGATGGCGGGGTGCTGCAGGCGGCCGGCGGCGGTGGCTTCGCGCAGAAAGCGTTCCGGCGCATCGGCCTGGGCGCCGAAGCGCACGACCTTCAGGGCCACGGGCTCCTCGGTGCCGGCCACGCGTGCTTGGTAGAGCTCGCTGTGCGGGCTTTGCGCGCACAGTCGGACGATGTGGAAGCCTTCCGTCTCGACGGGCAAGGCGGAGCTGTCGATCAGGGAGGAGGCCGGCTGCGTGCTGGGGGTGACCATGGCGCGGCCCGCCGGCGCAGAGAGCGGCGGCTGTCGGCGCAGGATCGTGTGCCAGAAACGCGAGCGGCCGGCCATCTTCGTGCCTTGAGCATCCCCCCGGGTGGTGTTGCAACACATTACCACAGGGGGGCGTCCAGGCCATTGACTCAGGCGGCCAGGGGCTTGTCGCGAAGCTTTCGGCCTGTCCAGGCCCCGGCGGTCAGCACGCCCGCCACCACCCCGACCTGCAGCGCCCAGCCCGCCCAGGCGTGGGCGGTGAAGACCTCACGCAGGGCGGGTTCGCCCACCATCATCTTGGCGGCGGTCCAGGCCAGCACGCCCGCGCCGATGTAGGTGATGGATGGGAAGCGGTCGACCAGCTTGAGCACCACGCTGCTGCCCCAGACCACGATGGGCACGCTGATCAGCAGGCCGATCACCACCAGATCGAAGGCGCCGTGGGCGGCGCCGGCCACGCCCAGCACGTTGTCCACGCCCATCAGGGCATCGGCCACGATGATGGTCTTGAGCGAGCCCCACAGCGTGGTGGCGCCGTTGCCCTCGTGGCTGTCGCTGTTCTCGCCGGGCACGAGCAGCTTGTAGGCGATCCAGACCAGGCCCAGGCCGCCCACCAGCATCAGGCCGGGGATCTTGAGCAGCCAGACCACCACCAGCGTCATCAGGGCGCGGATGCCGATGGCACCCACCGTGCCCCAGACGATGGCCTTGCGTTGCAGGTGGGCGGGCAGGCTGCGGGCCGCCAGGGCGATGACGATGGCGTTGTCGCCGGCCAGGATCAGGTCGATCAGGACAATGGCCAGCAGGGCCGAGAACCATTCGGGGGAGAAGAGCGGCATGTCGGTCTTTCGAAGTGTCGCGCGGGTCGGTGAACACCACGGCGGACGGACGGGACATGCCGGAAAAGGGCTGCCTTCGAGCCGCCCGCCTTGGTGGCGGGGGTCGAAGGTCTGGCTCGGCCACCGTGGCCGGTGGCTGGCGGGCCGGAGGCTTGCGCCTCGTACTGACGACCCGACCGGAAGTGAGCTACTCCCCTTCAGCGCCGAGAATTATCGCATGGGCAGGTCCTGGCCTCACTGGCCGCGGGCTTTGAGCGTCACCACGGCGCGGCCGATCACCAGCACCATCAGCGCGCCGATGGCGGCGGCGGCGTAGTGCACGGCCGAGACCACCTCCACGGTGGCGCCCGCATGCGTGGCCGGCTGTGTGGGCAGCAGGTGCAGCAGGGCCGGGTCGGTCACGGCCATGCTGCCGGCAATCCAGCCCAGCAGCATGCCGCCCAGCGTGATGACCAGCGGGAAGCGGTCCATCAGCTTGATCACCAGCTGGCTGCCGCCGACGATGATGGGGATGCTGACCAGCAGGCCGAAGATGACCAGCGGCATCTGGTGGTCGCCGCCCGCCGCTTGCGCCGCGCCGGCAATGGCGATGACGTTGTCCACGCTCATCACCAGGTCGGCCACGATGACGGTCTTGACCGCGCCCCAGAGCTTGTCGCTGCCCTCGATCTTGCCGTGCTCGTCCTCGTCGTCCGGGGCCAGCAGCTTGACGCCGATCCACACCAGCAGGGCGGCGCCGGCCAGCTTCAGGTAGGGAATGGACAGCAGGGTGAGGGCGAAGAAGATCAGCACCACGCGCAAGGCGATGGCACCGGCCGTGCCCCAGAGGATGCCCTTGAGCCGCTGGCTCTCGGGCAGCTTGCGGCAGGCCAGGGCAATGACGACGGCGTTGTCGCCGCCCAGCAGGATGTCGATCAGGATGATCTGGCCCACACCCAGCCAGAAGGGCAGGTGCAGCAGGGCGTCCAGTTCCATGGGTTCTTGTCGGTCTTTGTGTGGGGGAGAACTCGCCAGTGTAGGCCCATGAAAAAGGCCGCCCGAAGGCGGCCTAGGGGTGGCGCAGGGCCGTGCTTACAGCATGGCCTTGAGCAGCTTGCCCATCTCGGACGGGTTGCGGGTCACCTTGAAGCCGCACTCTTCCATGATGGCGAGCTTGGCATCGGCGGTGTCGGCACCGCCGGAGATCAGCGCGCCGGCGTGGCCCATGCGCTTTCCGGGAGGGGCGGTGACACCGGCGATGAAGCCGACGATCGGCTTCTTCATGTTGTCCTTGCACCAGCGGGCCGCTTCAGCCTCGTCCGGGCCGCCGATCTCGCCGATCATGATGACGGCGTCGGTGTCCGGATCGTCGTTGAAGGCCTTCATCACGTCGATGTGCTTCAGACCGTTGATCGGATCGCCACCGATGCCCACGGCCGAGGATTGGCCCAGGCCGATCTCGGTCAGCTGCGCCACGGCTTCATAGGTCAGCGTGCCCGAGCGGGACACGACGCCGATGCGGCCCTTGCGGTGGATGTGGCCCGGCATGATGCCGATCTTGATTTCTTCCGGGGTGATCAGGCCGGGGCAGTTGGGGCCCAGCAGCAGGGTCTTCTTGCCGCCGGCGGCTTCCTTGGCCTTCATCTTGTTGCGCACCATCAGCATGTCGCGCACGGGAATGCCTTCGGTGATGGCGATCACCAGGTCCAGGTCGGCCTCGACGGCTTCCCAGATGGCGTCAGCGGCGCCCGCGGGCGGCACGTAGATCACCGACACGGTGGCGCCGGTCTGCGTGGCGGCTTCCTTGACGGAGGCGTAGATGGGAATGTCGGAGAACTTCTCGCCGGCCTTCTTGGGGTTCACACCCGCGACGAAGGCGTTCTTGCCGTTGGCATAGGCCTGGCAGCCCAGGGTGTGGAACTGGCCGGTCTTGCCGGTGATCCCCTGGGTGATGACCTTGGTGTCCTTGTTGATGTAGATCGACATGACTGGATTCCTTCTGGGCGTGCTTACTTGACGGCGGCCACGATCTTGGTGGCGGCTTCGGCCATGGTGTCGGCCGAGATGATGGGCAGGCCCGATTCGGCCAGCATCTTCTTGCCCAGATCTTCGTTCGTGCCCTTCATGCGCACGACCAGCGGCACCTGCAGGTTCACGGCCTTGCAGGCGGTGATGACGCCCTGCGCGATGGTGTCGCACTTCATGATGCCGCCGAAGATGTTGACCAGGATGCCCTTGACGTCCGGGTTCTTCAGCATGATCTTGAAGGCTTCGGTGACCTTCTCGGCCGTGGCGCCGCCGCCCACGTCCAGGAAGTTGGCCGGATCGCCGCCGAACAGCTTGATGGTGTCCATGGTGGACATGGCCAGGCCGGCGCCGTTCACCAGGCAGCCGATGTTGCCGTCCAGGCTGATGTAGGCCAGGTCGAACTTGGAAGCCTCGATTTCGGCGGGGTCCTCTTCGTCCAGATCGCGGTAGGCCACGATCTCGGGGTGGCGGAACAGCGCGTTGGCGTCGAAGTTGAACTTGGCGTCCAGGGCGATCAGGTTGCCCTTGCCGTCACGGTTGAGCGGGTTGATCTCGACCAGCGAGGCATCCGTCTCCATGTAGCAGCGGTACAGGTTCTTGAACAGGGTCACGGCCTGGTCCACCGTGTGGCCTTCCATGCCGATGGCCTTGGCCACCTTGGCCGCCTGCTCGTCGGTCAGGCCGGCCAGCGGATCGATCATCTCGGTGATGATCTTCTCGGGGGTGGCGTGCGCCACTTCCTCGATGTCCATGCCGCCTTCGGAGGAGGCGATCAGGGCCACCTTCTGGGTGCCGCGGTCGGTCACCAGGGAGACGTAGAACTCCTTCTGGATGTCGGCGCCTTCTTCGATATACAGGCGGCGGACCTTCTGGCCTTCCGGGCCGGTCTGGTGGGTGACCAGCTGCATGCCCAGGATCTTCTCGGACAGGGCCTTGACGTCGTCCAGGGTCTTGGCGACCTTCACGCCACCGCCCTTGCCACGGCCACCCGCGTGGATCTGGGCCTTGACCACCCACACCGGGCCGCCCAGCTTCTGGGCGGCTTCCACCGCCTCTTGCACATTGAACGCCGGGATGCCCTTGGGCACCGGCACGTCGAACTGGCGCAGGATTTCCTTGCCTTGGTATTCGTGAATCTTCATGGGAGGTCTTTTCGTGAGTTCAGGACGAAAGAGAGGAGCGGAATCCGCGGCCAGCACATCGACGAAGGGCTGACGGCATCTTCAGGGGCCGCATTTTGCAGTTCAGGAAAGGCTTTTACCTGACGAAACCCTAGAATTTCCCGCAGGATCAGGGCCGGCGCTTGCAATCGACTGACATTGCTGTCAAGGCGGGTGAGGCGTTTTCCCGGAAAGCCGTGCACCGTAGCATGCGATGTTGCGGTGCAGCAGGGGGAAAACCCTGTGCCACTCGCGGCAGAAGTGCGTCGGACCGACTCAGTCCGACGGCTCCAAATCGCCCGCCAACACCTGCCGGACGACCTCGCCGCCGAAGCCTCGGGCGGCCAGAAAGCGCATCTGCCGGGCGCGTTCGCGCAGGTCGGTGGGGGGCTGTCCAAAGCGCTTGAGCCAGACTTCCCGCGCACGGTCCACCTCGCTCTGGCGCAAGGTGCGCACCGTGTCCTGATCGAGCTCCACCCCGTGGCGGGCGAGTTCCTGGCGGATGCGCGTCAGGCCCAGGCGGGAGGCGCGGCTGTTCAGTCGGCTCTCGATGAAGCGCTCGTCGCTCTGGTAGCGCTGGGCCTGCAACCAGTCCAGCACCTCGTCCACTTCGGCGGCCAGGGCCTCGGC
Organism: Ideonella sp. B508-1; assembly: GCF_000333615.1. Taxonomy (GTDB): domain Bacteria; phylum Pseudomonadota; class Gammaproteobacteria; order Burkholderiales; family Burkholderiaceae_C; genus Ideonella. The sequence goes on along the minus strand of NZ_BADL01000054.1, from coordinate 3,407 downwards.
ATCCAGGTCGATCGGGGTCCCGGTCGATGTGCTGGCCGCCGGCGCGGCGGCATCGCCGAAGGGGTCGCCTTCCCAGCCGCTGCCCCAGTGACCCGGAGCGGCGGCTTCGGCGGCCGCATGGGCGGCGCGTTTTCGGGCATGGGCCAGCAGCTTGGTGCGCAGCTCGGCCCGACTGTGCTCGCGCCGGGCCAGCAGGGCCAGGGCCTGTGCCTTCAGACTCAGCGGGGCACGTTTCATGGTCTGGATGTGAGACCGGGCGGCCAAGGCCGCCCGGATGGGGAAGGTGGCTGCGACGGTTTACTCGTCGGCGGCAGTGCCGGCCACCGGGTTCAGCTGACGCACGCCCAGGGCCTCGCGCACCTTGTTTTCGATCTCACGGGCCAGTTCGGGGTTTTCGCGCAGGAATTCTCGGCAGTTGTCCTTGCCCTGGCCGATCTTCTCGCCGTTGTAGGCGTACCAGGCGCCGGACTTGTCCACCACCTTGGCCTGCACGCCCAGGTCGATGATTTCACCCTCGCGGCTCACGCCCTCGCCGTAGAGGATGTCGAACTCGGCCTCGCGGAAGGGCGGGCTGACCTTGTTCTTCACCACCTTGACGCGGGTCTCGTTGCCGACGACTTCTTCGCCACGCTTGATCGAGCCGATGCGGCGGATGTCCAGGCGGACCGAGGCGTAGAACTTGAGCGCGTTGCCGCCGGTGGTGGTTTCGGGGCTGCCGAACATCACGCCGATCTTCATGCGGATCTGGTTGATGAAGATGACGGTGCAGTTGGACTTCTTGATGGTGGCGGTGAGCTTGCGCAGGGCCTGACTCATCAGACGGGCCTGCAGGCCGGGCAGTTGATCGCCCATCTCGCCTTCGATTTCGGCCTTGGGCGTCAGCGCGGCCACCGAGTCGATGACCACCAGATCCACCGCGCCGGAGCGCACCAGGGAGTCGACGATTTCCAGGGCCTGTTCGCCGGTGTCGGGCTGGCTGATCAGCAGGTCCTGCAGGTTGACGCCCAGCTTCTGGGCGTACTGCACGTCCAGCGCGTGTTCGGCATCGATGAAGGCCGCGACGCCGCCGAGCTTCTGCATCTCGGCCACGACCTGCAGGGTCAGGGTGGTCTTGCCCGAGGATTCGGGGCCGTAGATCTCGATCACCCGGCCGCGGGGCAGGCCGCCCACGCCCAGCGCGATGTCCAGGCCCAGCGAACCGGTGGACACCACCTGGATGTCCTCGGGCTGTTCATCCACGCCCAGGCGCATGATGGAGCCCTTGCCGAACTGCTTTTCGATTTGCGACAGCGCAGCCTGCAGGGCCTTGGCCTTGTCGGGGTTCAGGTTGGTGACAGGGGCGTTCATGCGGTTCTCCTCAGTTCGGGCCATTATGGCAGAAGCTGGATATTCGTACAGTACTTTTTGAGGAGCACGGGAGGCGGGCGTGATGTGCAGGGTTGTCCTGCGCGGGCCCCTCCTGGTGACTGCCTAGAATGCCTCCTCAGGAGAGAGAGCATGCGAATCCTGATTGCCGAAGATGACCAGGTGCTGGCGGACGGTTTGTTGCGTTCGCTGCGCGGGACCGGCTATGCGGTCGATCAGGTGGGCACCGGTTCCGAAGCGGATGCCGCGCTGGCGGCCCACGAGTTCGATCTGGTGATCCTGGACCTGGGCCTGCCCAAGCTGCACGGCCTGGAGGTGCTGCGCCGCATGCGCGCCCGCGGCTGCGCCACGCCGGTGCTGATCCTCACCGCGGCCGACTCGGTCGAGCAGCGGGTCAAGGGGCTGGATCTGGGGGCCGACGACTTCATGGCCAAGCCCTTCTCCCTGCAGGAACTCGAGGCGCGGGTGCGCGCCCTCACGCGGCGCGGCCTGGGCACGGCCTCCAGCGTGATCAAGCATGGGCCGCTCAGCTTCGACGCCACGGGGCGGGTGGCCTATCTGAACGACCAGATGATCGACCTCTCGGCGCGGGAGATCAGCTTGCTGGAGGTGCTGCTGCAGCGCGCCGGTCGCCTGGTCAGCAAGGACCAGCTGGTGGCCCGGCTGTGCGAATGGGGCGAAGAGGTCAGCAACAACGCCATCGAGGTCTACATCCACCGCCTGCGCAAGAAGATCGAGCACGGCCCGGTGCGCATCGCCACGGTGCGCGGGCTGGGCTATTGCCTGGAAAAGATTCCCGGCTGAGGGCTGGCATGGGCCGGTGCGCCAGCACGGCGTCAGGCGCCTGGCCTAGTCTGCTGGCAACATGAAGCTGCTCTCGTCCGTCCGTCGCTCCAGTGCTCCGCGCGAGCAGCGCTCGCTGTTCGGCGAGATCCTGGACTGGATGCTCGCGCCCCTGCTGCTGCTGTGGCCGATGAGTGTGGCCCTGACCTGGCTGGTGGCGCAGAACATCGCCGCCCGCCCCTACGACCGGGACCTGGCCCAGCTGGCCCGCGTGATCTCCCGCCAGGTGGCGCTCGAGCTGGCCAGCCACCCCGGCGATCTGCCGGTGCCGCTGCCCGAGCCCACCGCGGTGCTGCTGCGGGGCGACGAGGTGGACAAGGTCTATTTCCAGGTCATGGATGCCCAGGGGCGGCTGCTGGCCGGGGATGGCGAGATCCCGACGCCGGTGGGTGACCCTCTGCCCGTGGGCGAGGTGGTCTGGCGCGATGCCGAAGTGTTCAGCGAGTCAGTGCGGGTGGCCATGTTGCGGCCCTCGACCGAGGCCGCAGGCGCCTCGCCGATCGCGCTGGTGCAGGTGGCCGAGACGCAGGGCAAGCGCTCGCGCCTGGCCACCGAGATCATCAAGGGCGTGATCCTGCCCCAGTTCGTGATCCTGCCGGTGGCGGTGCTGCTGGTCTGGTTCGCGCTGGCCCGGGGCATTGCGCCGCTCAACGAGCTGCAGCAGCGCATCCGCCGACGGGAGAGCCACGATCTCAGCCCCATCGATGAGCTGGAGGCGCCGGAGGAGGTGGCCCCGCTGGTACGCTCCATCAACGACCTGCTGGGCCGGCTGGACCAGTCGGTGGGGGCGCAGAAGCACTTCCTGGCCGACGCGGCCCACCAGCTCAAGACGCCGCTGGCGGGGCTGCGCATGCAGGCCGAACTGGCGCAGCGCGAGATCGACGCCGGTGGCGACGCCCAGACCGTTCGCCGCAGCCTGGCCCAGATCGCCCTGTCCAGCCAGCGGGCGGCCCACATGGTCAACCAGCTGCTGTCCATGGCCCGGGCCGAGGACGAGGAGCAGTCGCGGCGGCAACTGCCCTTCGATCTGGCCGACATCGCCACCGAGACGGTGCAGGACTTCGTGCCCAAGGCCTTGGACAAGCGCATCGACCTGGGCTACGAGGGGCCGGCGCCGGGCGACCCCATGCCCCGGCTGATGGGACAGCCGCTGCTGGTGCGGGAAATGGTGCGCAACCTGGTGGACAACGCCCTGCAGT
>NZ_BADL01000055.1 GCF_000333615.1 Ideonella sp. B508-1 | reverse complement strand
ATGCGAATAGTTAGCAGCACATCCTGTAGCCAGCCAATAAGGGGACGTGAGGGTCATATTCCTCTGGGGCTCCAGCAATTCTTGCGGCGCGCACTCGTGCCGCCATTAGGTTGGTCTCTAATCTTTGGTATTCTATGAATATCTCGGATAGAAGACCTATAAGCGCCAAAGACAAAACGATGGGGATGGCTCGGGGAAGCTGAAAAACGGCCTTTACCTCTCCTTCTGCACTTAATACGCCCATCAAGACGGATGCAGGAAGAAGAAAATAGGCCAACATGTGGGGTAGCTCGAGCATTGTGTGTAATTGAAGCGTTGCTACTGCAGCCAGGCAGAGAACTGCTTCAGGTGACCTTTGATGACGGAGATGCCAAATCCACCATGTGGTGAAGGCGGCTGTCATCAGCAGGGAAAAAGGAACTCCTCCCCAAATGGCCCAGTCCAATATCAAGTTGTGTGCGTTTCCTACAAGGCCATGCATTGGGTATTGAGTGGACAGCGAAACGTGAGCAACCGTCACTTGATTCCAGCCATAGCCAATCCAAGGACGCTGTGCTATGGCTGACCATGCCATTCTTAAAATGGTAAGTCTTTCGGCAGGCGAATCAAAGTTGGCTAATTCGCGACCCGCATCCATGTCCAGCAGATGAGATAAGGGGTCCACTCCCCACAGGGTGAGCATGAACCAGACGGCCAATCCGCCCCAGGCCCTCGATTGCCGGCCGATGCTTAGCTGCCTCCTGAATATAACAGCGAAGATGCCAAGAAGTATCACTTCTAGCACGGCTGTCCGTGAGCGTGTGAGTGTTACGCCGGAGAGGAGGAAAGCTGCTGTCAAGAAGGCCGTGGTGCCGCCAATGAACTTGCGATGAAGGGCCCACCAGATGCCGATCAAACCCCATACTAATAAGGATCCGAGAATATTGGGTTGGCCGATGTTAGCCAATACTCGGTCTGTCATGGGGGCATTTAATCCCCCTAGATCACTCAACATCAGCCACTGTGACAGTGCTAAGCCTGTTGAAACGATCGCTGCAAGGGTAAAGCTGGCAA
>NZ_BADL01000056.1 GCF_000333615.1 Ideonella sp. B508-1 | reverse complement strand
CTGGCCAGGGCCGAGCCCTTGACCAGCTCGTCCCGGGGCTTGCCGCCCCGGCCGGCGCCNAGCACCCGCAGCACGTCGCCGAAGCTGCAGACGGACAAGAGCGGGTCCTTGGCGTCCACGTCCATCAGCGTCAGGCCCCGGCCGCCCTTGGGCTGCAGCTTCAGGTCCGACAGCGCATAGACCAGCAGCCGGCCGCTGGCCGACAGGCAGGCCACCTGCGCATGAGCGATGGCCACCGGTGCCGGCGGCAACAGTTCTTCCTTGTCTTCCAGCGTCAGGAAGCTCTTGCCCGCGCGCTGGCGCGTGAAGAGGTCCGACGCCCGGGCCAGCAGGCCGAAGCCGCCGCTGTTGGCGAACAGCAGCGTGGTGTCGGCCGCGCCGGCGAAGTAGTGCTGCGCCTTGCTGCCCGGCTCCAGGTCGATCAGCGAGGTGATGGGCACGCCGTCGCCACGCCCGCCCGGCAGGCTGGCCACGGCGATGTTGTAGACCCGGCCATTGCTGCCGATGACCAGCAGCGTGTCCACGCTGCGGCAGGCAAAGTGGCTGTGCAGGGTGTCGCCGGACTTGAAGCCCAGCGTGGCGGCATCCACCTCGTGGCCCTTGAGGGCACGTGCCCAACCCATCTGGCTGATGACCACGGTGACGGGCTCGTCCACCACCTTGACCTCGGCCACCGCCCGCTTCTCCTCCTGGATCAGGGTGCGGCGGTCGTCGCCGAACTGCTTGGCGTCGGCCTCGATCTCCTTGATCACGGTGCGGCGCAGGCTGCCCGGGTTGCCCAGGATGTCCTCAAGCTTGGACTGCTCCTCGCGCAGGCTCGACAGTTCCTGTTCGATCTTGAGTGCCTCCAGCCGGGCCAGCTGACGCAGCCGGATCTCCAGGATGTCCTCGGCCTGGCGGTCGCTCAGGCGGAAGCGCTCGATCAGCGCCGGCTTGGGCTCGTCGGCGTTGCGGATGATGCGGATCACCTCGTCGATGTTCAGCAGCACCAGCTGGCGACCTTCCAGCACGTGGATGCGGTCCAGCACCTTGTCCAGGCGGTGGCGGGTGCGCCGCTGCACCGTGGTCTGGCGGAAGCTGATCCACTCCAGCAGCATCTGGCGCACGCTCTTCTGCACCGGCTTGCCATCCAGGCCCACCATGGTCAGGTTGACCGGGGCATTGGTCTCCAGGCTGGTGTGGGCCAGCAGCGTGGTGATCAGCTCCTGCTGCTCGACGGTGCGGCTCTTGGGCTCGAAGACCAGGCGCACCGGTGCGTCCTTGCTGGATTCGTCGCGCACCGCGTCCAGCACCGACAGCACCGCGCCCTTGAGCTGGGTCTGTTCGGCGGTCAGCGCCTTCTTGCCGGCCTTGACCTTGGGGTTGGTCAGTTCCTCGATCTCTTCGAGCACCTTCTGCGCACTGGTGCCCGGCGGCAGCTCGGTGACCACCAGCTGCCACTGGCCGCGCGCCAGATCCTCGATCTTCCAGACGGCGCGCACCTTCAGGCTGCCGCGGCCGCTGCTGTAGGCCGCGCGGATGTCGGCCGCACTGGAGATGACCTGGCCGCCACCCGGGAAGTCCGGGCCGGGCAGCATGGCGAACAGCTCGTCGTCGGGCAGCTGATCGTTGCGGATCAGCGCCACCGCCGCCGTGGCCACCTCGCGCAGATTGTGGCTGGGGATCTCGGTGGCCAGGCCCACGGCAATGCCGGAGGCCCCGTTGAGCAGCACGAAGGGCAGGCGCGCCGGCAGCTGCCTGGGTTCCTCGGTGGAGCCGTCGTAGTTGGGCACGAACTCCACCGTGCCCTCGTCGATCTCATCGAGCAGCAGGCGGGCGATGGGCGACAGGCGCGCCTCGGTGTAGCGCATCGCCGCGGCACCGTCGCCATCGCGGCTGCCGAAGTTGCCCTGGCCGTCGATCAGCGGGTAGCGCTGCGAAAAATCCTGCGCCATGCGCACCAGGGCGTCGTAGGCGGCCTGGTCGCCGTGCGGGTGGAAGCGGCCCAGCACATCGCCCACCACGCGGGCGCTCTTGACCGGCTTGGGCGCGCCACCGGCCCAGCCCAGGCCCATGCGCTGCATGGCGTAGAGGATGCGCCGCTGCACCGGCTTGGCACCGTCGCAGACGTCGGGCAGCGCCCGGCCCTTGACGACGCTCAGCGCGTACTCGAGGTAGGCCCGCTCGGCGTAGTGCGCCAGGGCGATGTCGTTCGATCCGTCGCCGTCGCCGGCTTGAAAGCTCAGGGAAGTCTGTTCCATCGATCTCGGTCGGGCTCAGCGCACGGGCTGCGCCCCTTCGTTCCAGCCCACCAGCTTGAGCTGGCGGGCGCCCGTCTGCATGCGTTGCTGCAGCAGGGTCCAGTAAAGCTCGAGCACCATGTGCACATGGGCCCGCGTTTCTTCGAAAGGCGGCATCTTGCCACCGGCGCGGCGCACATTGCCTTCGCCGGCGTTCCAGGCGGCCAGGGCCACGTCCACCCCGCCATATCGGCGGGTCAGGTCGGCCAGCATGCGCGCCCCGGTCAGGATGTTCAGTCGCGGGTTGCGCATGCGCTGCTCGGCCGGCGCCTGGGCTTCCGATTTGGTGGCGTAGCGGTCGGCTGCGTCCGGCGTCATCTGCATCAGGCCGATGGCGCCGCGGGGCGACACCAGCTCCGGGTTGAAACCCGACTCCACCGTGATTATGGCCTTGAGCAGCTCGGCGTCCACGCCAGTGGCCTCCTCCGCCTCCTTGAGCACGGGCTGCAGGCGCTTGACCTCCGGCGCGATGTCCAG
>NZ_BADL01000057.1 GCF_000333615.1 Ideonella sp. B508-1 | reverse complement strand
ACCCAGTTGATGTGATGCCCGCCCAGGGTGATGAACTGGTACTTGTAGCCCAGCGCCGACAGCTCGTCCTGGAAGCGGGCGATGGTGCGGTCGTCCAGATTCTTCTTCCAGTTGAAGGACGGCGAGCAGTTGTAGCTCAGCAGCTTGCCCGGGCAGGCGGCGTGCACGGCCTGCGCGAACTCACGGGCAAAGCCCAGGTCCGGCGTGCCGGTTTCGCACCACACCAGATCGGCGTAGGGCGCATAGGCCACGCCGCGGCTGATGGCCTGCTCCAGGCCGTTCTTGACGCGGTAGAAGCCTTCCTGGGTGCGCTCGCCGGTGCAGAAGGGCTTGTCGTTGGCGTCGTGGTCGCTGGTCAGCAGGTTGGCGGCTTCCGCGTCGGTACGGGCCAGGATCAGGGTGGACACGCCCATGGTGTCGGCAGCGAAACGCGCGGCGATCAGCTTCTCGATGGCTTCCTGGGTCGGCACCAAGACCTTGCCACCCATGTGGCCGCACTTCTTCACGGCGGCCAGTTGGTCTTCGAAGTGCACGCCCGCGGCACCGGCGGCGATCATGTTCTTCATCAGTTCGAAGGCGTTCAGCACGCCGCCGAAACCGGCTTCCGCATCGGCCACGATGGGCAGGAAGTAGTCGACGAAGCCTTCGTCGCCGGGGTTCACACCACGCGACCACTGGATCTCGTCGGCGCGCTTGAAGGTGTTGTTGATGCGGCGGACCATGGTGGGCACCGAGTCGTAGGCGTACAGCGACTGGTCGGGGTACATGGTTTCGGAGGTGTTGCCGTCGGCGGCGACCTGCCAGCCCGACAGGTACACGGCCTCCAGGCCCGCCTTGGCCTGCTGCATGGCTTGACCGGCGGTGATCGCGCCGAAGGCGTTCACGTAGCCCTTCTTGGCGCCGCCGTTGACCTTCTCCCACAGCTTCTTGGCGCCGGCCTGGGCCAGGGTGTACTCGGGCTGCAGGCTGCCGCGCAGACGCACCACGTCCGCGGCGCTGTAGCCACGCTTCACGCTCTTCCAGCGGGGGTTCTCAGCCCAATCCTTTTCCAGGGCGGCAATTTGCTGTTCGCGGGTCAGTCGGGTCATCTCAAGCTCCTCAAAAAAGATCCATGAAAAGGGGAACACGTTGGAGAGAAGCGTACGCCCGTGCCGTCGGCCGAGAAAGACTTATGTCTTATATAAGACCAAATTTCTTTCAATTAAAAATCAATAGCTTACCTTGACAATTTCTCAATGCGGAACGAATTTTTCCGTGATGAAAAATTTTGCTGCACTGCAAGAGCGTCAAATTTCACGATGTGGAGTGAACAGCCCGCATGACGGAAAAGCACCGCACGAGCGGGTCCTCTCACGGCGACCGGCTCCGCTTGGCTAACATCCGCCCCGCACAGCCCGCCTCAGGATGGCCAAGGCGCTGTGCATCCCCCCGGAGACACACATGTCCGGATTCCCCTATCTCACCCAAAGCGGCTTCATCGGTGCCGCACCCGCCCAACAACAGCCCTTCGCCATCGCCGGCATCCCCTGGGATGGCTCGGTGACCAACCGCCCCGGGGCCCGTTTCGGGCCACGGTCCATCCGCCAGGCCAGCCAGATGCTGTGCGACGCCACCCACCCTCTGTTCGATGTCTCCCCCATCGACCGGCTGGGCGATCTGGGCGACCTGGATCTGCCCAACACCGGCATCGAGGCCATGCGCGCCGCCCTGGCGCCGCTGCTGCCCACCCTGCTGGAGAAGCACCACATGATCTGGCTGGGCGGAGACCATTCCATCACCCTGCCGCTGCTGCGGGCCTACCGCGAGCACTTCGGCGAGCCGCTGGCGGTGATCCACTTCGACGCCCACTGCGACACCTGGGAAGATCACTTCGGCGAGCCCAGTGGCCATGGCACCTGGGTCTACGAAGCCATCCAGGAAGGCCTGGCGCGGGCCGACTGCTTCACCCAGATCGGCATCCGCTCCTCCGGCGTGCGCGAGGCCCGCGAGTACGTGCAGGACCAGGGCGGCCAGATCTTCACCGCCCGGGCCCTGCGCGGTCTGGAGAGCCCGGCCCAGCTGGCGCCGATGCTGCACAGCATCCGCCAGCGTCTGGCGGACTGTGGCCACCCGCCGCTGTACCTCAGCCTGGACATCGACTGCCTGGACCCGGCCTTTGCGCCTGGCACCGGCACGCCCGAACCGGCCGGCCTGAGCAGCAACCAGGTCTTCACCATCCTGGAAGAACTGGCGGACCTGCCCTTTGTCGGGATGGACTGCGTGGAGGTGGCGCCCCCATACGACCACGCCGAGCTGACCAGCCTGGTGGCGGCACAGCTGGTGTGGACCTACCTCTGCGGACGCCTGGCTTCGCGGCGCCCCTGAGTCCCGGCGGGGTTGATCCGGCGCAAGTCGGGTCGCCCCCCGCCGAGAACAATGGACCTCACCGCATCCCTTGCGACGAAGGAGGTCCCCATGGCGCATACCCTTCCCACACCGCTGCCCGTGCGCGCGACTCGACGGGGGGCGCTGCCTCCCATCGAGCGCCTGGAAGGCACCCATCACCGCATGATGTTGACGCTGCAGGATCTGGAGACCCTGGTGCGCCGCCTGGAGACCGAGGGGGTGGACGAGACTGCGCAGACCCTGGCCGGCGGCATCCACCGCTTCTTCGAAGAGGTCGGGCGCACCCACCACGACGAAGAAGAGCGGCACATCTTCCCGGTCCTGCTGGCCAGCGGTGATGCCCTGCTGGCGGAACAGGTCGCCCAGCTGCGCCAGGACCATGGCTGGATCGAACAGAACTGGCGCGAGCTCAGTCCGCTGCTGGACGCCCTCTCCCAGGGCCACACCTGGGTGGACGTGGATCTGCTGCGCGCCATGATCGAGGTGTTCACCCAGCTGCACCACGAGCACATCGCCCTGGAAGAGTCGATGGTCTACCCCGAGGCGCGCCGCCGCGAGGCCGAGGCCCGCACCCAGACGGCCCAGCGCCGCGCCCACTGGGCGCAGGAAGCCGCCTGAGCGCCCCTGCCCCGCGCTTCAGAGCGGCAGCTTGGTGGTCTTCTTGACGGTGCGCAGCACCAGGATGGAATTCGAGCGCTCGACGCCGGGCAGGCGCATCAGCACCTCGGTGTGGAAGCGCTCGAGGTCCTCGGCATCCCGGTAGGTGAAGCGGATCAGGTAGTCATTGGCGCCGGCCACGTAGTAGCAGTCCAGCACCGAGGGCTCGTCCCGCACCGCCTGCTCGAAGGCCTCCAGCAGGTTGTTGCTCATGGACTCCAGGTTCACGATGGTGAAGCTGGTGCCGTGCTGCCCCACGGCCTTGGCATTGAGCAGCGCGACGTACTGGGAGATGACGCCCTCGTCTTCCAGTTGCTTGACGCGCCGCAGACAGGCCGAGGGGGACAGATGCACCCGCTGGGCAAGCTCCACGTTGGAGAGCCGGCCGTCGTCCTGCAGCTCATCCAGGATGGCGCGGTCCATCGCATCCAATTGCGGTGTTTTGGCAGTACTTCGCATAATATTTCTCTGTCACTAATATACGTCGCACAAAATTGCGCGATACAGGGTTCTTCCCGCATCAAGGCGCAAGCACATTGCGCGCCTGCCTGGGTAGACTCATTTCCCAAGACGCACCCACAACAACACCGCGTCAACTCACCGCTCGAACCGAACCCGATCATCCCGAGGAACTGCCTAGCGCCCACCGTATGAGCTTTCTGAGCGTCGACCAAGATCTCGCCCGCGATTCCTATTACGCCGCCACGGCCCAGCGCAATGCGCGCTTTGCCCCGCTGGATGGCTCCTCCGACTGTGATGTCGCCGTGGTGGGAGGCGGTCTTGCCGGCCTGACGGCCGCTCTGGACCTGGCCCGCATGGGACACCAGGTGACGCTGCTGGAAGCCAAGCAGGTGGGCTGGGGTGCCAGCGGCCGCAACGGCGGCCAGGCCATCCACGGTCTGGCCTGCGACCAGTCGGTGATCGAAGACCAGCTCGGGCTCGACGATGCCCGTCGCGTCTGGTCCATGTCCCTGGAGGCGCTGGAACTGCTGCAGACGCGCATGCAGCAATTCCAGATCGACGCCGAATGGCGCCAGGGCTATATCGGCGTGGCCACCAACGCCCGCAAGGGTGCCGAGCTGATGCAGTGGGCCGACCGCATGGCCCAGGTCTACCAGGCCGAATTCACCCGCATCCCGGCTGCCGACATGTCCCGCTGGGTGGCCAGCCCGCGCTACCACAGCGGCCTGTACGACCCGCAGTCCGGGCACCTGCACCCGCTCAAGTACGCGCTGGGCATCGCCCGCGCCGCGGCGGCCGCGGGGGTGCGCATCCATGAGGAAACGCCCGTCACCGCGCTGGAGACCGGCCCGGTCATCACCCTGCGCACCGCCCGCGGCACGCTGCGCGCCAAGAAGGTGCTGCTGGCCGGCAATGTCTACCTGCAGGGTGTGGCCGAGCCCCTGGAGCGCCGCATCATGCCGGTCGGCACCTACATCGTCTGCTCCGAGGCCATGGACCCGGCCCTGGCCGACAGCCTGATCCCGACCCGCTCGGCGGTGTGCGACACCAACTTCGTGCTGGACTACCTGCGCACCACCAACGACCACCGCATGCTCTACGGCGGCCGGGTGAGCTACAGCACGGTCACCCCGCCCAACTTGGCCGAGAGCATGCGTCGCCGCATGGTGCAGACCTTCCCGCAGCTCAAGGACGTGAAGGTGCAGTACGCCTGGGGTGGCTTCGTGGACATCACGATGAACCGCGCGCCGGACTTCGGACGGCTGCGCGACAACCTCTATTACCTGCAAGGCTTCTCCGGCCACGGGCTGGCGCTGACCGGCCTGGCCGGCCGCCTGGTGGCCGAGGCGATGAACGGCGACGCCAGCCGCTTTGACGTCTTCGCCCGGCTGAAGCACCATGATTTCCCAGGGGGCCGCCTGCTGCGCACGCCTGCGCTGGTGCTCGGCATGGCCTGGTACCGCCTGCGCGACCTGCTGGGGTGACACGGACCATGAACGACATGACTGAGACCGCCTCGATCGCAGCGACCACCACGGCCGCCGCTCCCCGCAAACCCCTGGTGCTGGTGCCGGCGTGCAACCGCATGCTGGGCGAACATCCCTTCTACATCGCCGGCAAGAAGTACCTGGACGCCGTGCGTCTGGCCGGCGCCACCCCGCTGATCGTGCCCTCGGCAGACGCGGCGGAGATCGAGGTACTGCTGGACCTGGCCGATGGCGTGCTGCTCACCGGCTCGCCCTCCAATGTCCACCCCAGCCACTTCGGCGAAGAGGTGCACAACCCGGCCCTGCCGCTGGACCCGGCCCGGGACAGCTGGACCCTGCCGCTGATCCGCCGTGTGTTGGCCCTGGGCATTCCGCTGTTCGGCATCTGCCGCGGCACGCAAGAGACCAACGTCGCCCTGGGCGGCTCGCTGTACCAGGCGGTGCAGGAGGTCGAGGGCCACGATGACCACCGTGCCCCCGAGGGCCAACCCGCCGCCGTGCAGTACGGCCCGGCCCACCCGGTACAGGTGGTGCCTGGTGGCGTGCTGGAGCAGGTGGTGGGCGCAGGCGCCTTCCAGGTCAATTCGGTCCACGGACAAGCCGTCAAGCAACTGGCGCCGGGACTGCGGGTGGAAGCCCGCGCCCCCGACGGACTGGTGGAGGCCTTCTCGGTCGCCGACGCCCCAGGCTTCAGCCTGTGCGTGCAGTGGCACCCGGAATGGCTGGCGGCCGACAACCCGCAATCGGTGGCCATGCTCACCGCCTTCGGTCAGGCCTGCCAGGCCTACCAGATGGGCAAGGCCCAGGAGAGTCACCGGGCACCGCACCGTTGAGGTGATCGGCGCCCTCCGGCGGCAGGCCGGAACCGACCGGGGCCCGCGCGGCCCGGCGCCTGACCCCAGGCGGCAATCCGTGCGTCACGTTTCAGAAGCAGGTGCCTCATGGCCAGCAAAGAACATTTCAATTTCCTCGAGCTGGAAAACTGGCTCAACCAACATCACGTCACCGAGATCGAATGCCTGGTGCCCGACCTGACCGGTGTGGCCCGCGGCAAGATCCTGCCCCGCGAGAAGTTCACCGAAGACCGCGGCATGCGGCTGCCCGAGGCCGTGGTGGCCATGGGCGTGACCGGCGAGTTCCCTGAAGAGGGACCGTACTACGACGTGATCAGCCCCATGGACCACGACATGCACCTGCGGCCGGACCCGGCCACCGTGCGCATCGTGCCCTGGGCCACCGACCCCACCGCCCAGGTGGTGCACGACTGCTACGACCGCGACGGCAAGCTGGTGCCCTTCGCCCCCCGCTCGGTGCTGCGCCGCGTTTGCGACCTGTTCGCCGCCGAGGGCTGGGACCCGGTGGTGGCGCCGGAGCTGGAGTTCTACCTGGTGGCCCGCAACACCGACCCCGACATGCCGCTGAAGCCGCCGGTGGGACGCAGCGGCCGCTCGGAAACCTCGCGCCAGGCCTACTCCATCGACGCGGTCAACGAGTTCGACCCGCTGTTCGAGGACATCTACGACTACTGCGACAAGATGGAGCTGAACGTGGACACGCTGATCCACGAAATCGGCGCCGGTCAGATGGAGATCAACTTCTTCCACGCCCACCCGCTGGGCCTGGCCGACGAAGTCTTCTTCTTCAAGCGCACGGTGCGCGAGGCCGCGCTGCGCCACGACATGTTCGCCACCTTCATGGCCAAGCCCATCGCTGGCGAGCCGGGTAGCGCCATGCACATCCACCAGAGCGTGGTGAACACCAAGACCGGCCGCAACCTGTTCAGCAACGAGGACGGCAGCCCCAGCCAGGAGTTCTTCTGGTACATCGGCGGCCTGCAGAAGTACATCCCCGCGGCCATGGCCCTGTTCGCCCCCTATGTGAACAGCTACCGCCGCCTGGCCCGCTTCACCGCCGCGCCCATCAACATCCAGTGGGGCATCGACAACCGCACCGTGGGCATCCGCTCGCCCATCTCCTCGCCGGCCGCGCGCCGCATCGAGAACCGCGTGATCGGCGCCGATGCCAACCCCTACGTCGCCCTGGCCGCCACGATGGCCTGCGGCTACCTGGGCATCAAGAACAAGGTGCAGCCCTCGCCCGAGTGCAAGGGCGACGCCTACCTGGGCGATTACCAGCTGCCGCGCAGCCTGGGCGAAGCCCTGGAACTGCTGCGCGCCGAGAAGGACCTGGCCAGTGTGCTGGGTGAAGCCTTCGTCACGGTCTACACCGAGGTGAAGGAGATCGAGCACGCCGAATTCATGAAGGTGATCTCGCCCTGGGAACGCGAGCACCTGCTGCTGCATGTGTAAGGCCCCCACGCTCCCTGCCGGTCGCTGCCCCCCGAGGGGACGCCGGCAGCGGACCGGCCAAGCCGGATCCGCGCCAGGAGCTTGATGCGCTTCGCGCCAATCCCCGACATCAAGGAAAGTCCATGCAAAACAACATCGTCATCCAGGCCCCCGCTCAGGCCACCCGCCGCAGCACCCGTGAATGGCAGCAGGCCGACGCGGCGCACTTCCTGCATCCCTTCACCGACACGGCCGCGCTGGCCAAGAAGGGCGCGCGCATCATCACCAAGGCCGAGAACATCTACCTCTGGGACAGCGAGGGTCACAAGATCCTCGACGGCATGAGCGGCCTGTGGTGCGTGAACACCGGCTACAGCCAGCCTTCGCTGATCGAGGCGGCCAACCGCCAGATGAAGGAGCTGCCCTACTACAACGCCTTCTTCCAGACCTCGACCATCCCGGCCATCGAGCTGGCCGAGCTGCTGGCCCAGGTCACGCCGCCGCAGTTCAAGCATGTGTTCTACGGCACCTCGGGCTCGGAGAGCAATGACACGGTGGTGCGTCTGGTGCGCCACTACTGGGCCCTGCAAGGCCAGCCGGAGCGCCAGGTCATCATCGCCCGCAAGAACGGCTACCATGGTTCCACCATGGCCGGCGCCTCGCTCAGCGGCATGGCCTACATGCACGCCCAGGGCGGCCTGCCGATCCCCAACATCACCCACATCCAGCAGCCCTTCTGGTACGAGCTGGGCGGCGACATGAACCCGGACGAGTTCGGCAAGGTGGCTGCGGGCTGGCTGGAGGAACGCATCCTGGAAGTCGGCCCCGAGAAGGTCGCGGCCTTCATCGGCGAACCGATCCAGGGCGCCGGCGGCGTGATCATTCCGCCCAAGACCTACTGGCCCGAAATTCAGCGCATCTGCGACAAGTACGGCATCCTGCTGGTGTCCGACGAGGTCATCTGCGGCTTCGGTCGCACCGGCAACTGGTTCGGCTGCGAGACCATGGGCAGCAAGCCCG
>NZ_BADL01000058.1 GCF_000333615.1 Ideonella sp. B508-1 | reverse complement strand
GCCCGTGCGGCCAGCCCGTGGCGGCCAGCAGCAGCCCTGCGCCGCCCTGCAAGCAAGTGCGTCGCTTCATGCGGCCGCTCCCGTGGTGGGCAGCTGCACGCCGAACAGCTGCTCAAAGTTGTGGCTCGTGGCCTCGGCAATCGCCTCCACCGACAGGCCCTTCTGCTTGGCCAGCTCGGCCGCCACATGGGGCACCAGCGCCGGGGTGTTGGTCTTGCCCCGGAAAGGCACCGGCGCCAGGTAGGGGCTGTCCGTTTCGATCAGGCAGCGGTCCAGCGGCACCATGCGGGCCACCTCGCGCAGCTCCTCGGCATTGCGGAAGGTGACGATGCCGGAAAAGGAGATCAGGAAGCCCAGGTCCAGGGCGGCACGGGCCACTTCGCGGGTTTCGGTGAAGCAATGGAACACGCCGCGCGGCGCCGGCCCGGTGGCGGCGGCCTCGTGCAGCAGGGCCAGGGTGTCCTCGCTGGCGCTGCGGGTGTGGATGATCAGCGGCAGGCCACTGGCCTGGGAGGCGCGGATGTGCACCCGGAAGCGCTCGCGCTGCCAGGCCATGTCGGCCACCGTGCGGCCGTTCAGTCGGTAGTAGTCCAGCCCGGTCTCGCCGATGGCCACCACCTTGGGGTGGGCCGCCCATTGCAGCAACTCGGCTTCGCTGATCTCGGGCTCGTCCTCGGTGTCGGGGTGAACGCCGGCGCTGGCCCACCAGGCGGCATCGGTCTCGGCCAGGGTCACCACCTCGGCAATCTCATCCTTGCGGGTGCTGATGCACAGCGCCGCGCCCACCCCGGCCTGCGCCATGTCGGCGCGGATCCGGGGCAGGTTCTCCTTCAGTTCAGGAAAGCTGAGGTGGCAGTGCGAATCGACGAACATGGCAGGAGAAACAGGCATGGCCGCTGGGATCGTCCTGCGGCCGGCAAAAGGAATGGGACGCGCTCAGAGCGTCTGCGTGGGCTTGGAGGACGACAGCGAGGTGCCCAGGATCTCCTCGATCCGCACCCTCAGCGCCCGCGTCTTCTCGTCGCCGGGGAAGCGCACGCCCACGCCTTGCGTGCGTCCGCCCGAGGTGTTGGCCGGCGTCAGCCAGCCCACCTTGCCCGCCACCGGGTAACGCTGCGGGTCGCCCGGCAGGGACAGCAGCAGGTAGATGTCATCGCCCAGCTGGTACTCGCGGTTGGTGGGCACGAACAGCCCGCCCTCGGTGAAGAAGGGCATGTACGCCGCATAGAGCGCCCCCTTCTCGCGGAACACCAGCTGGATCACGCTGGGCCGGCCGGAGACGGCGGGTGCCCCTGCGGGCAGCCCGGGGCTTCTGCTGTCGGTATCGCTCATGGATCAAGTGTAGCCACGCCGGCCGCCAGCTGCCTGCACGGCGGTGCGGCCCTGGGCCATCATGGCCTCGATCAGCAGCGGCGCCTGCCAGGGATGGTCGGCATGGCGATTGACGCGCGCCAGTTCGCGGCTCCATTGGACGAGCGCACTGGCGTCGCCCACGCGTGGCAGGCTGGCGGCCGGGAAGTAGCGCGGTGGCGCCCCCACCGCATGGGCCATCAGGTCGTGGCAGAGCTGCTGCAGCGCCTTCACCGCCTGCGGCACGGGCCAGGTGGACAGCCAGCGCGCATCGCCCTGGGCCAACTGGGCCGGCAGGCTGCTCCACTGGGCACCGGTCACGCCATCAGCGGCCAGGGCCTGGGCGGCCAGCGGCTCGCCACCGGCGGCCTGCAGCAGGGTGTCGGCATCCTTCACGCCCTGGCGGTTCAGCCAGTCCAGCGCCTCGGCCGGGGCCGGCGGCACCAGGCGCAGGCGCTGGCAGCGACTGCGGATGGTGGGCAGCAGGTGCTCCGGGTCCTCCACGGCCAGCAGGATGCGCACGCCCTGCCCTGGTTCTTCCAGGGTCTTGAGCAAGGCATTGGCCGACACGGTGTTCATCGCATCGGCCGGGAAGAACACCAGCACCTTGCCACGGCCGCGGCCGGAGCTGCTGTGGGCCCAGTCGATGGCCTGGCGCACGGCTTCGACCTTGATCTCCCGGCTGGGCTTCTTCTTGGACTTGCCCTCGCCGTCGGCCGGCTCGCCCTCCCCCTCGCTGGCGCCCCATTGCAGGGCCTGCGCCCAGGTCTCGGGCATCACGACCTTCAGGTCGGTGTGGGTGCGCGCCAGCACCAGGTGGCAGCTGGGGCATTGGTCGCAGGGGCCGGGCGGCTGCTCACACAGCCAGGCCTGGGCCAGACGCAGGGCCAGCTCGAACAGGCCGGAGCCAAAGCCGCCGTGCAGAATCAGCGCATGGCCGCGTTGGCCATCGCGCCAGGCGGCCAGGGGCTCGGCCAGCCAGGGCAGATCCTTCTCGTTGCGCATCACGACGCTGCGCTCCCGGGCGCGGCCGTGCGAGCCCGCACGGTGGCCAGCACATCGGCGCGCACCGCCTCCAGGCTCTGGCCGGCGTCGATGCGCACGAAGCGCTGGGGCGACGCCGGCGCACGCGCCGCGTAGCCGGCGCGCACGCGCTCGAAGAAGGCGCTCTCTTCGCTCTCAACCGGTCTGGTGCCCGGGCCCCGGCCCGGCGGGCCGCGGCGATCTCGGGCGCCACGTCGAACCACAGGGTCAGGTCGGGCTGACGCCCCTGCTGCACCCAGCTTTCCAACTGGCCCAGCACGGCCAGATCGAAGCCCCGGCCCGCGCCCTGGTAGGCGAAGGTGGCGTCGGTGAAACGGTCGCACAGCACGGTGCAGCCCTCGGCCAGGGCGGGCTCGATGCAGCGCACCAAGTGGTCCCGGCGGGCGCCAAAGACCAGCAGCGCCTCGGTCAGCGCGTCCATGCGCTCATGCAAGAAAAGCTCGCGCAGACGCTCGGCCAGTTCCGTGCCGCCGGGCTCGCGGGTGCGCAGCAGCCGGTGCCCGGCCTGCTCCAGCGCCTGGGCCACCGCCTCGATGTGCGAGGACTTCCCGGCACCGTCGATGCCCTCGAAGGTGATGAATCGTGCGGGCGCGCTCACCGGCTCCCGCCTCTCTGATACTGGTTCACCGCGCGATTATGGTCCGTCAGGTTGTCGCTGAAGGCGCTGCTGCCGTCGCCCTTGGCCACGAAGTAGAGCGCCTGGGATGCGGCCGGCCGGGCCGTGGCCAGCAGGGCCTGGCGCCCCGGCAGGGCGATGGGCGTGGGTGGCAGGCCGCGGCGCACATAGGTGTTCCAGGGCGTGTCGGTGGTCAGGTCGTCACGGTGCAGGTTGCCGTCAAAGCGCTCGCCCATGCCGTAGATCACCGTCGGGTCCGACTGCAGGGGCATGCCGATGCGCAGGCGTTTGTTGAAGACCGCCGCCACCATCGGGCGATCCTCGGGTTTGCCGGTCTCCTTTTCGACCACGGAGGCGAGCGTGAGCAGTTCGGCCGGAGACTTGAGCGGGCTGGCGGGGTCGCGCTGGGCCCAGGCCTGGGCCAGGGTCACCTGCATGGCCTCGGCAGCGCGGCGCAGCACAGTGACATCGCTCACGCCCGGGCTGTAGGCATAGGTGTCGGGGAACAGCCAGCCCTCCACCGTCGGGGCGTTCAGCCCCAGTTCGACCGCCAACTGGGCGTCGCTCATCGCATCCACCGTGTGCCGCAGGTGCGGCGCCTTGGCCAGGGCCTCGCGCACCTGGCGGAAGTTCCAGCCCTCGATCAGGCGCAGGGTCTGCAGGATCTGATCGCCCCGCACCATGCGGTCCAGCAGGCTGTACGCCGTGGCACCGGTCTCGATCTCGTAGCTGCCAGCCTGGATGCGCCGGGCCTTGCCGGACCAGCGAAACCACTCGTACAGCAGCCAGGGCGGCACGTCGACCCCGGCCTGCACCCACTGGCGGGCGATCTCGCGCGTGGGCGTGCCCGGCTCGATCGACACCTCGACGCGCTCGCCCCGCAAGGGCAGCGGGCGCTGGACCCACCAGACCCCCAGGGCCGCGCCCGCGATCAGCACCAGCAGCAGGCCCGACAGCAGGGCCTTGATCCGCTTCATCATGTATGCACACCCCTCGCGCCGCGAGACCCTGAATCCTGCTCAAGCATGGGGCGCGATGATAATCGCCGCCATGACTGCCGCCCCTGCTCCCACCCCTGAAGACACCCCTCTGTCCCCCGCGCTGTCCGGGGCCGTGCCCCTGGCCGACTGGGGCCTGATCCGGGCCCGCGGTGCCGATGCAGTGACCTTTCTGCAGGGGCAGCTGACCAATGAGCTGGCGTCGGCAGGGGCCACCCAGGCCCGCCTGGCCGGCTACTGCTCGCCCAAGGGCCGGCTGCTGGCCAGTTTCGTGGCCTGGCAGGTGGCCGGCGCCGAGGACTGGCTGCTCGCCTGCAGCGCCGATGTGCTGCCGCCGACCCTCAAGCGCCTGTCCATGTTCGTGATGCGCGCGCAGTGCAAGCTCAGCCAGGCCGACGATGTGGCGCTGTGGGGCCTGGCCGGGCCCGCGGCACAGCAATGGTTGGGCACCGATCTGCCCGCGCAAGCCTGGGGCGTGAGCCGGGTGAAGGACGCCCAGGTGGTCCGTCTGCCCGATGTGGACGGCACCGTGCGCTGCCTGTGGGCCGGCCCGGCCGACCAGACCCCGGCCCAGTTGCCCGCGCTGTCCCTGCAGGCCTGGCAAGTGCTGGAGGTGCGCAGCGGCGTGGCCCGCATCGTCGCGGCCACCAGCGAGGCCTTCGTGCCCCAGATGGTCAACTTCGAACTGGTGGGCGGCGTGAACTTCAAGAAGGGCTGCTACCCCGGCCAGGAGGTGGTGGCCCGCAGCCAGTACCGCGGCACGCTCAAGCGCCGTGGCGCCCTGCTGGCGACCCAGGCCCCAATGCAGGCCGGGCAGGAGATCTTCCTGGCCAGCGAGCCTGAACAGCCCGCGGGCCAGATCGCACTGGCGGCCTCGGCCGATGGCCAGGGCTGGGAGGCCTTTGCCGAGGTCAAGCGCGCCGCGCTGGCCGGCGAACTGCATCTGGGCAGTGCCCAGGGCCCTGCCCTGCAGGTGCGCGCCCTGCCCTATGCCGTTCCTCAAGATGAGGCATGAGTCACGAAAGCCCGGCCGAAGCGCCGCCGCCCGGGCGGCTGGCGGCGGAATGGTTCATCTATTATCAGATCGCGACGGCTGACCTGCCCCAGGCACTGGAAGCCGTCATCGGCTTTCAGCAGCGTCTGCAGCACGATTGGCCCGGCCTGAGTGCCCGCGTTCTGCAGCGGCTGGAAGCGCCCGGAACGGCAGCAGGACGACTCACGCTGATGGAGACCTACCGGTTCACGCCGCGCGCCCCCGCCTCGGTCAAAGCCAGGGCAAACCTGGACTTCGACACCGCGCTGGCCGAAGCCGCCCGGGATGTCCAACCCTGGGTGCAGGGGCCTCGCCATGTGGAGAGGTTCGTGCCATGTGCCTCGTAGGCGTCGCGCTGGGCCTGAGCCGCCGCTACCCCCTGGTGGTGGCCTCCAACCGCGACGAATACATGGACCGCCCCAGCCAGGCGCTGGACTGGTGGTCCCCCTGGCCGGAAGGCCCTCCCGTGCTGTCCGGACGGGATCTGCGGGCCGGCGGCACCTGGATGGGACTGAGTCAAGCCGGCCGCTTCGCCCTGGTGACCAATGTCCGGCAACCCTTTGCGGTCGACCCCGATGCCCCCTCGCGGGGACAGATCCCGCTGGGCTGGCTGCGGGGCGACCTGCCGGCCGATCGCTTCTGGCCTCGAACGGCCCTGAGCGGGCATGCCCCCTTCAACCTGCTGGCTGCGGATTTCCCCGCCGGTGAATTCTTCTGGACCAGCAATCTGCATCCGCACCCGCAGCGCCTGACCCGCGGGGTCCATGGGCTCAGCAATGCGGTCCTGGACACCCCCTGGCCCAAGGTGGAACGGATCAAGCAGCGGCTGGCCGCGGCCCTGGGGCAGAACCTGGCGCTGCCCGCGCTGTGCAGCACGCTGTTCGAGGCCCTGGCCGACGAGACCCCCGCCCCCGACACCGAGTTGCCCCAGACCGGTGTCGGCCCGGCGGTGGAGCGCATGCTTTCACCGGTGTTCATCCGCAGCCCCGACGGACGCTATGGCACCCGCTGTTCGACCCTGCTGGTCTGCGAGGCCCAGGGCCGCAAGCTGACCACCCACATGATCGAACGCCAGCATCCGATCGCCGATGAGCGCGCCTTCCGCCTGGACGCCTGGCCCCCGACGGGGCTGCCCCTGCCCTCGATGACCCGGCGACGCTGACGCCGATCAGGCGTCCAGCAGCGCCCGTCGCAGGGCCTGCGCGCCAGCGGCCTGGGCCAGCTCGGCCTCCGGGATGGCCCGGCCGAGCTTGATGAAGTCGTGGGTCACGCCCCGGTAGAGTTCCAGATCCACCGCCACGCCGCTGGCGCGCAGGCGGTCGGCATAGGCCAGCCCTTCGTCCACCAGCGGGTCGCATTCGGCCAGGATGAAGCAGGCCGGTGCCACGCCGTCCACGTCCGGGGCCAGCAGCGGGGCGAAGCGCCAGTCGGTGCGGTGCGCCGCGTCGATGTAGTGGTCGAAGAACCAGCGGATGCTGTCGGCCTCCAGCAGAAAGCCGTTGGCGAACAGCTCATGGGAGCGGGTGTCGCAATGGGCGGTGGTGCCCGGGGTGATCAGCAGTTGCAGCGCCAGCGGCAGCCCGGCATCGCGCGCCATCAGGGCGCAGACCGCCGACAGGGTGCCCCCGGCACTGTCGCCGCCCACGGCCAGTCGGCTGCCGTCCAACCCCAGGGCGGCCGCGCCTTCCGTGGCCAACCAGCGCAGGGCCGCGAAGCTGTCGTCCACCGCGGCCGGAAAGCGATGCTCCGGCGCCAGGCGGTAGTCCAGCGACAGCACGGCCACGCCGGCGCGCAGGGCGAACTGCCGGCACAGGCTGTCGTGGGTGTCCGGCCCGCCGATCACGAAGCCCCCGCCGTGCAAGTAGAGCATCACGGGCAGGCGCTCGTGCGAGGGCGCGAAAAGGCGCGCAGCGCACTGAACCCCCGGCGCCACGGGCACCTGCACCGATACCACGCGCGCCAGGGGCGCACGGGGCAGATCGAGCACCTCGGCCGCCACGCCATAGGCGGCGCGGGCCATCTCGGGTGAGAGCTCATGGAACGCGGGGCGCTTGGTCCGCCGGATGCGCTCCAGCAGGCCGGCCATCTGGGGCGTCAGGGTCGGGGTGGTCAAGAAGGTTCTTCCGCTAGTCGGGGCCGCAGCATACCTTGGGGTTCAAACCCCGAAGGTTCGACCTGTCTTGGTGCAAAAGCGCTGCCAATGACCCGGCAACCGATCACCCAGCGCAGGCCCGGGATTTGCTACGTCCGGACACAAATCCTCAAAACAATCGAAGGACGTTGCATGGGACAGGCAGTATGGGGACGGTGGCCGCGGGTCGCCGGTCTGGGAGCGGGCGTGCTGTCGTGCGTGGCCCCCGTCTGGGCGGCCGACGCGGCCCCTGGCGCCGCCCCCCCGACCCCGGGTCTGCCATCCCTGCTGAGCGCGCAACAGATCAGCGCCGGTGACACCGCCTGGATGATCACCGCCACCGCCCTGGTGCTGCTGATGACCTTGCCGGGCCTGGCGCTCTTCTACGCCGGCATGGTCCGCAAGAAGAACATCCTGGGCACCATGGCCCAGGTGCTGGCCGTCTCCGCCCTGGTGACCCTGATCTGGTTCGTCGCCGGCTACAGCCTGGCCTTCATGCCCGGCACGCCGTGGATCGGGGGGCCGGAATCGACTTGGCTGCGCACCCTCGACTTCGACAAGGTGAAGAACCTGGTGTCGGTGCACCCGCTGGCCCCCACCGTGCCGGAAGCGGTGTTCTGCATGTTCCAGCTGAGTTTTGCCATCATCACGCCGGCACTGATCGTGGGCGCCTTCGCCGAACGCATGCGCTTTGCGGGCCTGCTCTGGTTCATGGGGCTGTGGTCGGTGCTGGTCTATGCCCCCGTGGCGCACTGGGTGTGGGCCCCCGACGGCTGGCTGGCACAGCGGGGCGCGCTGGACTTCGCCGGCGGAACCGTGGTCCACATCAACGCGGGCATCGCCGGCCTGGCCGCGGCCTTCGTGCTGGGGCCGCGCCGCGGCTACGGCCAGGTGGCGCTGATGCCCTCCAACCTGGGCTACACGATGACCGGAGCTTGCCTGCTGTGGGTGGGCTGGATGGGCTTCAACGGCGGCTCGGCCGCGGCGGCCGACGGACGGGCCGGCATGGCCATGCTGGCCACCCAGCTGGCCGCCGCGGCCGCGGCGCTGAGCTGGATGCTGGCCGAATGGCTGGTGCGCAAGACCCCCACCCTGCTGGGTCTGAGCAGCGGTGCCGTGGCGGGGCTGGTGGCCATCACGCCGGCCTCGGGCTTTGTGGGCCCGGCCTCGGCCGTGCTGATCGGCGCGGTGGCCGGGGTGGGCTGCTACTGGGGCGCCACCGGACTCAAGCGCCTGCTGGGTGCGGACGACTCGCTGGATGTCTTCGGTGTGCACGGGGTGGGCGGCATCCTCGGAGCCCTGCTGACAGGCTGGCTGGCCGACCCCAAGATCGGCGGCGTCGAGGGATCGGTGGCCACCCAGGGCCTGGCCGTGCTGGCCACCCTGGTCTACAGCGGCGTGGTGACCTCGCTGATCCTGTGGATCGTCCATTGGGTGATCGGTCTGCGCGTCACCGAGAAGCAGGAACAGGACGGGCTGGATCTGAGCCAGCACGGCGAACGGGTGGAGTGAGGGCCCGGGCGGAACGCCGTCAGGGCATGAGGTCGTTGCAACAGGAGGTGTGAAGATGCTGGAGAGCGAAAAGCTGGCCGTGGCCGCCCACCTGCATGTGGTCATGCGCCGCAAGATCGGCCGGGTGACCGACGTGGAGTGGATGCTGCGCAGCGCCGAATATGCGCGGGAGGTCATCCGCATTGCGCTGGCCGAAGCCGCCCACCCCGAGCTCATGGAATGGGGCCAGCGCCTGCAGGCGGCCCTCTTCCCCGCGCCGCCGCAAGCCGCGGCGACGCGCAGCGCGGAACGCTCCGACCGGGCCTCGGGCTTCGAGGACAGCCGCCTGTCCCGCTCAGGCACGGTCACGCGCCCGTCGGCCCAGGCCCGCTACGTCGGCAGCCTGCGCTGAGTCCACCCCAGAAATGAAAAGCCCGGCCGCTTGTGGCGGCCGGGCTCTGGTCATGCG
>NZ_BADL01000059.1 GCF_000333615.1 Ideonella sp. B508-1 | reverse complement strand
TTGATCAGTCGTTTAAATTGATCTTTAAGCGATCGGGTATTAAAGGTGACGGCGATCTTCCAGTCTTCGTTTTGAGCATGGAGATATGCAACTTTGAGTGCCAGAATAATAGTCTTACCTGAGCCTGCCAAGCCACGAATTCGCTGAATGCCCTCGACTGTCTCAATAACTGCCTGAGATTGTCGCTGATCAAGATTTGCGATCGATCCCTCGATCTTTTTGAGGCGCGCCCCGCGCGAATCAAATTTACGAGGTTCACGTTTTGCCTTTCCCGCGCGAATGGATGTCACCACCTGAATAGCGGCGAGTAACTTCTTAAATGTATCAGCGCCTTCGTTCCACTCGAATTCGTTGACGGTCTCTGCAAAGTTCTGCAGATTGCTGACGAAATATTCGCCCTCACTGTCAGGCACAACGGCCTTAGCTGGCGCAAAGGTCACTACATTCACATCGAACTTCAGTGAACGCCCTCGCTTCAATTCGGCGTAGGGCTTGAGCTTGACTTCCAGCATGGAAGCAATCGCGTCCTGCCGATCCTTGTAGTCAGCGAGGTCAGTACCCTCAACAAGATCGAATGCAATCAAGCCGACATCTTCAGACACCAGAAGCGCATCGAACTTCACCGGTCCTGTAGGCGAGCCCATGACTGGGTAGCCGATGTAGAGGTAGCCAGTGAGCTCGGTGAGCGCAGCGATTTGTTCAGCAAGGGCTTTGGACGCCTCAGGCTTGTCTTTGGCCGTCCCCCAAATCAGATCGATCATCAATATTTTCTCTACTGTGATAAGCCAGCTCGAGACCGAGGCCGGTGATCATCGACATGGATGATCAGTCCCCGCATGGTAGCGCCGCTGGTACCGATCGGCGCTCGCACGTTGGTGCCCTGCACGCGCCAACTGGCGCATATCCGGCTCATCCGCTCGCTGCCAGGCTCTTGGGAGGGATGGGAAACTGAACTGTTGCTCGATCAGCATGATTGATCGGCCAGGCCGCCCTCCGAGGGCATCACGCCGACAGGGCACGCCGCGCCCCTGACGACCTTTGCCGCGAGGGAAGGGTGCATTGGACGCCATCGTGAGTCGCTCGCCTACGACTGAGAGTTCTCCCCGGGACTAGGGAAGGTCTGCAAAACCCCGCTACCGACTGGCAGCTGGCGTGAGGCGCAGGAGAGATGGCGAACAGCCCATGGCATGGTTGCCCATCGCATACAATGCGTTCCTAATCTATTTTACATAATATACATTGTCGTGCATCTACACACCACCAGATGAGGGCCGTTCTCAGACCTGCGCTCCCGGGTGCGAACATCGAGGTGGCTTGCTGTCGGATCAAGGCGCGGCATCGAAGAACGCGGACGCGCGCCGCAGCGCATCGGCCTGCGCGCTCCGGTTGGCCGGCACGCCCTGGCGTGTTTTGCCCGGATCGTCAAAGTCGTGCGTCGCGCCGTCGTACCACTGCACCGGCACGGCGGGCGTGGAGCGCTCGGCGACCTCGCGGCAGGTCGATGGGTTCACCTCCTCGTCGTTCGAGCCCAGCAGCATCAGCAGAGGCAGGTCGGACCGCAGCTTGCGCGCCAGCAGCGCCTTCGGGCCGCAGCCCGGATAGAACGCCAGCGCAGCGCGAAAGCGCGGCGACTTGCGGCCGGCCTCGGCCTGGCGGTGCACGGTGTTGAGCACCGTGCTGCCACCGTTGCTCCAGCCCTGGAGCATCACGCGGCTGGGGTTCACGCCGGGCTGCACAACCAACCAGGCAAGTGCCCCCTCGGCGTCAAGCGGCCGCACGCTCCGCTCGTTGACAGCCTCGCGTGCGGGGTCATCGTGCGTGCCACGGCCGAAGCCGTGGGCGCGCCCGCGCGGGCCGAAGCTGTCGACCAGCAGCGCCGCGTAGCCGTGACCGACCCAGTACTCGGCCCACATCTGGTGCCGCTTGGACAAGGTCGCTGCGCTGCAGGGCGATGAGACGCCGCGTGCCACCGTCGTGCACTCGGCGTTGACATGGCTGGAGTACGGGCCGGCGCGACCGTGCAGCAGCACCACCGCCGGGTGGGTGCCGCTGCCGGGCGAGTACAGGTAGCCGACCAGTTCGGTCTTGCCGTCCGCGCTGGGAAAGTAAACCGTCTGCGGGCCGGCAGCCCGGGCGACGCCGGCCAGCAGGAACCCGATCGCAAGCGCGGCGCGGACAAGGGTGGAAAGCGACATGGTGGGCAAGGCCTGCAATTCAGCGCGGCATCGATCGTATCAACGACGCACAGGCCTGAACGCCCTCCCCGAGGCCCGCCCCTGGACTTCGGGCACACTAGCCCCATGGCATTGAAGGTGCACGTCATGGGCAACCCTGGGTTGCCCGCTTTGTTTTGTGTCCATGGTTTCGCGTCCAACGCCCAGATCTGGCGGCCTCTGGCCGAGGTCCTCGGCGATCGGTTTGCTCTTCATGCCGTTGATCTGCCGGGCTGTGGTGAGTCTCCTGCCAGCGATGACGATCTGGACGTCGTCATCGACGAGCTTCTGAGGTCGGCGCCGGTCGGCGCGATCTGGGTGGGCTGGTCCCTGGGTGGCATGCTGGCCCTGGCGGCGGCAGCCCGTGCCGCCCCTCGGATGGTGTCCGGCGTGGTCACGGTCGCCGCGTCACCCAAGTTCCTGGCGGCGGCCGATTGGCCTGCGGGGGTTCCGCAGGAACTCTTCGACGCGGTCTGCGCAGGCGCGGACGACGCCGCCGGCACGCTGCGCCGCTTCGCCGGCCTGGAACTGAAAGGCTGTGCCAGTGGCGAGTTGCGCCAGCAGCTGAAGTGGCTGCAAACCCATGCCCAGCAGCCGGCACCGGACAGTTCCACCCTGCGTGCCGAACTGGATTGGTTGGCGCGCCTGGACCTGCGTCAGGCGCTCGGCACCTCGCCGATTCCGGTGCGCCATGTTCTGGCGGGAGGGGACGCTGTGCTGCCCGTGGCGTGCGCCCAGGCCATCGCCTCGCTCACGGGCCGTCCTGGCGAGGTGTCGGTGCTGGCCGATGCCCCGCACGCCCTGCCCCTGACCCATGCCCCGGCGCTGGCCCAGGTGGTCGATGCGCTGTGGCAGCAGTTGCGGCGCCCCACCCTGCAAAGCCGTGTGGCCCAGGCCTTCAGCAAGGCCGCCACGGCCTACGAGCAACGCGCCCTCCTCCAGCGCCGGCTGGCGTTTCAATTGCTGGAGCGGCTGCCTGCAGCGGCGCCCGGGTCGGTGCGCACCGTGCTGGACCTGGGGTGCGGCACCGGCTACTGCCTGCCGGCGCTGCAGCAGGCCCATCCGCAGGCTCGGGTGATCGGGTTGGATCTGGCCTCGGGCATGCTGGCGCAGGCCCGGGCGCAATGGGGCGACCGTTTCGAATGGATTTGCGCGCCCGCCGAGCACATGCCCCTGGGCGATGCCAGCGTTGACCTGGTCTATTCCAGCCTGGCGCTGCAGTGGTGCGACAGTTTTTCAGCGGCCTTGGCCGAAATTCACCGTGTGCTGAAACCCGGTAGCACGGTGCTGCTGAACACCCTGGCCGAGGGAACGCTGCAAGAACTGGCCCAAGCCTGGGCCACAGTGGACAACCTGGACCATGTGCACCGCTTTCCGTCGGCCCAGGCGCTGCTGGCCCAGGTGGACGCAGCGCTGTGGTCGGTGGACTGGCAAAGCTGCGTGGACGAGGTGGATCACCACCCTGACATTCGCAGCCTGGCCAATGCCATCAAAGGCGTGGGCGCCCACCACATGCAGCCTGCACGCGCTGGGCTGGGGGGACGCCGGGCCGTGCAGGCCTGGATGGCGGCCATGGAGCGCTTTCGCACCCCGGAGGGACTGCCGGCCCGCTACCGGGTGCTGTCCCTGCGGCTGACCCGGCGCCCTGGCTGAGGGCACGGGGCAGCTTGATGTCAGGCTTGCTCGTCGTCGGGCAGGTCCACCTCGACTTCGCTGTCGATCGCGTCGTCGTAGGCGCTCAGCTCGGCCTGGTTGATCTTGGGGATCAGCGGGCGGTCCAGCGGACGGCACACGCGGCGCTTCAGGTGCCCCAGACGCTCCGAGCGCTCCACCGCAGCCAGGATCGAGTCCGGCTGGGTCAGCATCAGGAAGGGATTCGCGATGACTTCTTGATGGCGCATGGTGTTCTCTCCGTGGTTGGCCGCCGGTTGGTGACCATGGAATGAACTGTAGGCAAGCACGCCTTTTCGAAGAAGTCGGCCGGCAGACAAGCGCTATGTCGGAATTTGTCCGACAGATGTGTCGGTTTGTTGCTCAGCGCGCTGCTGTTGCCGCGTCGTGCAGCTCCTGGGCCAGACCCAGGCGGTCGGCGGCCTTGGCCAGGTCGGCCGCGTCGCGCCCGCCCTTGTTGCGCGGCCGGGCATCGGCCCCGCGGCGCAGCAGCAGACGGGCGCTGTCGATGGCGCCGTAGCCCGCCGCCATCATCAGCGGGGTGTTGCCATTGGGGGCGATGGCCTCCAGCGCGGCGTCATGGGCCAGCAGCAGTTCCACAGCGTCGAGGCTGGGGCCCGCGGCAGCGTAATGCAGAGGCGTCCAACCCGTTTTGTTGATGCGGGCTCCGCGTTGGATGAGGGTGTTCATCACCTCCACCCGCCCCTTGAGCGCTGCCATCATCAGCGGCGTCTCCCCCATCGCGTTCTCGGCATCCAGGGCGATGCCCGGCCAGGACAGCAACACCGGCACCACGGTG
>NZ_BADL01000060.1 GCF_000333615.1 Ideonella sp. B508-1 | reverse complement strand
AAGCCGAAGCCTGCGCAGGCGGCCAGCAGCAGGGCGCCGGCCGGGCCAGCAGGCGGGCCCCCCAGGCGGACAGGCGAAGCGAAGAGAGCGAGGGCGGGGTGGCGTGCATTGCAGCTTTCAAGAAAAGGGAGACCCCGACAGCAACGCGCCGGCTAGCGCCGGGGTGGACAGCATGCGCCCGACGGCTCGTCCTGGGCCAGGCCGTCGAGGATGGGGCAGTCCGGCCGGTCGTCGCCATGGCAGCAGGCCACCAGGTGGGACAGGGTGGTCTTCATGGCCTGCAGCTCCTGCACCTTGCGCTCCAGCGCCTCGATGTGCGCCTGCGCCAGGGCCTTGACCTGCCGGCTGGACCGGTCCCGATCCTGCCACAGGCTCAGCAACTCGCCGATCTGCGGGATGCCGAAGCCCAGGTCCCGCGCATGCCGGATGAAGCCCAGGGTGTGCACATCGCGCTCGCTGTACTGCCGGTAGCCCGCGTCGGTGCGGGGGGCCGCGGCCAGCAGGCCCACCGATTCGTAGTGCCGGATCATCTTGGCCGACACGCCCGAGGCACGGGCCGCCTCGCCGATGTTCATGCCGCCGTCTCCGCGTTCGCTTCGGGGTGGCTGGCCGCCGCCGGCCGCCAGCGCCGCAGCAGCAGCGCGTTGCTGACCACGCTGACGCTGCTGAAGGCCATGGCCGCACCGGCCACCACCGGGTTGAGCAGTCCAAAGGCCGCCAGCGGGATGCCCACCACGTTGTAGACAAAGGCCCAGAAGAGACCTCGCCGCAGCGTGCTGTGGGTGCGGCGGGAGATGTCCAGCGCATCGGCCACCAGCACCGGGTTGCCGCGCATCAGGGTGATGCCGGCCGTCTCCATCGCCACGTCGGTGCCGGTGGCCATGGCAATGCCCACGTCGGCGGCGGCCAGGGCCGGCGCGTCGTTGATGCCGTCGCCCACCATGGCCACCACCTGGCCCTGGGCCTTCAGGCCTTGCACGATGCGGGCCTTGTCCTCGGGCAGCACCTGGGCATGCACCTCGTCGATGCCCAGGGCCTGCGCCACCTGCCGGGCCGCGCCCGCGTTGTCGCCCGTCAGCATGACCGTGCGCACGCCCAAGGCCTGCAGCCGGGCCACCGCCGCCCGGGCCACCGGCTTGACCGCGTCACCGAAGGCCAGCAGGCCCAGCAGCGCGGTGGCCTGCTCCGTGGACTGCAGCAGCCAGGACACGGTGCGGCCTTCGTCCTCCAGCCGCCGGGCATCCTCGGCCAGCGAGCCGGCCTCCAGCCCCCGTTCCTGCAGCAGGCGGGCACTGCCCAGCAGCAGGCGTTCGCCCCCCAGCAGGCCCTGCAGGCCGCGGCCGGGCAGGGCGCTCACCTCGGTGGCCGCCGGCAGGGCGGCCGGGAACAGGCCGGCCACATGGGCCATCACGGCCTTGGCCAGCGGGTGTTCGCTGGCCTGCTGCAGGCCGGCCGCCCGCACCAGCACCGAGGCCTCGGTCTGCCCCGGGGCCGGCAGCACGGCCACCAGGCTGGGGCGTCCTTCGGTCAGCGTGCCGGTCTTGTCGAAGGCCACGGTGGTGACGGCATGGGCCAGCTCCAGCGCCTGGGCGTCCTTGATGAGGATGCCGTGGCGCGCCGCCACGCCGGTGCCGGCCATGATGGCCGTGGGCGTGGCCAGGCCCAGCGCGCAGGGGCAGGCGATGACCAGCACCGACACCGCATTGATCAGCGCCGGCTCCCAGTCGCTGCCCGCCAGCAGCCAGGCAGTGAAGGTGAGGGCGGCCACCAAGAGCACGGCCGGCACAAAGACGGCCGCCACCTGATCCACCAGGCGCTGGATGGGGGCCTTGCCGGCCTGGGCCGATTCCACCAGCCGGATGATGCGGGCCAGCGTGGTTTCAGCCCCGATGGCGGTGGTGCGCACGGTCAGCGCCCCCTCGCCGTTGATGGCGCCACCGGTCACGCGGCTGTCCACCGTCTTGAGCACCGGACGGCTTTCGCCGGTGATCAGCGACTCGTCGACATGGCTGCGGCCTTCGGTGACCCGCCCGTCCACCGCGACCCGCTCGCCCGGGCGCACCTGCACCACATCGCCCACGGCCACCTGGGCCACCGGCAGCTCCAGCACCTGGCCGTCGCGCAGCACGCGGGCGGTGTCGGGCCGCAGCGCGTTCAGGGCGCGGATGGCGTCGGTGGTCTGGCGCTTGGCCCGGGCTTCCAGCCACTTGCCCAGCAGCACCAGGGTGATGACCGCCGCCGAGCCTTCAAAGTACAGGTGAGGCATGTCGTCCACGCCCCAACTGCGCCACAGCAGGTAGAGCGACAGGCCGTAGGCGGCCGAGGTGCCCAGGGCCACCAGCAGGTCCATGTTGCCGCTGGCCGCGCGAGCGGCCTTCCAGCCTTCGCGGTAGAAGTGGCGGCCGAACCCAAACTGCACCGGCGTGGCCAGGGCCAGCTGCCACAGGCCACTCAACATCCAGTGCACGCCGGCCAGCTGCAGCAGCATGGGCAGCATCAATGGCACCGTCAGCACGGCACTGGCCAGCACCGTCCAGCCGCTGGGCAGCTTGCTCTCGGCGGGGGGCTGGCTTTCGACCACGGGCTGGGCGCCGTAGCCGGCCTTCTCCACCGCCGCCAGCAGAGGGGCCAGCTGCAGCTCGGCGCCGCCGGTCACCTGCGCGCGCTCGGTGGCCAGGTTGACCTGGGCCTCGGCCACACCGGGCACCTTCTTCAGGGCCTTCTCCACCCGCATCACGCAGGAGGCGCAGCTCATGCCTTCGATCTGGATGCTGAATGCGTGCGTCGTGGTGGCCATGGCAACACGCCCGGCGGCAGGCCGGGCGCCTCGGGAACAGGAATGAGGGCATCCTCAAGCCTCCCATCATAGGAAGGTCAAGCCAGGCCGGCATACCCCGCCTGCAAACTCGGGCGTGGCACACTGGCATTGACCTTCCCACGATGGGAAGCGCCACAGTGGCGACATGCCGGTCATGCCGACCGGCCCCATCAGGAGATGCCATGAGCCAGTTCCTCGTTCCCGACATGACCTGCGGCCACTGCGTGAAGGCCATCACCGCCGCCGTGACCGAAGCCGACCCCGCCGCCACGCTGCAGATCGACCTGCCCAGCCACGTGGTGAGCGTGAGCAGCCAGGCGCTGAGCGACGACGCGCTGCTGGAAACCCTGCGCGAGGCGGGCTACAGCCCGACCCTGCAGGCCGCCTGACGGCCATGGGCGCGCCGGACACCCTGGCCGACGGCCTGGCCCGGTCTCTGGCCCGGCGCAGCGGTCTGCCGGTGGCGCGCGCCGAAACCCACATTTCCTGGCTGCTGTTCTGCGGCACCGACGCCTACAAGCTCAAGAAGCCGCTGAAGCTCGCCTTCCTGGACTTCAGCACGCCGGCCCTGCGCCAGCACTTCTGCGAGGAGGAGCTGCGCCTGAACCAGCGCCTGGCGCCTCAGATCTATCTGGACGTGCTGCCCGTGACCGGCTCCGCCGAGGCGCCGGCCCTGGGCGCCAGCGGCCCGGTCATCGACCATGCGCTGCACATGCGGCGCTTTGCCGACGACGCACTGTGGTCCACCCGCCTGGCCCAAGGGTTGCTGACCGCGGAGGACTTGACGCTGCTGGGCGAGCGTCTAGCGGCCTTTCACGGCGCAGCCCCGCGCGCCACGGCGGACGGCGAGCACGGCCAGCCGGCGGACATCGCCGCCGC
This sequence comes from Ideonella sp. B508-1, assembly GCF_000333615.1. Lineage (GTDB taxonomy): Bacteria > Pseudomonadota > Gammaproteobacteria > Burkholderiales > Burkholderiaceae_C > Ideonella. Next base: position 4,653 of record NZ_BADL01000060.1, on the reverse strand, counting down.
CACGGCCAAGGTGCTGGCCCCGCTCCTCACCTGGCCGCACAGCGCTGCACTGGCCCAGCCACTGCAGGCTTGGCTTCGCGCAGAGGAGGCGAGGCTCATGCCCTGGTGGCAGCATCGCTTGGCCGCGGGCTTTGTGCGCGAGGGCCATGGCGACCTGCACCTGGGCAATGTGGTGCAACTGCCCGAGGGGCCCACCGCCTTCGACTGCATCGAGTTCGACCCGGCGCTGCGCTGGATCGACACGATGAACGACCTGGCCTTTCTGACCATGGACCTGCAGGTGCGCGGGCGCCGCGACCTGGCCTTTGCCCTGCTGGACGGCTACCTGACGCATAGCGGCGATTGGGACGGCCTGACCGGCCTGCGCTACTTCGAGGTCTACCGGGCCCTGGTGCGGGCCATGGTGGCCGGGTTGCGGCAAGGGCAGGGCGGCGCTGCGGCCGCCGATGAGCCGGACCATCTGGGCTGGGCGCTGCGCCACACCGCACCGCCCGAGGCGGGCCGCGGCGCACCGCTGCTGATCACCCACGGCCTGTCGGGCTCGGGCAAATCGACCTGGGCGCGGGCCCTGCTGCAGGCGGCCGGGGCCGTGCGCCTGCGCTCGGACGTGGAGCGCAAGCGCCTGTTCGGCCTGGGGCCGCTGGACGACTCACGCGCCCAGGGCCTGGACATCTACACCGCCGAGGCCACCGAGCGCACCTTTGCACAGCTGGAAGACACGGCCCGCCTGCTGCTGCGGGCCGGTTACCCGGTGATCGTGGATGCCGCCTTTCTGCGGCGTGACCAGCGCGAGCGCTTTGCCGCCCTGGCGCGAAGCTTGGGCAGCCCCTGGCTCATCCTGCACTGTGAGGCCGGGCCCGAGGAATTGGCGCGGCGACTGACCCAGCGAGCCGCCAGCGGGCAGGACCCTTCCGAAGCGACCGCGGCGGTGCTGAAGCAGCAGCAAGGCCATGCCCAGGGGCTGGGCGCGGACGAAGCCCGCGCCGCCATCACCGTGGGCGAATGCGACGCCACCGGCGTGGCGCAGGTGCTTCAGCGTTGGCTGAGCCCGCGCTGAGCCGGCGGCCGGGGCGGATCAGCGCGGCGCCTCGCTGTGACGCACCAGCAGCACCGGCACCGGGGCGTGGCGCACCACCAGTTCGGCGTCGCTGCCCAGGGTCAGGCGGCTCAGGCCGCGGCGGCCGTGGGTGCCCATGACGATCAGGTCGCAGCCGGCCTTCTCGGCCTCGCCCACCACCACATCGGCCACCCGCCCGCCGATGACTTCGCGTTCCACCACTTCGGCCGTCACTCCCACCGCCTGGGCCGCGGCCTGGGCCTTGGCCAGCACCTCCTTGCCGTAGCGGCGCAGGTCATCCTGCACCTCCTGGTAGCTGGCCGCCGCGGCAAAGTCCACCAGCATCGGGTACTGGTCGACCACATAGAGCAGCAGCAGGGCGGTGGAACTGCCCTTGGCCAGCTTCAGGGCTTCCTGCAGGCCGCACTCGGCGGTCGGGCTGCCATCCATGGGGACGAGGATCTTCGTGTACATGTTCAACACTCCTTCGAAGCGTGGGTCAGGAACTCGACGGCCGCATTCACGGCCGCCACCTGGGCGGCATTGCACTGGGCCGGGCTGGCCGTCGGGCTGTCGGGATAGACCTCGGTGGTGGTGACGAAACGCGCCGCCGTCATCGCGCCACACAGGCCCAGTGTGCGCTTGGCGTAATTGATCACGCCTTGCTGTTGCACAGCTTCACCCAGGATGCAGCCGCGCTCGTCGGCCTCGGCAATGTGGGTGACCCGCTGCACCGCCTCGATCAGCGCCCGCTGAAAGCCCGGGCCGGGCCCTCGGTGTCGCCCCCCAGATAGAAGCCGTCGGGGATCGGATCCCAGTGGAACACCCCGCCATCGCGCGCTGCTTTGGCCGGGCCGAACTCGCTGTTGTCGGTGTCCGTGGTCTCGTGCAGGTCGATGTGCAGGGCCACTTCGCCCGCCTGCGCCGCCACGCAGGCCATGGCCAGGGCCGACTCGGCCGCCGGGCTGCCCGGCTTGAACTGCCGGTTGGGATCCAGCGCGTCCGGGTTCCAGCGGTTGATCGTCTCGTAGCCCCAGGGGCTGATGCAGGGCAGCACCAGCAGGTTGAAGCGCTCCGCAGCACGTGCGAAGTCGTCGCGGATCCACTGCAGCGCGCCCTGCACGCCACTGGTCTCGTAGCCGTGCACGCCGCCCGTCACCAGCACCGTGGGGCGCCCGGCCAGCCATTGTCGGCTGCGCACCGCGTGCAGCGGATAGCGCCCCAGGCCCAGCCGGGTGTAGTCCAGTTCGCCGTAGCTCAGCAGCTCGGCCTGAGCGGGCAGGGCGGCCCGCAGGGGGGCGACCACCTCGTCCAGGTAACTGCGGCGCCGCTGCTGCCGCTGCAACCAAGCGGCCCGCTCCGTCGGACCCCAGGGGCTGCCGGGCGTGCCGATGTCATAAGGGGTGGGTGTGGCCACCGGAGCGGCAGAAGGAGTCTGGGTCACGCCTGTTGTGCGGGTCGCTGCAATGCCCATCACGATACACCCGCGACCCGGTGTCGGCAGAATGGCCGGTGCCGAATGGCCCCCATGGAGAACCGCTGCTGTGAACCCGACCGAATTGCCCGTGCTGGATGCCGAAGGCCTGAAGACCCTGTGCGAACCGCCCTCGGTGCTGGCCGGCTGCGCGCATTGCCAGGGGCTCCATTGCCCGGGCTGGGAATCCATCCCCGGCGGCTACGACACCCGTCAGCTCCACCCGGTGGGCACGCTGCGAAAAGACCCGTTTGAAGAGCCGACGCTGGACGAGAAGCTGCCACCGGGCACCCACACCTGGTCTGCCGACGCCCCCATCGCGATCGATTACGCCCCTTACAACCGGTCTAGCGTGTGGGTCTGCGGGCACTGCCGCAAGCCGTTTCTGCGCTACACGGAATACGGCGGCTACTACAGCGACGAGCGGGTTCGGGCCGTGGCGCCCGGGTTGGTGGTGTGAAGCGGACTGCTGACGCGAAGCAGGCCGACGAAGGCCATCGAAGGGGCTGCCATGCAACGCCGTGAATGGCTGTTTCGAACTCCCGCTAACTCGACCCGGCCCATCGTCTCGGCATGAGCTCTAGCGAATAGCTAGGTGCAATATCCCTTGCTCACGATCCGTTATACAAGAGCCAAGTCTCAATGATTTTATCGACTTATCGAAGGTATTTTTATTTTTAATATAGCAGCGATGATAAAAGTTTCGAAGAATGAATAGAAGAAATGCGTAGGGAAACAGCATGGTTGAGACTGGAATCCGACAGTTTTCGAATTGACCAAAGGTCACATGCGACTTCGGATGCAACATATCAGTGTGGTTATCCGGATCATAGTCGAATCGAATCGGAAAGCGCACGATGCGCTCTAGCACAATGTCTCCGAACAGCTCATCTTTTTCGTAAAGATATGGGGCCTCCTCAACAGTAGGAAGTTCTGGAGAAGGGAAAAAGCCCAGCCTGTGATTCTCTATTTTACCTTCTGCGTCGAAACGATACTGGAAAATCAGCAAACCACCATCAGGCATCTTCATATGGTAAGCGTCATTTCCGTCGAGCTCTGAATAGATCGTTCGATACGGGATGTTCTTTAGAGCCAGGCTGGACAATGGGAGGTCGCCGACACTAACCTTTCCCTCGGCTAGGCGGCGCTCTGAGGGGAAAGTTTGCTTGACTGAAAGCCCAGCAATGAGCATCCGGCTATACATCTCGCGAAGCTGCGAAGCCACTACCGCTTGGCTCATTTTGCTACTCTTCTGGCACGCTTGTTGTTCAGTTTCTCCAATGCGTGCGCGAGTTGTTCCGGATCCAGTTCTCCCGCAGCGACCGCATCCATGATTTCGTCGATGGTCTTCCTCTGCTTTATTCGGCGGCGCCCCAATATTTCGCGGTTGATTAGCCTCAGATCCTTCTTTTCGTCGGCAGTCGGATATTGGAAAACCAATTTAAAATCATGACGTATCAGTGCATTGAGCTCTCCGATGAGAGCATTCATATTGACCCCAATTCCTAAAACGCGAACCCAAGCCTTTGAGCGGGTGATAGCCGTGAACAACCGGTTTCTCACCAGTGCGGTAGTCGATTTGTCCCATCCGGCGTAGCAGTCTTGAGCATTCATGATATACACCATGCCTGCTTCATTGCCTTTCGCGCGAAAGATGCCGGTGAACGTCACCGCGTCCGCTTTAGAAAATACGTCTGCCGATGTGCTGACGCCAGCCAATTCCGTATCAATGTCTTTTGCAAAGAGTGCGGCTCTGACAGGCCCTACTTCACGCTCGGTCGTGAACGGGTTTGGGTTGATAACGACAATGTCATCGGGACGCAGTTCCTCCTGCTCGATGTCATGCTGGATCTGGGTTGCTAGCCAGTCGGCCTGTGCCTTGGCGTCGTCGAACTTCAAGAACTGGATCAGGTCGGTCAGAGGAGAATGGTCTTCGAGAAATAGCGGCGAGGTCTCGGGAGTGCGAGCCAGCGTGACGCGCTCGCCGCCTTGAATTCTCCTGACTCANCGGTATATCCCACATCCGTCCAGAGATTATCTTGCTCAAAGAATTGACCAACCCTTTATCCCGGTACAAACCAAAGCCATGGCGTGCGCTGTGGCAAGCAATGGACGCGAATTT
>NZ_BADL01000061.1 GCF_000333615.1 Ideonella sp. B508-1 | reverse complement strand
GCGCCGCGCGGCATAGGCCGCACGCCGACGAACAGCAGGCCGAACAGGGCCCCGCCATGCAGGCCGGCCAGCTTGGCGGTCAGCAGGGCGGGCAGGAACCAGAGCCAGGCCAGCGCGAAACGGGCCAGTGCGCGGGTCTGGGTGACAGGGCGTCCCTGCCGGTCCACCAGCCGGATGTGCCATGCCTTCATGGCCACCGTCTGGCCTCCCCGGCTCCAGAACCAGACGAAGTACACGCCCAGCACCAGCAGGAGGAAGAGCTGCAGACCCAGCGTGCCCTGCTGAGCAGGGTCCTTGAGCTGCGTGAGCGTGGAATAGAGCCAGCCGGACACGAACAGCACGCCGAACAGCAGAACACCCTCATAAACGAAGGCGGCCAAGCGTCGCTGGAGGGATGGCGTGCTCAGGGTGTCAGGCGGGACGGCCGCAGGGGACTGGGCAGAGGCTGCGCCTGGATTCGTCGGCATCATCAGGGTTGGCTGCCTGCACCAGCCTTGGCCGGGGCATTGCCGGGCGAGGTGGGGGCCGGTGCGCGGGGCAGCAGGGTGTGCCGATCCACCTGGGTCGGGGACGCCGTGATCTTGGGCTGTCCCGCCGGCTGGTGGGCGGGCGGCTTCATCCGTTCGTTCACCAGAGAGGTGCTGGCGCCGGGGCGGCCCTGGACCAGGACGGGCGACACCGGGCGCGGGGCCGTGCCCGGCCCCTTGGTGGGGCTGACGATGTTGGACTTCGGGGCCTGTGCGTCAACCGGCGCCCGCCGCAGCTTGCGCAAGGCGTTGGCCTCGCCCGTGGCAGAGGCCGGCTTGGCTTTGGCCGCCAGGGCCTTGCGCTGCTCCGGGCTGAGCGCCTGGTAGGCCTCCCAACGGGACTGCCGTTCGCTGGCCGAAAGCTCCTGCGCCTTCTGATAGTTCAGGCGGGCACGGTCACGTTCCTGGGGGCTCATCCGGGCCCATTCCGCCATCCGTTGCTGCACGCGCTGGCGCTGGGCGGGGGTCATGTGATCGAAGCGGCGGGCCACGTCCTGCCACTTGCGCTGTCGTTCTTCAGGAAGCTGGTCCCAATCATGGGCCAGCGGTGCCAGCGCATGCTGCTGCGAGGGCGAAAGCTCCTGCCAGCGCGTGCCCGAGGCGGCCGGGGCGGGTTGTGCCCAGGCGCAGACGCTCGCCACCAGACACAGGGTCCAGCCGAGCGCGTGGGCACGCAAGCGTGCGGAGAATGGGGCAGGCGTCATCGGCAGGGAGTCAATGCTGCTCCGGGGACTTCAGGAATTCGCTGAAGCCGGGGTCGGTGTAGGCGTCCGGGGGGAGATCGTCCGACAGCAGGGCCGAATCGACCTCGGCCACGGTGGCCGTCTGCAGCCGGTCATGCCACCTGTCGATGAGGATCAGGCCCAGCACCAGCAGCAACAGCGGTGCCAGCGAGGCCAGAGGGGCCCACCAGCGCGAGCCTTCGGACCAGGGGGATCCGCCCATCGCCAGGGTTCCCGAACTCTGCACGACCACGGACGAAGCCTCCTGGGCCTCGCGGACGGGCAGGGCGGCGCGGGCTTCACGCGCCCGTGCCAGGGCCTGTTCGCGGGCCACGCGCAGTCGCTCGGACACGTCGTGGCCCGGCGTGGCGCTGCGTTCGGACAAGGCCGCACCGACGCGCAGGCCAAACCGGGTTTCCAGGTTGGCGGCATCCTGGGGAAGCCGCAGCGAAGAAATGGAGTGGGTGTTCACGGCGCAATACCTTTGGCTTTCAGCGATTTGGCCAGTGCATGCACTGCCCGGGAACAGTGGGTTTTCACACTGCCTTCCGAGCATCCCATCACACTGGCCGTCTCGGCCACATCGAGTTCTTCCCAGTAACGCAGGAGAAAGGCTTCGCGTTGACGGGCGGGCAGCTGGGCCACCTCCTGCTCGATCACTAGCAGAATCTGTTCCCGTCCGACCGTGTCGGCGGCACTCTCGGCGCCCAGGCTGCCTTCGACGGTTTCCAGCATTTCCAGCAGGTCGAAGTCCGCGCCATCGGAGCCTTCCCGCGCCCTCGAATCCGAGAGGTTCTGCTCGACAGCCTGACGCACCTTGCGTCGCCGGAACCAGTCCATCGTCGCGTTGACAGGATGCGCTGGAACAGCATCGGAAACTCGGCGCCGGGACGGCCCGCGTATTTCTCCGCCAGGCGGATCATCGTGTCCTGGACGATGTCCAGCGCGGCGTCTTCGTCCCGCACGGTGTAGACCGTGCGTTTGAAGGCGCGTTTCTCGACGCTGACCAGGAAGTCGGAGAGTTCTTTGTCGGTGGCCAAGATGGGGACCTCTCCGGCCTGTAAGGCGGGTAGACCGGACTGGGAACCGCGGATTATGTCATCGGCCGCGTGCTGCGCCGCAGAATTGCTCGCGCTTGATGCCATAATGCGTGTTCGCACTATGGCGAATGGGTCCTCAGGCCGCCCCGACAGCGGGTGTCGGCAGTTGTTGATCGCGCAGGTTCCGATCCCGCCTCACAAGGGCGCGGGGAGGGGCACCGAAGGTTTTTCGTCAGAGAAATTCACAGAGGTTCGAAAATGAACATGTCTGCCGCGGACGTCAAGCGTGCCGCCCCTTCTGAAGGGCGCGCCACCTCTCCGAACGCTTCCTCCACGTCTTCTTCCTCCCCCAAGGAGCTCAACGGCTCCCAGATCCTCGTGCGCTGCCTGCAGGCCGAGGGTGTCAAGCACATCTGGGGTTACCCGGGTGGCTCCGTCCTGTACATCTACGACGCGCTGTACCAGCAGGACAGCATCCAGCACGTGCTGGTCCGTCATGAGCAGGCCGCTGTCCATGCCGCCGATGGCTATGCCCGTGCCACGGGTGACGTCGGCGTGGCCCTGGTCACCTCCGGCCCAGGCGTCACCAATGCCGTGACCGGCATTGCCACCGCCTACATGGATTCCATCCCCCTGGTGATCATCACCGGTCAGGTGCCCACGGCCGCCATCGGCCTGGACGCCTTCCAGGAATGCGACACCGTGGGCATCACCCGTCCGGTGGTCAAGCACAATTTCCTGGTCAAGGATGTGCGCGACCTGGCGGTGACGCTGAAGAAGGCCTTCCACATCGCACGCACCGGCCGTCCGGGGCCGGTGGTGGTGGACATTCCCAAGGATGTGTCGCTCAAGACGACGACCTTCCACTATCCCGACCATGTGGAGATGCGCTCCTACAACCCCGTCAAGAAGGGGCATGGAGGGCAGATCCGCAAGGCGGTGCAACTGCTGCTGAACGCCAAGCGTCCCTACATCTATTCGGGCGGCGGCGTGATCCTGGGCGAGGCTTCGGCCGAGCTGCGCCAGCTCTGCGACATGCTGGGCTTCCCGGTCACCAACACGCTGATGGGCCTGGGCGCCACGCCGGCCTCGGATCCGAAGTTCCTGGGCATGCCCGGCATGCACGGCACCTACGAAGCCAACATGACGATGCAGAACTGCGACGTTCTGCTGGCCGTGGGCGCGCGCTTCGATGACCGGGTGATCGGCAATCCCAAGCACTTCGCCTCGGTGGAGCGCAAGATCATCCACATCGACATCGACCCTTCGTCGATCTCCAAGCGGGTCAAGGTGGACATTCCCATCGTCGGTGACGTGAAGGACGTGCTGCAGGAGCTGATCTCCCAGATCAAGGAAGCCCAGCAGAAGCCCGACACCGCGGTGATCTCCCAGTGGTGGAGCCAGATCAACGAGTGGCGCCGCCGCGAGTGCCTGGCCTACCGCACGAGTCCGGACGTCATCAAGCCGCAGCAGGTCGTCGAGGCCCTGTGGGAGATGACCCGCGGCACCGACACCTACATCACCTCGGACGTGGGGCAGCACCAAATGTGGGCGGCCCAGTACTACCGCTTCGACGAGCCGCGTCGCTGGATCAACTCCGGCGGCCTGGGCACCATGGGCGTGGGCCTGCCCTATGCGATGGGCATCAAGCTGGCCAAGCCGCAGTCGGATGTGTTCTGCATCACCGGCGAAGGCTCCATCCAGATGTGCAT
>NZ_BADL01000062.1 GCF_000333615.1 Ideonella sp. B508-1 | reverse complement strand
ACCGGACGCCCGCCCCCATGCGACGAACTGCGGCCTGGGGCGACGAAGCTCAGGTAGGGGTCGACCGGCCGGCCGGTGGTGCATCGACCCAGCGCTCGTCCACCAGCAGCTGATGGGGGCGGAAGCGGGTCTTGTAGGCCATCTTCGGGCTCTGGGCGATCCAGTAACCCAGGTAGAGGTAGGGCAGTTTGAGCTGGCGGGTCTGTTCGATCTGCCAGAGCACGCCATAGGTGCCGTAACTGCCCGGCGCGTCAGGGTCGTAGAAGGTGTAGACCGCCGACAGGCCATCGGCCAGGATGTCGACGATGGAGACCATGCGCAGCACGCCGGGGCCCTGTTCGGCCGGCTCCCTGAATTCGACCAGCCGGGAGTTGACCCGGCTTTGCAGCAGGAACTGGGTGTACTGATCCACGCTGTCCTGGTCCATGCCGCCTCCGGCGTGGCGGGCGGCCTGGTAACGCAGGTACAAGGCGTAATGTTCTTCCGAGAAGCCCAGTCGGGTGACCCGGCTGCGCAGCTGCTGGTGGGCGGCGCGGGCCCGCCGCTGGCTGCGGTCAGGCTCGAATCGGTCCACCGGGATGCGCAGGGGCACGCAGGCCCGGCATTGATCGCAGTAAGGCCGGTAGGTGAACAGGCCGCTGCGTCGGAAGCCGCAGGCCACCAGGGCGGAATAGGTCTCGGCGTGGATGAGGTGGCTGGGCGTGGCGACCTGGGAGCGCGCCGTCTGGTCCGGCAGGTAGCTGCACGGGTAGGGCGCCGTGGCGTAGAACTGCAGCGAGGAGAACGGAAGCTCTTTCGGATGGGTCACGGCGCGAGGGAGACCTTCAGGGCGGGCACGGCGATCCCCAGCCGTTCCCAATGGGCCCGATCATAGGACCAGCGCCAGGGTGGTGGTGCATCCACGGTGGCGGCCAGGTGGCCCTCGAACTGGGGGCGGGGCAGCAGGCGCGCCCCCAGGCTGGCCAGGTGTTGGGTGTGCTGCTGGCAGTCGATCATCCCGATCTGCTCGGCCCGGCAGAAGGCCACCAGGGCGGCCAGAGCGATCTTGGAGGCATCGGTCTGCCAGGCGAACATCGATTCGCCGAAGAACATCCGGCCCAGGCCGATGCCGTAGAGGCCGCCCGCCAGCCGGCCGTCGATCCAGGTCTCCACGCTGTGGGCATGACCGGCCAGGTGCAGCCGGACATAGGCCTCCACCATCTCCGGCACGATCCAGGTGCCGGGCTGGCCCTCGCGGGGCGTCTGCGCGCAGGCGGTGATCACCGCCCGGAAGTCGTGGTCGAAACGGATTTCGCAGCCCGGGGTGGCCAGGAATTTCTGGATCGTCTTGCGCAGCGAGCGGCTGAGGCGGAACTCGGCCACCGGCAGCACCATGCGCGGGTCCGGGCTCCACCACAGGATGGGCTGGCCCTCGCCATACCAGGGGAAGATGCCGTGGCGGTAAGCCTCGCGCAGGCGGGGGACGTCCAGCCCGCCGCCGGCGGCCAGCAGGCCCGGGGCGTCGCTGTTCGGCCCCAGCGCCGCTTGCGTGGGGGGAAAGGGGGTGTGCTCGCCAAGCCAGGGCAGCTGCATGCGTGCAGCATATCGTGGCTTGGCCCGGTCAGCTGGCGTTGGCCGGCATCCGTAGAATGGCGCCCCAATCCCGTTCCCTTCCTCACACCACCGAGACAAGCATGAGCCTGAACAACGTGACCCCGGGCGCCAAGGCTCCCGAGCAATTCAACGTCATCATCGAAATCCCGGCCAACGCCGATCCCGTCAAGTACGAGGTGGACAAGGCCTCCGGCGCGCTGTTCGTGGACCGCTTCATGAGCACGGCCATGCACTATCCGTGCAATTACGGCTTCATCCCCCAGACCCTGGCCGCCGACGGCGACCCGGTGGACGTGCTGGTCATCACCCCCTTCCCGCTGGTGGCGGGCTCGGTGGTCACCTGCCGTGCCATCGGCATGCTCAACATGACCGACGAGGCCGGTGGTGACGCCAAGCTGCTGGCCCTGCCCACCGAGAAGCTGCTGCCCAGCCACGCCCACATCACCAAGCTGGAAGACCTGAACGAGCTGGTGCTCAAGCAGATCCAGCACTTCTTCGAGCACTACAAGGACCTGGAGAAGGGCAAGTGGGTCAAGGTCGAAGGCTGGCTGGACACCGCGGCTGCCAAGGCGGAAATCACCGACGGTCTGAAGCGCTACGCCGACAAGGCCTGATCGACGCGCGCTGGGACGCGCTGTGGCGCGTTCCGCGATGAAAGCCGCCCGGGGGCACCCAGGCGGCTTTTTTTCATGGGGGTGTCACTCGGGCGTGACGGTCTTGAAGGGATTGCGCTCGCGCAGCTCGTCCAGATAGCCGTCCATGCCGGCACCCTCCCGGGCCAGGAAGTCCTCCACCGCGCGGGAGAACTCGGGGTGGGCCAGCCAGTGGGCCGAGGCGGTGCGCACCGGCAGGAGGCCCCGGGCCATCTTGTGCTCGCCCTGGGCACCGCCTTCGAAGCGCTGGAAGCCCTGGTCGATGCACCAGGCCAGGGGCTGGTAGTAGCAGGCCTCGAAGTGCAGGCAGTCGATCGTCTCGGTGGCGCCCCAGTAACGGCCCCAGGCCGCGCCACGGTCGCGGTCGATGGCCAGCAGGGAGACCGCCACCGGTGCGCCGTCACGCTCGGCGATGAACATCAGCCAGTGGGCCGGCAGCTCGCGGGCCATGCGGGTGAAGAAGTCCCGGCTCAGGTAGGGCGTGGACCGGTGGGCCCGGTAGGTCAAACCGTAGCAGTGGTGGAAGAAGTCCCAGTCGGCGTCGCTGATCTGTGTGCCCTCCCGCACCCGGAACTGCACGCCGCTGGCCTCCACCTTGCGGCGCTCCTGCTGGATCTTCTTGCGCTTCTCGCGTTGCAAGGTGGCCAGGAACTCGGCGAAATCGGCATAAGGCGTGTCAGGCCGGTTGTGCCAGTGGAATTGCACGCCCTGGCGCAGCATGTAGCCCGCCTCCTGCGCCAGGGCCTGCTCATCCTCATCCAGGAACAGCAGGTGGGTGGAGGACAGCCGGTTTTGCGCGGCCCACTGGCGCAGGGTGCGCAGCAGCAGGCGCCGGACGGTGTCGTCCTCGGCCAGCAGGCGGCTGCCGGGCACCGGGGTGAAGGGCACGGCATCCAGCAGTTTGGGGTAGTAGTCCAGGCCGTGGCGGGCATAGGCGTCGGCCCAGGCCCAGTCGAAGACGTATTCGCCATAGGAGTGGCTCTTCAGCCAGGCCGCGGTGGCGCCCACCAGCCGCCCGGCCCGGCGCACGCTGAAGAAGACCGGGGCCCAGCCGGTGTCGGCCGTGGCGCTGCCGGAATTGACCAGCGCGCACAGATAGGCGTGGCGCATGAAGGGTGTGGGTCGGGCCTGCTGCGCCAGCAGCGCGTCCCATGCGGCGGCGTCCAGTTCATCGGGATGGGCATGGACCCCGATGTGATAATCCGACGCGTCCATTTCTTCGTCTGCCATGTCCTCTCCGGTCACCCTTTCCGTCGCCCTGGCCCAGATCAACGCCACCGTCGGCGACCTGGCCGGCAATGCCCGCCTGATCGCCCAGGCCGCTCGCGAGGCCCATGCGCAGGGGCGCCCAGTTGGTGCTGGCGCCCGAGCTGGCACTGACGGGCTATCCGCCCGAGGACCTGCTGCTGCGTCCGCCTTCATGGCGGCCTGTGCCCGCACCCTGCGCGACTGGCGGCCGAGCTGGCCAATTGCGCGGGCCTGCATGTGTTCGTTGGCCACCCGCAGGACTGGGACGCGCACGACGATGTTAGGTCGAAGTCTCTTTCCTTGCCGAGGCGCTTCATTGCGGCCTCGGTGCTGGCAGGGGGGCAGGTGCAGGCCACCTATTGCAAGCGCGAGCTGCCCAACTACCAGGTCTTCGATGAGCGCCGCTATTTCGCCTCCGGGCGGGATGCCGGTTGCGGGCCGGTCGTCTTCGAGGTGGACGGGCTGCGTTGTGGTCTGCTGATTTGCGAGGACGCCTGGTTCGACGAGCCGGCCGAGGCCGCCAAGGCCGCCGGTGCCCAGCTGCTGTGCGTGCTCAACGCCTCGCCCTTCCACCTGGACAAGCACGGCGAGCGCGAGGCGCGCATGGCCCAGCGGGCCCGCGCGGTGGGTCTGCCCCTGCTCTATGCCCACATGGTGGGGGGGCAGGACGAGGTGGTGTTCGACGGCGCCTCCTTCGCGCTGGATGCCCAGGGTCTGGTGGGTGCTCGCGCGCCCAGCTTCGAGCCGGCCACGCTGGTGGTCTCGGTGAACGCCGATGGCCGTGTCAGCGGCCCGCTGGCCCCCTTGCCGCCGCTGGAGGGCCAGGCCTGGCAGGCCCTGGTGATGGGCGTGCGCGACTACATCGGCAAGAACGGATTCCCCGGCGCCATCATCGGCCTGTCCGGCGGCATCGATTCGGCCCTGGTGCTGGCCATTGCGGTGGACGCCCTGGGGGCCGACAAGGTGCGCGCGGTGATGATGCCCTCGCCCTACACGGCGGATATTTCATGGCTGGATGCCCGCGACATGGCCGAGCGCCTGGGCGTGCGTTACGACGAGATCGCCATCTCCCCGGTGTTCGAAGGTTTCAAGCAGGCGCTGGCGGCCCAGTTCGCCGGCCTTCCGGAGGACACGACCGAGGAGAACATCCAGGCCCGCATCCGCGGCACCTTGCTGATGGCCCTGTCGAACAAGATCGGGTCCATCGTGCTGACCACCGGCAACAAGAGCGAGATGGCCACCGGCTACTGCACGCTCTACGGCGACATGGCGGGCGGCTTCGCGGTCATCAAGGACGTGGCCAAGACCCTGGTCTACCGTCTGGCCGAATGGAAGAACCGCCAGCCCACCCGGCGCGCCGACGGCAGCATCGGGCCGGTGATCCCGGAGCGCATCATCACCCGGCCGCCCTCGGCCGAGCTGCGGCCGGATCAGACCGACCAGGACAGTCTGCCCCCCTACGAGGTGCTGGACGCCATCCTGGCGCGCTACATGGAAGAGGACCAGGGCATCGAGGAGATCGTCGCGGCCGGCTTCGCGCGCGAGGATGTCGAGAAGGTCACCCGGCTCATCAAGATCAACGAGTACAAGCGCCGCCAGTCTCCGGTGGGCATCCGAATCACCCACAGGGCATTCGGGCGGGATTGGCGCTATCCGATCACGTCGAAGTTCCGTGCTTAAATCTGCGCAACACGCATCCGCGCATCCCCCACACGGAGAACACACATGAAGCAGATCACCGCCATCATCAAGCCCTTCAAGCTGGAAGAAGTGCGCGAGGCACTGGCCAGCGTGGGGGTGTCGGGCCTGACCGTGACCGAGGTGAAGGGTTTCGGTCGCCAGAAGGGCCACACCGAGCTCTATCGCGGTGCCGAGTACGTCGTGGACTTCCTGCCCAAGGTGAAGGTCGAAGTCGTCGTCCGCGACGAGGACCTGGACCATGCGATCGACGCCATCGTGAAGGCCGCCAAGACCGGCAAGATCGGCGACGGCAAGATCTTCGTCACGGCGGTGGAGCAGGTGGTGCGCATCCGCACCGGCGAGACCGACGCGAACGCGGTCTGAGCTTGGCGCCGCCTCAGATGGCGGCGTAGTCCTCGGCGCCGGGCTGTCCCGGCTGGCCGGCGCGGGCCGCGATGCGGTCCAGCAGGCGGCCCGGGGTGTCGTCCACCGTCAGCGCCTGCTGCTGGCTGGCGTCGACGAAGCCCTGGTTGTGGGCCGCGGCCATGAAGTCCAGCAGTGGCTGGTAGAAACCGGCCACGTTCAGCAGGCCGATCGGCTTGCTGTGGTAGCCCAGGTGGTGCCAGGTCCAGACTTCGAAGAGTTCTTCGAAGGTGCCCAGGCCGCCGGGCAGGGCGATGAAGGCGTCGGCCTCCTCGGCCATGCGTTGCTTGCGCTGGTGCATGTTGTCCACCACCACCAACTCGGTCAGGCCCCGGTGGCCCACCTCGCGGGCCTGCAGTCGCTGCGGGATCACCCCCAGGACCGGCGCGCCAGCCGCCAGGGCGGCATCCGCCACGATGCCCATCAACCCCACATGTCCGCCACCGTAGACCAGGCGCCAGCCCCGGCGCCCCAGCTCCGCGCCCAGGCGCTTGGCGCTGTCCGCGTAGACCGCCTGGCTGCCAGGACGGGAGCCGCAGTAGACACACACCGAAAAGGGCCGTTGGCTCATGCGCCGCTGCCTCCAAAACGTTGCCACAAGGCGCCCGTCCACAGACCCCCTGCGAGCAGCAGGCTCAGCAGCACGGCGGCGCTGCCCAGGTCCTTGGCGCGGGCGGAGAGTTCATGCCGCTCCGGTCCGATCCGGTCGATGGCGGACTCCACCGCGGTGTTCAGCAGTTCCACCACCAGCACCAGGATGACCGAACCGGCCAGCAGGCCG
>NZ_BADL01000063.1 GCF_000333615.1 Ideonella sp. B508-1 | reverse complement strand
CCACCTTGCACAGCAGGTTCACGCGGGCACCGGGCACCGGGGGGGGCCGGCCAGGCGGGCCACCTGGGCCAGTGCCAGGTTGTCGATGGCCCGGACCACGCCAGCCTGCGGGGCGCAGACCTCGTGGGTCAGTTCGCCCAGCGGCAGCGGGGTGGCGCGGCGCCCCTGGGCGTCGATCAGCGCCTCCATCTGCGCCAGCGCGCGGCCCGATTCGAGGATGTCGCGGGCAATGCGCCAGCCGTCACCGCCGCGCACATCGGGGTCGAACTCAATGACGCGGCCGGCCAGGCGCAGTGATTTCTCTCGCAGGTCCATGGGGGCTTCGGGGTCGTTGCGCAGCACCTGCATCACGTCGCGCGCCTCCAGCACCGGGCCGATGCCGCGGCCGATGGGCTGGCTGCCGTCGGTGATCATCACGTCCAGGTGCAGGTTGAGCGCACCGGCCACGTATTCGAAGAGCTTGCGCAGGCGCTGGGCGGCGTCGATGGAACGCACCTTGGCGGTGGGCCCCACCGGGATGTCCAGCACCAGGTGGGTGGAGCCGGCGGCGATCTTCTTGCTGAGGATGGAGGCCACCATCTGTCCGGGCGAATCGATGGCCAGCGGGCGCTCCACCGAGATCAGGATGTCGTCGGCCGGGGACAGGCCGGCCGTGCCGCCCCAGGCCAGGCAGCCGTTGGTGTCCCGCACGATGTGGCGCAGGCGCTCGAAGGGCAGTTCCACCTCGGCCAGCACTTCCATGGTGTCGGCCGTGCCGGCCGGCGAGGTGATGGCGCGCGAGCTGGTCTTGGGGCACAGCATGCCGTGGGCGGTGACGATGGGCACCACCAGCATCGAGGTGCGGTTGCCCGGGATGCCGCCGATGCAGTGCTTGTCGACCACCGGGCCGCCGCGCACCGCGTGCTGCCAGTCCAGGCGGCGCCCGGCGTCGATCATGGCCTCGGTGAGGTAGAGGACTTCGTCGCGCTCCAGGTCGTAGCCGTTGGTGGCCACCACGAAGGCCGCCAGCTCGATCTTGGAGTAGCGGGCCTGGGCCACGTCGCGGATGATGGCGTGCAGGTCCTTGCGGTCCAGCCGTTCACCGGCGATCTTGCGCCGCAGCGCGGGCAGGGAGGGCGGCGGCTCGGCCGGCAGCACATGGGCCGGGTGGCCGGCCTCGACGTTCAGCCGAGCGAAGGCCTCCTCGGACAGGCCCAGCTCATCGGGCTGGACGATGCAGTCGTCGTCCACCACATTGAGCACGGCATTGATGGCCGCGCCATTGGCCTTGACCAGCACCTTGGACAGGGCCTGGAACCCGGCCGCGCGCACCACGGCGCAGTTGCGGTGCAGGTAGGCCACGTTCTCGCGCCAGGTGTCGATGCCGACACGGCGCACACGGAGGTCTTGGGGTTTGCTCATGCACGCGCAGCGGCCGCCTCGGGACGGCCCCGAGGTCAGATGTGAAAGCCGTTCTCGTTGGGATCGTACTTGAACGTGCTCGGGTCGCCGAACTGCACATGGGCCACATGGGCCTCCCGCAGGCTGTCATCGAGGGCCTGGACGGCCGGCTGCGGGGCGTGAGGGGAGGGCAGCAGCACCGCGTGGATCTGCGCCACCTGCCAATGGCGCGATGCCTCGGCGCCGGCATGGTCGCAGGCCAGGGCCTGACCGTTCATCTGGCAGTGCCCCGCATCGTCCACCTGGAACGCCACCCGGACATGGGGCGTGGGGGCGGTGCAGGCACTCAGTGCAGACAGGGCCAGTGGCAGCAGCAGCCAGCGGAGCGGGAAGACAGAGGGGCGGTTCATGGCCTTGCTCGGGGCCGGTGAGGGCCCTGCCAATCAAAAATCGGATTGTGGATCAGCACTGGCCCATGGTGCTTGCGACTAGATCAAGGTCAATGCAAAGGGCGGACTTCGCCGGAGCCCGCGAGGTGGCGCTGCAGCCGGGGCGAGCCGGCATAACGGACGTCGCCCGAGCCCGCGATGTTCACGTCGAGCAGTTCGCTGGCCTGCACTTCCGCGTCGCCGCTGCCGGCGATGCTGACCTTGGTGCTGCGGGTCAGCAGCTCGGCGGCATGGATGTCCCCCGAGCCGGCGATCGACAGGCTGGCGGTGTCGGCGCGCCCTTGCAGCTTCACGTCGCCCGAGCCGGCCAGTGACGCCGAAAGCGCCGTCAACTGGGCGCCACCCAAGCGCACATCACCGGAGCCGCTGAGCGAGAGCTCGAAGGCGCCGCTCGCGCCCTCGATGTTCAGATCGCCGCTGCCGCGCAGGGCTGCCGCCGACAGGCTGGGCACGCCCACCGTCACCAGGATCTTGCTGCGGCTGTGCACGTTCTGCTCGCGTTCGGTCCCCACGACCAGGGTGT
>NZ_BADL01000064.1 GCF_000333615.1 Ideonella sp. B508-1 | reverse complement strand
CCTGCGACCCGAGCTGACGGTGTGTTCCCGCGCACCCAATGAGGCGGAGGGCGCCCTTGCTGGTGGAAGCGGGGGTGCCGAAGGCCGTGCAACCCCGCGAGGCCATGGCCCAGGTGCTGTTGCAGCACACCCTGGCGCAATGGGCCAAGGGGGCTTGATCACAGCCAAAAATCCGTATTAGAATGAGCGCTTCAGTTGATTGCAGCGGCTTTTTCAAGCGGCTGCGGGTGGCTGAAGCCGAGTGGGGCTCTTAGCTCAGTTGGTAGAGCAGCGGACTCTTAATCCGTTGGTCGTAGGTTCGAATCCTACAGGGCCCACCAAAATTTCTGCAAAAAGGACTCGCCGCAAGGCCAGTCCTTTTTTTGCGTCTGGAGGGCGCTGGGCGTCTGCCTGGCACGGTTCTGGCTTCCCCCCAGGTTCAACCCCTGGCGCGGTGCATCACTTGGCCGCACACTCCGGGGTTTTGTCCTGGTGGCAGTGTTCGGGCGCATCGGTCCCGGGGGCGGGCTGCCAGGCTTTCGGCAACCCGCCGCATTCACGCATTGACCCGATGACGACCCTGTCTTCTCCCGCCGCATCCACCCCGGACGGCCAACGCTGGGCCTGGCTTCCTCGCCAGGGCACCCGGAAGTACCACCTGCTGCTGCTGTCCCTGGGCGTGTTCGTCCTCGGTCCCCTGGGGGGCGTGACCGCCTCCTACATGAATTTCTCGCTGGGCTTCTTCGTCGGCGGGCAGGTGCTGGCGGGCCTGCTGGGCTCGGTGGTCACGCTGGGCTATGGCGCCGAGGGCAAGCACGGCGCCAACTTCATCCAGACCTCGGCCGCCTCGGTGGCGGGCCTGAGCGCCATGGGCGTGCTGATCCAGGCCATGGTCTGGATGGGCATGCCCCAGCCCCCGGTGTGGCAGCTGATGCTCTACATGCTGTGCATCGGCATGCTGGGCGCTGGCGTGGGCATGCTCTACACGCCCATCCTGGTGGACAAGCTGCAGCTGCCTTACCCCTCGGGCTTCGCCGTGGCCAACATCCTGCGCGCGCTGACCGACCCGGTGCTGCTGCGCCGCTCGGTGGCCAAGCTGGGCACCGGCATCGGCGCGGGCCTGCTGGGCGGCATCGCGGCGGCCAAGCTGCCCTTCATGGCGGCCATCGAGCTGTCCACCTCCACGTTGGGCGCGGGCCTGCTGGTGGGCGCGCGCATCGGCATCCCGGCCCTGGTGGCTGGCCTGACCGGCTGGGCGCTGATCCCGTACTTCATCTCGATCGGCTGGCTGCACGAGGGCGACCCGGCCCGCAAGATCATGTTCCTGATCGCGCTGGGCACCATCATGGGCGCGGCCATCATCGACCTGAGCCTGATCTTCTGGCAGGCCTGGCAGCGGCTGACCGGCCGCACCCCGGCCCCCGCGCAGAGCCAGGAAGCCTGGAAGCGGGTGGACACCCGCCGCGTGTTCAGCTGGGTGGCCTTCTGGGCGGTGGCGGTGGTCTGCACCGGCCACTTCGTGCTGGGCCAGCCGGTGGGCTACCTGGTGTTCGCGGTGCTGCTGGTCTTCCTGTTCGCCATGGTCAACGGCATCTCGCAGGGCATCAGCGATTCCAATCCCATCTCCTCGGCCTTCGTGGTGTCGGTGGTGATGATGGCGGCCCTGGGTCTGAAGGACCCGACCATCGGCCTGATGGCCGGCACGGTGCTGCTGGTGTCGGTCAGCGTGGCCGGCGACATGCAGCAGGACCGCTCCACCGGCGCCCGCCTGGGCACCAGCCGCACCCTGCAGTTTCGCTACCAGGTGGCGGGCATCGTGGTGGGGGCCATCGTGGCGGTGGGCTTTGCCAAGCTGTTCATGGCCGCCTACCCGGTGCTGCTGCTGGACCAGACGGTGATGAGGGCCGGTGAGCAGCCCTCGGAATGGAGCGCCGCCATGACCTACAAGTTCGTCGGCGTGCTGCGCAGCCTGACCGATGACAAGCCCTACCAACGCACGGCCATCTGGGTCGGCGTGGGCATCGGCTTCGCGGTGGAGCTGGCGCGCAAGCTGCTCAAGCGCAATGCGGGCTACCAGCGCTTCGTGGCCTCGGGCAAGGGCGGCTTCGCCACCGACTTCGTGCTGGATGCGGTGCTGCTGCCTTCGCCTTATGCCTGGTCCTTCGGCGGCTTCGTGAACCTCAACACCTCGGCCTGGTTCGCCATCGGCGGGGTCATCTCCAGCGCGGTCAACTCGCTGCCCAAGGCCAAGCCCCAGCCGGGCGATGCCGAGGTGCCGGAGGACATGAGCAACACCTCGCTGATCGGCGGCGGCCTGATCGCCGGGGATGCACTGGCGGCCTTGGGCCTGGGCATCGCCGGTCTGCTGAGCACCGTGCTGGCGGGAGGCTGAGCATGGCCGGCGTGACCCTCTACGGCATTCCCAACTGCGACACTGTCAAGAAGGCCCGCACCTGGCTGGCCGGCCAGGGCGTGGAGGTCGTGTTCCACGACTTCAAGAAGCAGGGCGTGCCGGCCGAGCGCCTGGCCGCCTGGGTGCAGGCCCTGGGCTGGCAAGTCCTGGTGAACCGGCAGGGCACGACCTGGCGCAAGCTCGATACCGCGGCCCAGGCCGCGGTGGTGGATGCGGCCAGCGCCATGGCCTTGCTGAGTGAGCAGACCAGCGCGATCAAGCGCCCGGTGGTGGAGTGGCCCGACGGCCGCGTGACCGTGGGCTTCGACGCCGCGGACTGGGCCGCCCGCCTGGGCTGACACAGCCGCTGCGGTCCGGGTCGGCGGGGCCTCAGCCCAGGTGCAGGGTCAGGGCCAGTTCCGAACGGCCCCAGGCCTGCTGTTCTTCTTCCAGCAGGTGCACCGTCCGGGGATGGGTGTCCGCCCACTCCTTGCGGAAGGCCAGACGGGCGATGCGGCCCTGGCGCTGCAGCCGCAGTGTTTGCTCCGGCACGTCGGACCGGGCGTGGCAGGCGATGACGGCCAGCCGCAGGCACAGCACCTGCCACAGCATCAGCTCGCTGCGCACCAGCTCTTCCATCTTGCGCAGGCCGCCGCGTTGGCCCAGCACCAGATCGGCCAGGCGGCGCTGCTGGCTTTGCGAGAAGCCGGCCGCATCCACATGGCCCAGCAGGTAGGCGCTGTGGCGGTGGTGGTCATGGTGGGACACCATCTGACCGATCTCGTGCAGCAGGGCGGCCCAGCGCAGCTCGATGCGTTCTTCCTCGGCGTCGCGCGGGGCCACCTGCTCGAACAGGATGCAGGCCAGGCGCGCCACCCGCTGGGCCTGCTCAACGTCGGCGCCGAAGCGGTGCTGCAGGGCCTTGACGCTGTCCTCGCGCAGGTCATGCCCACGCTGGCGCTGACGCGCCAGCAGCCGGTCGTGCAGGTCCACGATCACACCCTGGCGCAGGGCACCCTTGGCCGGCTGCAGGGCCTCGATCTGGAAGTGGGTGGCCAGCGTGTACAGGATGGCCAGACCGCCGGCCAGCACCGGGCGCCGATCAGGCTTGAGGCCCGGCAGGTCCAGCCGATCGGCGTGGCCCGCCTCGATGCACTGCGCCATCAGCCAGCGCAGGCCGTCCGGGGTGATGCTGCCGTCGGTCTGCCCACAGGCGCGCAGCACGTCGGACACCGCACCCGCGGTGCCGGAAGAGCCCAGCGCCTGATCCCAGCGTGTCGCAGCGAAAGGGGCCAGGGCTTCTTCGAACTCGGCCCCGGCCGCCACCTGGGCGGCGCGGAAGCCTTCGCTGGTGAACTGACCGTCCGGGAAGTAGCGCATGGACAGGCTGACGCTGCCCACGCGAAAGGACTCGGCTTCGATGGGCTGGCGCTTCTCGCCCAGGATCAGCTCGGTGGAGCGTCCGCCGATGTCCACCACCAGCCGGGGCTGGTTGGAGGGCTGCAGATGGGCCACGCCGGCGTAGATCAGCCGCGCTTCCTCGCGGCCGGAGATGACCTCGATCGGGAAGCCCAGCGCCGCCTGCGCCTGGTGCAGGAAAGCATCGCGGTTGCGGGCCTCGCGCAGCGTCTGGGTGGCCACGGCCCGCACCTGCGCCGGATGAAAGCCGCCCAGGTTGCGGGCGAACTGGCGCAGGCAGGCCAGGCCCCGCTCGGCCGCCTCATCGGTCAGCATGCCCTCGCTGTCCAGGCCAGCCCCCAGGCGCACGGTTTCCTTGAGGTAGGCGTGGCGGCGGTAGCGTCCGTCGCGCAGGTGGCCGATTTCGAGGCGGAAGCTGTTCGACCCCATGTCGATGCCTGCGAGCAGACCGGTGGGGGAGGGTAAAGCGATGGACATGGGCCGGGATTGTGCCCCTTGACGATGACATCCCCGGGCCGGCGGGGCGGTCTTTGGGCCGACTTCTAGAATCGTTCAGACCCTGCCCGGTCACGACCGGAATCCAGATCCACCCAGGAGAACACCATGCCCGACACCCCGCTGCTGGACGATGCCCAGGCCCTGTTGCAGAAGGCCAACGGGGCCGCCCCGACCTCACCCACGCGCCGCGACGTGGTGCAGGCCGGCGTGGGGCTGGGCTTTGCCGCCGCCACCTTGCCGGTGGCCGCCCAGACGGTGATCCAGACGCCCAGCGACGGCCTGGTGGCCGGCACGGTGCAGATCCCGGTCGGCGACTTCCAGATGCCGGCCTACCGCGCCATGCCGCAGGGCAGCGGCGCGCACCCTGTGCTGCTGGTGATCAGCGAGATCTTCGGTGTGCACGAGCACATTGCCGATGTGGCCCGGCGCTTTGCCCAGCTGGGCTACTGCGCCATCGCACCGGACCTGTTCAAGCGCCAGGGCAACCCGGCGGGCTACACCGACATCGGCGCGCTGATGTCCGAACTGGTGTCCAAGGTACCCGATGCCCAGGTCATGGGCGACCTGGATGCCACCGTGGCCTGGGCGCGGGCCCAGGGGCAGGATACGACCCGCCTGGGCATCACTGGCTTCTGCTGGGGCGGGCGCATCACCTGGCTGTTTGCCGAGCACAGCGCGGCCGTCAAGGCCGGCGTGGCCTGGTACGGGCGTTTGACGGGGCCGACCAACCCGCTGCAGCCGCGCCATCCGCTGGACCTGGTGGCCGAGTTGAAGGCACCGGTGCTGGGGCTGTACGGCGGTCAGGACACCGGGATTCCGTTGGACACGGTGGAGGCGATGAAGAAGGTGCTGGCCGGTGGCAACGCCGCTGCGCGTGAGTCGCGCTTCATCGTCTACCCGGACGCACCGCATGCTTTCCATGCAGACTACCGGCCCAGCTACCGCCAGGCCGATGCCCAGGACGGCTGGAAGCAGTGTCTGGCCTGGTTCAAGACCCACGGCGTGGCCTGACAACCCAGGCAGAGGGGCGGCTCGGGATGAGCCGCCCGGGGGACGCTCAGCGCACCACCAGCACGGGCAGCGGCGAGTGCGTCAGCACCTTCTGGGTTTCGCTGCCCAGCAGCAGGGCGCTGACGCCGCGGCGGCCGTGCGAGGCCATCACGACCAGATCGCAGCCCTTGTCCTGGCCAGGTCGCAGATG
>NZ_BADL01000065.1 GCF_000333615.1 Ideonella sp. B508-1 | reverse complement strand
TGCGGGTCGGTGTCATGTTCGGCTCCTCACTTCTGCGTCGACAGCCAGGAGGCCAGGGGCCTGCAGCTGGGCGTCGGTGTAGCCCCAAGCGTGCTTGGCCATGATGCTGTTGCCTTCCTTGCCCGCCTGGAATTCCTTGAGTTCCTCGTAAAGCTCCGAGGCGGATTGCCCGGCCAGGCGCTCGAAGCCCGGGCCTCGGCCATTGGTGCCGTGGCACTGGAAGCAGTTGGAGGCCAGCAGCCGGCCGGGCGGCATGGTGGTGGCCGCCTGACTGGCTGGTGCGAGGGCCGCCAGAAGGCCGGCCAGGAGGAGGGGGGCGGGCCGGAGGTGCGCGCGTGCGGATGCGTGGAGCATGGGCTCTCCTATGAATGTGCGGAATGCACATTAATAGGATAACCCGTAGGGGTACCCGAAAAAAAGGGGATCCCCGGTGGGGATCCCCTGAAAACGGGACAGGCGAGGGACAGGCCTGGGCCTGCCGCCGGTCCTCAGAAGAAGACCACGCCGCCCACGGACAGGGTGCGCACCTTGGATTGGGTGACGTCGTTGTCCTGCTTCTCGTGGTTGAACTCGCCCACCAGCGTGATGTACTTGTTCAGCGTGTGGTACACGCCCAGCGTGAAGGACTTGCGCACGTTCTTCGGGCCACCGAAGACGGCCGAGGTGGCGCCGTTCTCGTCGGTGTTCTGGCCGTAGTTGACGCCCAGCTTGGTGTCGCCCAGCTTGTAGGTCACCTGGGCCAGGTAGCCCTTGGAGTCGGTGCGGTTGCCCGCGCCGTCGCTGCCACCCAGGAACTGGGCGCCGATGGTCGACAGGCCCAGGCCCTTGGCCTTGAAGCCGTAGAGCAGGCCCTCAAAGCCGTTCATGCCGGCCTTCACGCCCAGCTCGTAGCCTTGGGCGGTGAAGGGCTCGCTGCTGCAGCTGCCACTGCCACCGGAGCAACTGGTGCTCTGGTGCACCGCACCCACCCAGACCTTGCCCGGAGCCGCACCGGCCCAGCTGTAGCCGGCGCTGGCCTGCAGGGCCGGCGTCTTGGTTTCGTCGCCGGCGTACTTGCTGGGCTGGAAGATGCCGACCGAAGCCTGCAGGCCATCGACCTTGGGCGTGTCGTAGCTGATCTGCGGCTGGAAGCCGGTGTACATGTAGCCGTGGCCGATCATGCCGAAGGTGGTGTTGAAGGGCATGGCGGCGTTGGTGGTGCCGCCCACGCCCAGCAGCGTCATGTCGGAGAGGATCACGTCCTGGCCGAACAGCCCGATGTCACGGCCGAACTTCAGGTGGCCCCAGCCGTCGTTGCCGAAGCGGAAGTAGATGTTGCGGGTGTCGATCTGCGAGTAGGCGCCGGGCGTGTTGCCGGCGGCCCCGTCGGGCAGGCCCACCACGGTGGAGTTGTTGACGATGCCGGGCGCGAAGCCGAAGTGCACCTTGATGTCCTGGTCGGCCGCCTTGGTGGTGGCCACGAAGTTCAGCCAGCCCGGCAGCAGGCCGTTGGACACCATGCTGTTGGTGGCCTTGGCTTCGGCGCCGGTGGCCTTGGTGGTGACGGTGTCCTCGCGGTTCATGTAGAAGCCGTTGACGGTGCCGTTGATGTCCAGCGTGACATCGCCTTGGGTGAAACCGACGGCTTGCGCTTGCAGGGCGGCGCCAGCCAGAACGGTGAGGGTGGCCGCACGGGCCAGGGCGGTGATTTGCATGGTCTTGTCTCCGTTGGTATGGGTTGGGCTGTGCCAGCACGCAGGCTGGCGCAGCCCCCCTGGCGCCAGTTCCATGCCATCCCGGCCCGGGTCGGAGAGGGGGCGATTTCGGGGGTTAACCCCTTGCGTTGCAGGTTTTGCGTCGCAGGGCGGGACAAACCGGCCTGTTACAAACGAGGGGTCTGTGTGTCAGGAATACCTTGTCCATCCGGACCCTCCCGCGGGTGACGCGCCATTTCGCGACGTCACGGGGGCGGGCGGGACAGGGCACAGGCTTCCCGGGTGGGGAGGCTCGGTGTAAATCCTGATGACCTTCGCGTTGCGCCCGGTGCGGGAACTCTCATGGCCGATCCGCTTCCCACTGTTTGCCGCCCGGGTGTCAGCGCTGCCGGTGTCCCGTCCTTTTCCCACTGACTTGCGATTGCTCCGCCCATGCACCCACACATGCCCCTCATCGTCACCCTGGCCGCAGCGCTGGGGCTGGCCCTGCTGCTGGGCTTTGTCGCCCTTCGCCTGCGTTTGCCGGCCCTGGTGGGTTACCTGGTCGCCGGCGTGGCCCTGGGGCCGCACACCCCCGGCTACGTGGCCGACATGGGCCTGGCCTCCCAACTGGCCGAGATCGGCGTGATGCTGCTGATGTTCGGCGTGGGCCTGCACTTCTCGGTGGCCGATCTGATGGCGGTGCGCCGGGTGGCGGTGCCCGGCGCGGTGGTGCAGATGGCGGTGGCCACGGCCATGGGGGCTGGGCTGGCGGTGTTCTGGGGCTGGTCTTTGGCCGGGGCCATGGTCTTCGGTCTGGCGCTGTCGGTGGCCAGCACGGTCGTGCTGCTGCGGGCCCTGGAGGCGCGCGGCACGCTGGAGTCGCACGAAGGGCGCATCGCCGTGGGCTGGCTGGTGGTGGAGGACCTGGCCATGGTGCTGGTGCTGGTGCTGTTGCCGGCCCTGGTCGGGCTGGCAGGCACCTCCGGCGCTTCCGCCGAGGACGCCGCGGCCCCGTCGCTGGGCTGGGCGGTGCTGCGCACGCTGCTGGCGGTGGGGGCCTTCGTGGCGCTGATGCTGCTGGTGGGGCGCAAGCTGCTGCCGCGCCTGCTGTGGCTGATCTCCCGCACCGGCTCGCGGGAGCTGTTCACGCTGGCGGTCATCGCGGTGGCCCTGGGCATTGCCTACGGTGCTTCGGCCTTCTTCGGAGTCTCGGTGGCCCTGGGCGCCTTCTTTGCCGGGCTGGTGTTGCGCGAGTCCGAGTTCAGCCACCGCGCGGCCGAGGAGTCCCTGCCGTTCCGGGACGCCTTCGCGGTGCTCTTCTTCGTCTCGGTCGGCATGCTGTTCGATCCCAGGGTGCTGCTGGAGCGGCCGCTGCAGGTGCTGGCGGTCACGGCCATCATCATGCTGGGCAAGTCGCTGGCGGCCATGGGGCTGGTGCTGCTGCTGCGCTACCCGCTGCAGGCCTCGCTGTCGGTGGCGGCCAGCCTGGCCCAGATCGGCGAGTTCTCCTTCATCCTGGTGGGCCTGGGCGCCAGCCTGCATGTGCTGCCGCCCGAGGCCGAGAGCCTGGTGGTGGCGGGGGCGCTGTTCTCGATCGCGCTCAACCCCTTGCTGTTCTCCCTGGTGGAACCCTTGCGGCGCGCGGTGCTGGCCCGGTCCCGCTGGGCCCGCACCCT
>NZ_BADL01000066.1 GCF_000333615.1 Ideonella sp. B508-1 | reverse complement strand
CGGGGCAGCGCTTTCGCCGGGCGCCTGGCGTGGCGTGCCCACGGTGGTGGTGTTCTGGTCGGCGGACTGCGCCTACTGCCAGCGCCACAACAGCCGCATTGCGCAGCTGCACGCCACGGTGGACCCGCAGCGCCTGCAGGTGCTGGGTGTGGCGGAGGGGGGCGATGCCGCCGCGGCCCGGCAGGAGGCGGCACGGCGGGACTGGCACTTCCCGATGGTGATCGACGATGGGCATTTGCGCGCGCGCTTCACGCCACGCCGTGTGGTGCCCATGACCTGCTTGCTCGCCGCCGATGGGCGGCTGGCGCAGTGCATCCCGGGTGAAATGAGCGAGGCCGATGTGATGGCGCTTGCTTCGGCCTCGTGGTCCGGCCCGGTTCGCTGAAGAGGGATGGAGCGATGCGCCGACCCGCCTCAACCCATGCGTTCGATGCGCCAGCTCTGGTAGCGCAGCCCCAGCAGACCGCCGGCCACGATGCCCAGCACCGCCAGCCCGCTACCCAAGGACAGGGTGGACAGGCCGGAGATGCCCTGGCCGATGGTGCAGCCCATGGCCACCACGCCGCCCACCCCCATCAGGCTGGCCCCCACCAGATGCAGGCCCAGGTCCTGCACGTCGGCAAAGCCTTCCCAGCGGAAGCTGCGCTGCAGCACTGCCGAGGCCGCGGCCCCCAGCGGCACGCCGAGCACGCTGACGATGCCCAGCGTCAAGGTCTTGGAGCTGTCGCTGAAGAACAGCAGCCAGTCCAGTGCATAGGCCAGCGGCGAGGCCATGCTCAGTGCTTCCATGCGGTGGCTGTTGGTGGCCAGAAGGCCGGTTCCAGGGTCTGGGGATCTTTCGGCACGTAGCCCAGCACGCCGGACGCCCACCACACGCCCGTGATCACCGCGCCGATGCCCAGGCCACCCAGCAAGGCGGCGGAGCTGCGGCCTTCGGGACGGCTCAGCGCCCAGCCGCCCAGCAGCAGCGCCACGGCCGCACCCAGCCCGCCGGCGATGGCCGGTACGCGACCCCAGCCGGCGCTGGCCAGCAGCGTGGGCAGGTCCTGCCCGCTGGGCAGGTCGACGAAGAAGCGCTCCACCGTGGCCACCCGCCACACGGCTGTCAGGCCCTTGAGGGTGGCGAAGGCGGTCACCGCCATCACGATCAACACCACCAGCGACTTGAGGTTGCCGCCGCCCAGGCGCACCAGGTTGCGGCTGCCGCAGCCCGAAGCCAGCACCATGCCGACGCCGAACAGACCGCCGCCCACCCCGGCCGACAGCCACAGCAGCCGGGGCACGGCGTAGATCGTGTTGCGCGCCTCCACCCAGCCCAGGGCCACCATGCCGTTGAAGCCCAGCGTGGCCACGGCCACGGCCAGGGCCCACATGCGGGCCCGTTCCCAGTGGCCCATGCTGACCACGTCGGCGATGGCGCCCATGGTGCAGAAGCGGCTGCGGTGGGCGATGAAGCCGAAGAGCAGGGACAGCCCGAAGGCGGCCCAGAGCACCTGGGTGGCCAGGTGGGCGGTGTCGACATCCGTCATGGCGCGCGGGGGAGGAGGGTCAGACCGAGGTGGGGCCGATTGTGCAGGCGACCGACCGGAGCGTCACCGCGGAATGCCCTAGGCGGTATGTCGGCGCCTTCCGCGTCCTGGTGTGCAGCCCGCTGTCTGCGCAAGTGCTGATAGAGTGATGGACGGATCCATGCCAGAGGTCAAGGTGGCCGAAACGAACGATCAGGACCGGGTGTTCGAGAGCGCGGCAGAGCTGTTCAGCCTGCTGTCCACGCCGGTGCGTCTGAAGATCATCAGCGCCGTGTGCAACGGCGAGCGCAACGTTTCGGAGCTGCTCTCGGAGATCGACACCACCCAGCCCAACATGTCCCAGCATCTGTCCACGCTGTACCGCGCTGGCGTGCTGGGGCGACGCCGGGAGGGCACCCAGGTGTTCTACCGCTTGCAGAGCGAGCGGGTGGCGCAGTTGTGCCGGGCGGTCTGCACCCAGATCGCCATCGAGCTCGATGACGGGGCCGAGCTGCCTTCGGCAGACCAGCTCCTGCGGGGCCGCCGGGGCTGAGCCCGGTGGCCTTCGCCTTGTTGCGAAAGGCCGGACATGGATGACAGGACGAGGCCCGTGGATGGGTCTGAAGGTGGCGCCGTCTTGGCGCCCGTCGGTGGTGGGCCGGGCGCGGCGCGACGCCGTTGGCTGCTGGGCGCCCTGGCAGGTGTGAGCGTGCCCGTCTGGGCCCAAGGCGCTGGGCCTGCGGCGCCAGTGCCCAAGCTGGGCAGTGCGCTGCCCCTGACCGAGGTGCCCTTGCTGGAAGGTGGCGTGTTCCGACCCGCCGATGCCGAGAGCAAGGTCGTGGTGCTGTACTACTGGGCCAGTTGGTGTCCCTTCTGTGCCCAGCAGACGCCCTGGATGGAGAAGCTCTGGCAGGCCCAGCGCCAGCGCGGGCTGGTGGTGCTGGGCCTGTCCATCGACACCCAGGCGGCCGATGCCATCGCCTACCGGGCTCGCAAGGGCTACACCTTCCCCTGCGGCCTGCTGACCGCAGAGGTGGCCCGCGTGCTGCCCAAGCCCAAGGGGTTGCCCGTCACCCTCGCGCGCGGACGCGATGGCCGCGTGGCGGCGGTGGAGACGGGGCAGCTCTTCCCGGAGGATGTGGAAGCGCTGGCGCGCTTCCTCTGAGGCTGCGCCGCTCAGGCGAAGGTGTCGGCCATCAGCGCCTTGAACCAGGTGTTCATCTGCTCGAAGTTGCCGCTGCTCCAGCCGCTGGAGGCCCCCGACGCGTTGGCCACCGAGGCCATGGCGCGGCTGCCGGCGTCGTACTGGAACACCGCGGTCAGCCAGGAGGCTTGGCTCATGGTGATCGTCGAGTAGCAGGCTGAGTTGGTGACCGGGGCCGGGTCCAGCGCCTGGCCGGCCAGCAGACGGACGATGGCATCGGCACAGACCTTGGCCTCCTGGTTGGCGATGTGACCGGCCTTGGGCTGGGTCGTGGCCGACGAGTCTCCGATCACATGAATGCCCGGCGCCACCAGGCTTTCGTAGCTCAGCACATCCACCCCGGCAAAGCGGCCGTCGGTCGCGTTGGCCAGGCCCGTGGCGGCCACGATGGGGGCGCAGCGCTGGCGCGGGATCAGGTTGATCACGTCGCCATGCACGGCCCCGGCGCTGGTCTGCAGCGTCATGGTGGCGGCGTCGGCGGACTGGATGGCGACGCTGGTGTGGTACTCGATGACGCTGGCGTGCAGGTCGTAGAAGGCGCGGCTGAAGTTGTCCTTCTCGGCCACGAAGTCCGGGTTGGCGTCCAGCACCAGCAGCTTGGCGCCGGGCTTGTACTTCTTGAGCCAGTCGGCCAGCAGGCAGGCCCGCTCGTTAGGGCCCGGCGGGCAACCGTAGGGCGTGGGCGGAATGGTCAGGATGCCCGTGCCCTGGGCCCGGCAGGGCTGCAACTGCTGGCGCAGCGTCGTGATCTG
>NZ_BADL01000067.1 GCF_000333615.1 Ideonella sp. B508-1 | reverse complement strand
AAGGGCGACGAGATCATTGATGTGCTCACCNGGATCAGCGGCGTGGTCAGCACGGTGGCCATGTCGGCCAAGGACGGGGCAGCCTTTCCAGCACCCTGGTCACCCTGGGCGAGCGGCCAGAGACAGCGGCCACCGCCGTCAACGCCATCGTGCAGAAGTTCGCCGCGGCCGAGAAGGGAACCAAGAAGTTCCAGCAGGCGGTGCGAGAGATCGGCCTGAACAGCGGCCAGATCCAGTCCGGCATGGCAAAGAACGCCACCGGCACGCTGGTCAGCGTCATCGACGCCATCCGCAAGCTGCCCGAATCCAAGCGCGTGGGCGTCATGGTGGAGCTGGTGGGCCTGGAGCACAGCGACACCCTGGCCAAGCTGGTCACCAAGCCGCAGGAGTTTGCCCGCCAGCTGCAGCTGGCCAACGGATCGGCGGCAGTCGGCTCCATGGACCGGGAGTTCAGCGCCCGGATGGACACGCTGGAGGCCCGGTGGACGCTGTTCACCAACCGCATGGCCAACGCATCGGCCCTGCTGGGAGAGTCCATCCGCCCCGAGCTGGTGCAGGCCATGAATGCCTTTGCGAATCTGGTGGCCAAGGTCACCCTGTTCGTTTCCGAGAACCCAAAACTCACCTCGGCCTTGGTGCTCGCCACGGCAGCCATCGGCACCTTTCTGCTGGCCACGGGTGGCCTGATGCTGGCCATCTCCAGCGTGCTGGGCCCGCTGGCCCTGCTTCGCTACAGCTGGGCCATCTTGATCGCCAAGAGCCCTCTGCTCGCCACCGCCATCGATGTCATTGGCATTGCCGTGAGGGGGTTGGGAGCGGTCATGCTCAGCAACCCCATCGGCCTGGCCATCACGGCCCTGGTGGCCACGCTCTGGTACCTCTGGTCCAACTGGGACAACGTCAAAGCCCTGTTCGCTCAGAGCTGGGACGTGTTGACCAGCGTGGTCAGCGGCAACATCGACCATCTCATCGACAAGATCCGCAACCTCTCCAAGACGATTCAAGACCTGATGCCGCCCGGGTTCGGGTCCACCCCCTGGGGGTTCTTGTGGAAGGTAGCGGACTGGGGTGTCAACCTGGGCAAGGACACGCCCCCCATCGACATCCGCAAGCCCCTGCCCGCCACCGGCGCCGGCGCGGGCCGCGGCAGCATCAACCCGGGCGGCCCGGTGTCGATCAACGTCTACCCGTCGGCCGGCATGGACGAGAAGGACCTGGCCAAGAAGGTGCAGCAGCAAATGGACGAGTACTACCGCTTCCAGGCCGCCCGTGGCCGCTCCAGCCTGAGAGATCGGGACTGAGTCCCCGCCCCGGTCAGGCGGCGTCAGGGATGGGCGCGGGGAGGTGATGGAGTAACTTGCGCAGTAACTCTGGATGTGATGAAACTTAGAATCTAGTATTTATGCGGGCTTGCAGTCTTCTTGTTGTGGAGCCCCAGCCACCAAAAATTTTATAGGAAGCCCCGCACGGTTCTGCCGTTCGGGGCTTTTCTATCATTTGGGCTGTTTCTCTACAAAATCTGGCCTTGGCCCGCCGTCACTGTATCGAACCGTCCCCGACTTTCGGAGTCGAGCGTCAGCCTTGCGCCGCGCAGCGGTTGCTCGGCTAGGCCCGCAAATCAAGGTGTCTTGCTCAGTCGTTTCCTGTCCGTTCGATTAACTGAGTTCCTGGGACGCTTCTGCCAAACAAAAAGGGCTGCTATTGCAGCCCTTTCCAGTTGCCCCTTGCCCGAGCCAACCGCGGTTCCGTCCTATGGTCCGAATGCTC
>NZ_BADL01000068.1 GCF_000333615.1 Ideonella sp. B508-1 | reverse complement strand
TGGGTGTGAAGGGGAAGCCCTGCGGGGTCTCCCTTCACTTCAGACCCAGTTGCTTGAGGATGGCGTTTCTGGTGCCTTCCTTGAGTTCCTGGGCGGGGTGCCTGGGCAGGGTGCTTTGCTTTCCGTTCAGGTACAGCTTCCAGTGGTTGGTGCCGTTCTTGCTCTCCACTCCCTGCGACTCAAGCCACCGCTTGAACTCGCTGATCTTCAAGGTCACCTCCCTGTGAGGTTGGTGCGATGGCTAAGTTATAAGCACGCAAGCTTATTAAAGCAAGCGAAAATGTTTATGAAAGTCGCCCAGCACAGCGGGTAGGTCGGGAGGCCGACGCCTGAGGAGATGGCCCTGTGCCGAGTCGCGGGCCGATCAGCCCCCCACCCCTTGCATCACTCGCCAGAGGCCCGCCAGGCCAGCCCCAGGGGCTGCCCTGGCCGTGCCTCGCCGGCCCTCTGCATTTCAGGCGGCCCCCCCATCCAACCTTCCAGCGCGCGCACGGGACCCCGCCCCGCCCGCCCTCTTTGTGGGTCGATTTCGACGACGCTGTCGGCGTAGCGGGTCTCCTCCCGAGGGAAGGGCAGAAGCCAGCCCTGTTGGATGACGGGATTTGACGGACTTTGTGTGGTCGCGTGGAGAGGCTGATGGCCCGGCGTTACCTAACGCAGGACGGAAGCCGTGCCGGGATCCGCTCCGATGAGGTCTGCAGGGCCCGCAGGCCTTCGATGTACTGCGAAGACCTGTGGTCGGCCGGGCCATTGCAATCTGCAAGTCGATGGCGGCTTCAAGCGGTCTCGCCAACCATGGGCCACCGCGTCAGGACCACCGCCCCCAGGAGTAACCATGTCTTTCGCTCAACCATTGAGGATCCAGGTCCTTCTCGAAGCCATCGACAAGGCGAGGGGCCCGCTCATGCGCGTTGGGCAGGCCGGGAAGGTCACAGCCAAGGACCTGCGGGGAACGCTGGATGAGCTGCGCAAGCTCAAGACCCAGCAAGACGCCCTGAGCAAATTCCAGGAGACCCAGGCGGCCCTCAAGGGCACCAGCGAGCAGCTGGCCACCATGCGCCAGCGCGTGCAAGAGCTGCGCGCTGCGGGCCATGACCGCACCGCCCTGCTGGGCCCCAACTATGCCAAGAACCTGGCCCAGGCCGAGCGCGAGGCCGGCCGCCTGACCCAGCAGCTGGCCGCCCAGGCCAACACCGTGCGCGACCTCAAGGGCCGCCTGGCCGCCCTGGGCATCGACCAGGTCACCGGCGCCGAAAAGCGCCTGGCCGATGCCATGGCCCGCACCAACGGCCAGGCCGACACCCAGCGCGCCCGCCTGCGGGCTCTGACCGAAGCCGAGAAGCGCCTGCAGGACACCCGCCAGCGTGCCGGCCAGCTGGCTGCCGCCGGCGTGGGCGCCACCGCGGCCGGTGCGGCTGCGCTGGGCCCTGTGGGGAAGGTCGTCAAGGATTACGCCAGCCTGGAGACAGCCATGCTCGGCGTGCCCAAGCAGGTCAATGGCGCGCGCGGCCCCAACGGCGAACTCACCCAGAACTACTACGACATCCGCAAACAGGTCTTCGAACTCAGCCAGCAGCTGCCCTA
>NZ_BADL01000069.1 GCF_000333615.1 Ideonella sp. B508-1 | reverse complement strand
CGGCCTGGGCAGCGGTGCCCAGCACGGCAGAGAACACCGCCAGGCCGAGGGCGGTGCGGCGGGTGTNGAAAGCAAAGCGGGTCTGTGACATCACAACTCCATCAAGGACAAAAGAAACCGGGGACCGTCGTCGCCCTCAGGGCGAGGGCCGATCGTCCGGCTGGCGGAACAACTTGAGCAGCGCCTCCGACGGAGGCCAATTGAGATTGAGCCCCTTGGGCGGAATGGGCCGCTGGAACCAACGGGTGTAGATCTTCGATGCCTCGCCCGAGGTCATCAAGCGGGTCAACGCGCGGTCCACCACGGCCTTGAAGCCGGGGTCGTCCTTGCGCATCATGCACCCGTACACCTCGGACGACATGGGCGTGCCGGTGACGATCCAGTCGTCCGGGTTGCGGGCCTTGGCGCGCTCGCCATAGAGCAGCGCGTCGTCCAGCATCAGCGCGTCCACCTGGCCGTTTTCCAGGGCCTGGAAGGCGTCGCCATGGTCACGCGCCGTCAGCAGCTGGATGCGGCTGCCGTGCGACTCGTTGTAGCTGCGCAGCAGGCGTTCGGACGTGGTGCCCGAGGTGACCACCACGCGGCGGCCGGCCAGTTCGGGGAAGTCCCGCGGGCCACCATCGCGCTTGACCAGCAGCCGCGTGCTGATGACGAAGAAGGAGGTGGAAAACGCCACCTGCGTGGCCCGCTCGGTGGTGTGCGAGGTGGAGCCGCATTCCAGATCGACCGTGCCGTTCTGCACCAGCGGAATGCGGTTCTGCGAGGTGACCGGCACCAGGCGCAGCGTCAGCGCCGGCAGCTTCAGCTCGGCCTTGATCGCGTCGGCCACCTTCAGCATCAGGTCCTGCGAATAGCCCACCACCTGGCGCTTGTTGTCGTAGTACGAGAACGGCACCGAAGACTCGCGGTGGCCCAGGTTGATGGTGCCCGTCTCGGCAATGCGGGCCAGGGTGGGCGATTCCGGCTGGGCCGGGCTGGCCGCCGCCTGCGGCGCGCCCCAAGCGGCCACGCCAGCGCCCATGCCCACGGCGGCTAGGCCCAGGGCCAGGCAGCAGGACAAGAGGGAGCGGCGCGCCGACAACATGGAGGCCGCTCTTGCAGGCAACGTGCCAGGCCCATTGATGCGGCGCAACACGCACCCAAGTGCCTGTCGCATCATGGGCGCTGGTCTGGCGGCCGCCCACCCGGCGGCCCCACCACGGACGGATTTCCGTTCGCCCGTCGATCCAGGCGGACGGAAATCCGTTCATCCCCCGCCTCTCCCCTGCCCTCCTCGCCCGCCCCCAAAGCCACCGCTTTGCGCTAGGGTGGACCCATGCAAAACCTGCTTCTTCTGCTGCAGGGCCTGGAAGTGGAACTGCACCACCCCGGCACACGCTGCAGCCCGGCGCGCCTGGACGCGCTGCTCCATCCCCAGTTCCACGAGATCGGCCGATCCGGCCGCGCCTACGACCGAGAGACGGTGCTGGGCTTTCTCGCCTCCCTGAGCGACCACCCGCCGGTGGTGTCGGAAGGGTTCGAGGTGGCGCTGCTGGCACCCCAAGTCGCCCTGCTGACCTACCGCAGCGCCCATCGGCAGGCCGATGGGACTTTGCATCTGCATACCCTTCGATCGTCGGTGTGGGTGCAGGACGGCGGTGGCTGGCGGTTGAGGTATCACCAGGGGA
This sequence comes from Ideonella sp. B508-1, assembly GCF_000333615.1. Lineage (GTDB taxonomy): Bacteria > Pseudomonadota > Gammaproteobacteria > Burkholderiales > Burkholderiaceae_C > Ideonella. The sequence continues at coordinate 12,375 of NZ_BADL01000069.1, read as the reverse complement.
CGGCGGCGCGGATGGGCAATACCGGATACATACAGCCTGCCACGGCTGAGGTGGCACCACTACTGTCAGCTTGCTGAGCGACCAGCAGCGGCGTGGCGTGAGAATTTAACAAACTGACTTCCACCAAATTCGGCTGTAATTCGGATCCCGTCTACACCTTGATGTCCAACTTGCGGCCAATACCATCATCCGTGAGCGAGATATTGTCGCACTTGTCGTGTACCCTGCTTTCCTCGCCACCATTTTCTAAATTCTGCAGGTGAAAATGCCCCGCCCTGATTACCAAAGACCTCATCGGGCGCGTATTTACAAATAAAATACGTTAGTTCGGTTCGCCCCCAAACCTGAATACCTAGCTTCTTGCACTCAAATTGAGATTCATCACTAAGTCGATAAGTCGTCACCAACACCAGCTGCAATGGAGACAACATCTGAAGACCAAAGCTACCCCACGCAGCGACAGTGCTTCGCTGTATCAGCCAAGCCCCAACCAGCTCACGAATGTGTGCTGGATTCAACAGCGCACTCCCCGTCGGCCCCGCAGCAATTGACGCCTTTGACGATGCAACAAAAAAAACCTTGTGCCCAGGCCGTGGAGGCGTATCGCTACCCAACACACCCTCAAGGAATGCGGCTTTCAACGCAATCAGCTCTTTCCAGCAATCGCGTCTATGCCTTGATCTCCCGATCCCGCTGTAGCATCGCCAAAGTCGCAAGACTTGGCAAATATAGCCGCAGCCAACAGTTCAAGGTCATGGCCTTTTGCAAAGCTCAGCAATTCAGTTCGCACACGATCTCGCTGCCTTAAGCGCGCAAGGAATGCGGCTTCCGAATGAGAATTTCCAGCAAGTGACGAGAGGTAAGTAGCAATGCCTGAAATGAAGGGATTTCGACTTCCTGGTCGGTTATAAACAACATACGACGGAATCTTTCCGCTCTCGTGCAGCAAGGTATCACGCGCCTTTGTCAGCTCGCTAATGTTGACACTCCCATCCAAGGATGGATCTGGATCCGGAATTAAATTCGCGCGCTCGAGAGTATTCAGACCCAACTCCTCACCGAAGAAGTCCTCAAGAGTTTTCTCTGGAGCATCGTCATCAAGTGCGGCGGCAGCACGGGTAACAATAGCGATCTGAGCTTGGGACAAAAGCATTTTCAGCTCTGAAGGGCACGGATTATTTTCAACATCCGATCTATTTGCAATCGAAGTTCATTGAGGCGACGCTCGGTCTCAGAGGACTCAAGCAATTCTTCCGAGGAGACCCGCCTCAAGGCATTGGTGAAATTGGAGAGTTTCTTTGTTAGAGCACCTTCCCTGCGGCTTTCAAATAATATTTCCGCACTTTTAAATTCGCGGTCAGCCAGTGCTTCTTCCACAATCGAATCACCTAGCTTCAGCATATCTCGCAAACGCCGAACTGCGAGCTCGGCAGAAGCCTCCGGAAGCGCTCCCTCATCGTCTAACAAGGCCCCGTCCAAGTGCTTCGGCAGCTTGGCAATAAGGTAGTGAAAGAAGACCTCTTCATTCTTCTTTGAAGAGAACGTCACATCCCGGTCTGACCAACCAAGCCAATTAGCAATAGCAGGTGCTCGCGCCGCTTCAGCGAATGCGTTATAGGTCAAGGTGTGCTCAATTTTATTCCTTCTCTCGAACGCAACAAAGTCTCGATAGAGCGTCTGCGCCTTCAGATCACGTATCACCTCTGATTTCTTCCGGCCAAAGTGCTCGGCAATCTGCAGAACACTCCAGCCTTCTTCGAAAATTAGTCGCGATAAGAACTCGTAGCGGCTTGCCGGATCCCAGTCTTTTGTTCCCATCAAGTGACGCATGCCGATATATACCTCAGCATCACGTCTATAGTCGTCTAGATGCTGCTTAGATCGACCAATTACCGGACCAGTCAGAACAAGGCAAGGCAACGTCATCAGAGATTCTCTGACACGAGCCCTCATCTTGGTGAGTGACTGTCCGTTAATTTCGTATATTTGCCTCACCGCAGTCAGTCTTCTATTACCTTCCAGCACGAGGAATTTGTCGCCATCATACTTTGCAACGACTATTCTTTCATGCCGAAGAAATCCATTGTTTGATATTGACTTAACCAGAGCGTCCACATCATATCGAGGATTCTCCACAATAAGCTGTTGCAACTTTTCCTGCACAGCAGGTTGACCCAAAAGTGAGACGTCCATGCGATCGAACGAATCCCGAACCTGCTCCAATAAGCGCAAGTTATATGGATCCAAAAGAAGGCGCGCCGGCTCAATCTCCTGCGACTCTCCGTCCGGAATATCCAACTTTGGCCCACTGCGTGATGAATCGGTTCGCTTCGACGGCGCAGCTGAGGAAACTTTCACAGCGGGAGCGGCATGTGGCTTCGCTTTAGGAATCGCCTTCATGGCAGGTTTTTTTCTTATCGACATCAAAACATCGCGCGGCTCTTTGTCTGGAATATTCAACTGCGCCCCACTGGGTGACGGAGCGATTTTCTTCATTGGCACACCTAAAGTAGCTTTCGCAGCTCGGGTAGCACTTGACCCCGCCTTAACAGCCGCCTTCATAGCAAGTTTCTTGTTCATCGATGACTCTTCGGCTCCTGTTAGATTGAGGTGACTTTAAGGCAAGAGCAAGGCCGCCACAAATGCACTCAAGGTCGTCTAGGACGGGACGGGCAACATTGGCTTCGCGGCAACTTAGGCTTCTGCGCCGCCAGAGCCTGGTCACCCCCCCACCTGCAACCCATACTTCCTCACCTTGTCCGCCAGCGTCGTCTTGGGCACGCGCAGTGCCTGCGCGGCGCGGGTGATGCTGCCGCCGTGGCGGCCCAGGGCTTCGCGGATGAGGCTGCGTTCGAAGTCTTCCACCGTTTCGGCCAGTGAGAGCATGGTGGCCGCGGCGGGCACTTCGCCGTCGCCCAGCACTTCGCTGGGCACGCCCAGCACCAGGCAGTCGGCCACGTTGCGCAGCTCGCGCACGTTGCCGGGCCAGTGGTGGGCCATCAGGGCGCGCAGCTGGGCGGCGCTCACCACCGGTTGGGGCAGGCCGTAGCGGCTGGCGGCCAGCAGCAGAAAGTGCTCCAGCAGCAGGGGGATGTCCTCGCGCCGTTCGCGCAGGGGCGGCAGGTCGATGGTGACGACGTTGAGGCGGTAGTACAGGTCGCTGCGGAAGCTGCCGTCCTGCGCTTTTTGCAGCAGGTCGTCCTTGGTGGCGGCCACCACGCGGCAGTCCACCGCCACCTGGGCGTTGGAGCCCAGGCGTTCCACCACGCGGTCCTGCAGCACGCGCAGCAGCTTGATCTGCACGCCCATGGGCATGCTTTCCAGTTCGTCCAGGAACAGGGTGCCGTGGTGGGCGTGTTCGATCTTGCCGATGCGGCGCTTGGCGGCGCCGGTGAAGGCGCCGGCCTCGTGGCCGAAGAGTTCGCTGTCCAGCAGGTTGTCGGGCAGGCCGCCGCAGTTCAGGGCCACCAGCGGGCCCTTGCGGCCGGACAGATCGTGCAGGGCCTGGGCCACCAACTCCTTGCCGGTGCCGGTTTCGCCGCGGATGAGCACGTCCGCCCGGGCCGAGGCCACGCGCGCCACCAGCTGGCGCACCGCCACCATCTGCGGTGAGCGGCCAATGAGGCGCGCGGTGCCGCCTTCCTTGCGGGCCAGGGCTTCGCGCAGGGCCACCACTTCGAGCGTGAGGGCGCGCTTGTCCAGCGCGCGGCGCACCACCTCCACCAGCACCTCGGGCGAGAAGGGCTTGGGGATGAAGTCGTAGGCGCCGCTGCGCATGGCTTCCACCGCCAGGCTCACATCGCCGTGGCCGGTGATCATGATGACCGGCAGCTCGGGCTCCAGCTCGTGGCAGTGGCGCACCAGGCTCAGGCCGTCGGCGCCAGGCAGGCGCATGTCGGTCACCACCACGCCGGGGAAGCCGGCCGTCAGCCGGGGCCGCGCGGCCTCGGCCGATTCGACGGCGTCCACGGTCAGCCCGGCCAGCTGCAGGGCCTGCAGGCAGCCCAGTTGCATGGGCAGGTCGTCTTCGACCAGCAGCACGGAGAGTTCTTGGCTCATGGGGCGGTGGGGGTGGGCACGGGCGGCAGCCACAGGGTGAAGCAGGCGCCGCCATCGGGGTGATTGTCCGCCTCCAGCTCGCCGCCGGCCTCGCGGGCGATGTCGCGCGAGATGGCCAGGCCCAGGCCCAGGCCGCCACCGGCGGACTTGGTGCTGAAGAAGGGTTCGAAGACGCGGTCGCGCAGGGCCGGGTCCAGGCCGGGGCCCTGGTCGCGCACGCGCAGGGCCACGCGGCCGTCCTGGGCGGCGGCGTCGATCCACAGCGCGCGCTGGGGCTGTTCGCGCATGGCGTCCAGGCCGTTGCCGATGAGGTTGATCAGCACCTGTTCCAGGCGGTTGGGGTCGCACCAGGCAGCCAGGGGGCTGTCGGCGGTGGCGTCGTGCACGGTCACCTGTTCGTTGCGGATGCGCTGGTGGTACAGGAACAGCGCGTTGTGCACGGCGGTGGCCAGGCGGGCGGCCTGCGGCTGGGCCTTGGACTTGCGGGCAAAGCCCTTGAGCGGCTCGATGATGGCGCCCATCTGCTCGGCCAGGCGGGCCATGATGGCCAGGTTGCCGCTGACCGCGTCCAGCTGGCCGCGCTGCATGAAGGCCACCGCATTGCCCGACAGGGTGCGGATGGCGCCCAGCGGCTGCGTCAGCTCGTGGGTGATGCCGGTGGCCAGCTGGCCCAGCGCGGCCATCTTGCCGGCGTGCACCAGCTCGTCCTGCGCTTCGCGCAGGGTGTGCTCGGCCTGCTCGCGTTCGCGCACCTCCTTGCGCAGGCGGGCGTTGGTGTCGCTCAGGGCCTGGGTGCGGGCAGCCACCTTCTCTTCCAGCTCGGCGTTGAGCTGCAGCTTCTGCTGCACGATGCGCCGGCGCTGGTTGACCAGCAGCATCAGCAACAGCACGAAGCCGGCGCTGACGCCGGCCAGCAGGCTGTCCTGCGCGGCCTGCTGGCGCACCGGGCGCAAGTCGGCAAACATCAGCAGGCGCCAGTCGGTGCCGTCCAGCGTGCGGCCCAGCACCAGCATGCCGCGGCTGGCTGCCACGCGGCCCTGGGCGCCGCTGGCCCCCAGGCCGGCGGGCAGCACGCCTTCGACGATCTGGCTGTCCTCGTCCACCCGCAGGTCCACCTGCAGCGGAAAGCGGGTGATGCGGTGGTCGCCATACAGGCGGGTGACCTGCAGGTCCACCTTGCGCTCCAGCGGCAGCTCGGCCAGCGCGGTGTAGGTCCACTCCGGCCGCGAGGACAGGATGACCACCTGGTTGGAATCGGCCAGCAGGGCCGGCGCGCCCAGCATGCCCCAGGCCTCGTCCACCGGGTCCAGGCCGATCTTGAGCACGGCCACGCCCACCACCTTGGCGCCATCGTGGATGGGGTGCGAGACGTAGTAGCCGGGCACGCCGTCGCGCACACCGATGGCGAAGTGCCGCCCCACCCGGCCGGACAGGGCCTCCAGGAAGTAGGGGCGGAAGGAGAGATCGTCACCCACCAGGGCCGGGTCGCTGGCGGCCAGCACGATGCCGCGCTGGTCCTGCACGAAGAGCTGCACCCCGCCCAGGTGGGCGTTCAGGCGCCGCAGGTAGCTGCTGGCAGCCTGCGCCCGCGCGGGGTCGCCCGGCTGGCGCAGCAGGGCCTGCACCTCGGTGCTGAGCTGCACGGTGGCGGGCATGGGTTCCAGCCGGCGCACCATGCCCTGCACGGCGGCGGCGAACAGGTCCAGCTGGTGGTTCGATTCGGCCCGCAACTGCTCGGTGCGGCGCTGCACGCTGACGGTGAACGCCCCCCAGCCGGCCAGCAGCATCAGGCCCAGGGCCAGCAGGGTGAGCCCCAGCGACCGGCGGCGGCGCCAACGCAGCGGCCGGCCTGGGCCGCCCTCCGAGGCCGGGTCCTGTGCCTCAGCGGCCATTGCGGGCCTGGCTCTCCAGGAAGTCCCAGACCTCCTGGGCCACCGGCTTGGCGTGGCGGCTGCCGCCCGGGCGTTCGCGGTAGATGCGCACTTCCATGGTCAGCTCGTCTTCCGGCGCGCCGGCCTGCACCAGGCGGCGGGCGCGCAGCTCCTTGCGCACCGAACTCACCGGCAGAAAGGCCAGGCCGTGGCCTTCCAGGGCCATGGCCTTCAGGCCCTCGGCCATGTCGGTTTCGTAGATGGGGTCCAGGTGGGCGGGCTGGGCGGTGCGCTTGAGCACCTGCTCCACCAGGCGCGCCAGGTAGGCGCCCGCGGCGTAGCTGAGGAAGGGCACCGGCTGGCGTGGCGTGCCGGGCAGGCGGAACAGGGGCTCGCCCTCGGCGCCGGCCTTGGCAAAGGGCGCCAGGGTTTCGTAGCCCAGGCAGAGCATGTCGTAGCGGTCGGCGCTGAGCTGCAGGGGCTGGGTGGCGTGGTGGTAGGCGATGAGCAGGTCGCAGCTGCCTTCGGTCAGGCGCAGCGCGGCGTCGTGCACGTTCAGCGCGATGAGCCGGCTCTTCAGGCCGTGGAACTGCTGCTTGAGTTCCATCAGCCAGTGCGGGAAGAAGGTGAAGGCCAGGGTGTGCGGCACCGCGAACTCGATCATGTCCTGCCCGGCCACCTGGTGGCCGCGCATCATGTTGCGGGTGGCCTGCAGGGCGCCCAGCATCTCCATGGCCTGGGCGTGGAAGGTCTCGCCCGCGGGGGTGAGCCGCGTGGGGTAGCTGGAGCGGTCCACCAGGTCGATGCCGGCCCAGGCCTCCAGCGCCTGGATGCGGCGCGAGAAGGCGGGCTGGGTGACGTGGCGCAGCTGGGCCGAGCGCGAGAAGCTGCGCGTCTCGGCCAGGCTGATGAAGTCTTCAAGCCACTTGGTGTCCATGGCGGGATTATCGGCAGGGCCGGCGGCGGGGCTGCAGGGCAGCAGGAAGGGCGATCACACCGGGGGGATCACACAGGGGACAGCGCGCCCTGGCCGCCGAAGTGGCCCTCGAGGTTGGCGATGAAGTGGTCCACAGTGGCCTGTATGGCCTCGGGCGAGCGGCCGCCCACATGCGGGCTGAGCACCAGCGTGCGCTGCAGGTCCAGCAGCGGTGCGGGCGGAGCCGGCTCGCTTTCGTAGACATCCAGCCCGGCGCCGGCAATCTGCCCGGCGCGCAGCGCATCGGCCAGGGCCTGGGTATCGACCAGGCTGCCGCGGCTGACGTTGACCAGGTAGCCCTGCGGCCCCAGCGCGGCCAGCACCTCGGCGTTGACCATGTGCTGGGTCTCCGGGCCGCCTGGCGCGGCCAGCACCAGCATGTCGCACCACTCGGCCAAGGGCCGCACGGCGGGGAAATAGCGGTGCGCCAGCTCCGGGCGCGGGCGGCGGGTGTGGTAGGCCAGTTGCATGTCAAAACCCAGGGCGCGGCGGGCGATGGTGGCGCCTATGGCGCCGAAGCCCACCAGGCCCAGGCGCTTGCCGGCCAGTTGCGGCAGCGTGGGCAGTTGCTCGCGCAGGATGCCATCGCGGCAGGCGCGGTCGTTGTAAGGCAGCTGGCGCACGCAGGCCAGCAGCAAGGCCATGGCCTGGTCGGCCACCACATTGGCGTTGGTACCGGCGCCATTGGCCACAACGATGCCGCGGGCCCGCGCCGCCGCCACATCCACCCGCTCATAGCCCACGCCCAGCGCGCACACCAGGCCCAGCTGCGGCATGGCCGCGATCTCGTCGGCCCGCAGGCCGATGGTGCCGATGGTGAGCACCGCCTGGACCTGCGCGCCGTCGCGGGCCACCGCCTGGGCGCGCTCGGCCTTGGTGGCGGCGTAGATCGGGTGGGCGTGGCGGGCGATCTGGGCCAGGTGAGCAGGGCCAAGATGGCACAGGATCAGCACCGTGGGCAACTGGGACATGGGAAGGCAACTCCTGAGCGCAAGGAAAGATCGAAAGGGCGGAAAGGCCGAGGACGCTCAATCCGCCTCGGCGCTGTGCTGCAGCGCCCACATGCGGGCGTAGCGGCCGCTTTGAGCAAGCAGCCCTGCATGCGAGCCGCGCTCGACAATGCGGCCGGCTTCCATCACCAGGATCTCGTGCGCGTCCACCACGGTGGACAGGCGGTGGGCGATGACCAGCGTGGTGCGGCCGCGCGCGGCGCTGGCCAGCTCGGCCTGGATGGCGCGCTCGTTGGCCGAATCCAGTGCCGAGGTGGCTTCGTCGAAGACCAGGACGGGCGGGTTCTTCAGCAGGGTGCGGGCAATGGCCACGCGCTGCTTCTCGCCGCCGGAGAGCTTCAGGCCGCGCTCGCCCACCATGGTGTCGTAGCCCTTGGGCTGGGCGACGATGAAGTCGTGGATGCGGGCGGCACGGGCCACGGCCTCAACCTCGGCCGGCGTGGCGTCGGGCCGGCCGTAGGCGATGTTGTAGGCAATGGTGTCGTTGAACAGCACCGTGTCCTGCGGGACGATGCCGATGGCTTTGCGCAGGCTGTCCTGCGTGACCTGGCGGATGTCCTGCCCGTCGATGGTGATGCGCCCGCCCTGCACGTCGTAGAAGCGGTAGAGCAGCCGGGCCAGCGTGGTCTTGCCGGCGCCGCTGGCGCCCACCACGGCCACCGTCTGGCCGGCCGGGATGTCGAAGGACAGGCCCTGGAGGATGGGACGCGCCGGGTCGTAGGCGAAGTCCACCGCCTCGAAGCGCACCGCCGCGCCCTGCAGCTGCAGCGGCCGGGCCTCGGGGGCGTCGGCCACTTCGCGCTCGCGGCCCATCAGCGTGAACATCTTGTCCAGGTCGGTCAGGCTCTGCTTGACCTCGCGGTAGAGCACGCCCAGGAAGTTCAGCGGGATGTAGAGCTGGATCAGCAGGGTGTTGATCAGCACCAGGTCGCCCAGCGTGAGGTGGCCGGCCACCACGCCGGCCGTGGCCCGCCACAGCATGGCCAACAGCGACAGCGCGATGATGGCCTGCTGGCCCACGTTGAGCACGGAGAGCGTGGTCTGCGAGGTGATCTGGGCGCGGCGGTAGGCGTCCAGCCCCTCGTCGTAGCGGCGGGCCTCGAAGTCCTCGTTGTTGAAGTACTTGACCGTCTCGTAGTTCAGCAGCGCGTCCACGGCCCGCTGGTGGGCCTTGGAATCCAGCTCGTTCATCTTGCGGCGGAACTGGGTGCGCCACTCGGTCAGGCTGATGGTGAAGATGCCGTAGCCCACCAGCGCGCCCAGGGTGATCCAGACGAAGCCCATGTCGAACTTGCCGCCCAGCAGCGCCAGCGCCAGGCCCAGCTCCACCAGCGTGGGCAGGATGGTGTAGAGCGAGTAGGAGATGAGCGACTGCAGGGCGCGGGTGCCGCGCTCGATGTCGCGCGTCATGCCGCCGGTCTGGCGTTCCAGATGGAAGCGCAGCGACAGCGCATGCATGTGGCGGAAGACCTGCAGCGCGATCTCGCGCGAGGCGCCGTGCGTGGCCTTGGCGAAGACGAGTTCACGCAGCTCGGTGAACAGCGAGGCCGACATGCGCAGCGCCGCGTAGCCCAGCAGCAGCCCGGCCGGCACCACCAGCAGGGCGCGCGGGTCGCTGGCGGGCAGGTTCATCGCGTCCACCAGGTGCTTGAGCAGCAGCGGCACGCCCAGGTTGGCCACCTTGGCCGCCACCAGGCAGAGCAGCGCCAGCACCACCCGCGTGCGGTACTGCCAGAAGTACGGCGCCAGCTGCCGCAGGATGGCCCAATCCCCATGCTGACGGGGCGTGGCCGCCGATTCGGTCACAGGCGAACTTCGACGCATCGTGGAACAATCACATTCATTGATTCAGAACAATACACAGGAACCCTGAAATGAACATTCCCGTGAATCCGGCCAGTGTGCCCGAGGACCTGCGGACCCAGCTGCCCACCGACCGGGAACTGGTGCTGCGCGTGATACCGATGCCGGCGGACTCGAACAGCAATGGCGATATTTTCGGTGGTTGGATCATGGCCCAGGTGGACTTGGCCGGCTCCGTGCTGCCGGCGCGCCTGGCCAAGGGCCGCGTGGCCACCGTGGCGGTCAACGAATTCATCTTCAAGCAGCCCGTGTCCATCGGCGACCTGCTGAGCTTTTATGCGACCATCGCCCACGTGGGCCGCACCTCGATGACGGTGAAAGTCGAGGTGTATGCCGAGCGCGCGCCGGAAGACCTGCAGGTGGTGAAGGTGACCGAGGCCAACCTGACCTACGTCGCCATCGACCATGAAGGCAAGGCGCGCCCCATCCCCCGGCCGCTGCCCGCGGCCTACAAGAAGTTCGGCTGAGCCGAGGGCGTCAACGCCACAACCTGGATTCCAGCTCGGCCGCGGCCTTGCGCAGCGGGGGCAGCAACTTGGTTTCCAGTTCGGCCACCGTGCGCCGTGAGGTCTGGGTGCCGATGTTGAGCGCGGCCACCACCTGGCCATCGCGGTCCCGCACGGGCACGGCCATCGAGCGAAGGCCGATCTCCAGCTCCTGATCGTTGATGGCATAGCCCTGCTCGCGCACCTGGGCCAGGGCCTGGCGCAGCTTGCGCACGCCGGTGATGGTGTGCTCGGTGCGGCGCTCCAGCTTGTGCCCTGCCAGGAATGCGTCGAGCCGCTCTGCCGGCATGGCCGCCAGCAGCACCCGGCCCATGGACGTGCAGTAGGCCGGCAGCCGGCTGCCCACCCCCAGGTCGATGGACATGATGCGGTTGGAGCCCTTGGTGCGGGCGATGTAGGCGATCTCGCGCCCCTGCAAGGTGGCCACCGAACAGGATTCGGCAATCTGCGCGCTGAGCTTTTCCAGCACCGCCGGTGCCTGCAGCGCCAGCGAGGATGAGCTCATGTAGGCGTGCCCGAAGGCCAGCACCTTGGGGCTGAGCTGGTGGTGCTTGCCGTCCTCGCAATGGGTGTAGCCCAGCACCGAGAGGGTGTAGAGGCAGCGCCGCACCGCCGCGCGCGACAAGCCGGTGCGGTGGCTGACCTGGGCCATGGTGAGCGCGCGCTGCTGGTGACCAAAGGCCAGCAGCACCGACAACCCTCTGGCCAGAGAGGCCATGAAGTCCGGATCACCGGTGTGGGCATCGGCTTCGGCGGCTTCCGCACTGACGTCAAGAAGACTGGCCGGGGGGGTGGTTCGTGCCACGCGGAACTCCTTCGGGTTAACCCTTGAACTTCACCCAGACGCAAAGGGCGCGTTTGAATTTTGTTCGTTATTCGAACACAACGTCCGATCAACGAACAAATTCGCCGTGTGCCCAACCTGCCGATGAAGCGGAATTCCTAGACTGGCCCCGTCATTCAATGCCTCTTGGGGAGACCAGTTCCATGATCGACAAGACGGTTCAGACGCCAGAACAGGCGTTGGCCGATGTCTTCGACGGCGCCACCGTGATGATCGGTGGCTTCGGCACGGCAGGTCAGCCTGCCGAGCTGATCGACGCCTTGATCGCGCAGGGGGCCAAGGACCTCACCGTGATCAACAACAACGCCGGCAATGGCGAGACCGGGCTGGCGGCGCTGCTCAAGGCCCGCCGGGTGCGCCGCATCGTCTGCTCATTCCCGCGGCAGTCTGACAGCCAGGTCTTCGACGCGCTCTACCGCGCGGGTGACATCGAGCTGGAGCTGGTGCCGCAGGGCAATCTGAGCGCACGCATCCAGGCCGGCGGCGCCGGGCTGGGCGCCATCTTCACGCCCACGGCGGCCGGCACCATGCTGGCCGAGGGCAAGGAGACCCGCCGCATCGATGGCCGGGACTATGTGCTGGAGCTGCCGCTGAAGGCCGACTTCGCCCTCATCAAGGCGCACCAAGGCGACCGCTGGGGCAACCTCGTCTACCGCAAGGCGGCCCGCAACTTCGGCCCCATCATGGCCATGGCCGCCCAGGTCTGCATCGCCCAGGTCAGCACCGTCGTGCCGCTGGGCACGCTGGACCCGGAGCAGGTGGTGACCCCCGGCATCTTCGTGCAACGCCTCGTCCAGATCTGAGGAGCCCCATGGCCAACTACCAACGCATGGGCCGTGACGAGATGGCGTCCCGCATCGCCCGCGACATCCACGAGGGCGCCTACGTCAACCTCGGCATCGGCCTGCCCACGCGGGTCGCCAACTTTCTGCCGGCCGACCGCGAGATCTTCCTGCACAGCGAGAACGGCCTGCTGGGCATGGGCCCCGCACCGGCGCCCGACGCCGTCGACCCGGAGCTGATCAACGCCGGCAAGGAGCCGGTGACGCTGCTGCCGGGCGGCTGCTTCTTCCACCACGGCGACTCCTTCGCGATGATGCGCGGCGGCCACCTGGACATCTGCGTGCTGGGGGCCTACCAGGTCTCGGCCCGGGGTGACCTGGCCAACTGGCACACCGGTGCGCCCGACGCCATTCCGGCCGTGGGCGGCGCCATGGACCTGGCGATCGGGGCCAGGCGCGTCTTC
>NZ_BADL01000070.1 GCF_000333615.1 Ideonella sp. B508-1 | reverse complement strand
GCCACCAGCAGGGTGTTGAGCTGGCAGCCCGGCGGCGGCTCGCGCTGCTCGGTCAGGCCCAGGTCGTGGCGCTGCTCGTCAGGGCGTTTTCCAGCTGGGGTGATTCCAGCGGCACCAGGGCCACGGCCGCCGTCGGCCGCCCTTGCCGGTACAGCGCCACCGCGCGCGGCAGCAGGGCATGGGCCAGGGCGGGCAGGCAGGCCACCTGCAGGCGCACGGCACCCGCATCCCGCAGGTTGAAGGCCGTGGCGGCGATGCGCTCCAGCCCCTCGTAGGAGCGATCCACCTCCTCCAGCAGGGCCTGGGCCTGGGCCGTCGGCCTCAGCCGGCCCTTGACCCGCTCGAACAGCACCAGGCCCAGCACGTGTTCCAGCCGGGCCAGCTCGCGACTGACCGTGGGCTGGGAGGTGTGCAGCAGCTCGGCCGCCCGAGTGACATGGCCGGTGCGCATCACCGCCCGGAAGACCTCCACCAGCCGATGCGTCAATTCCATATCAGTACTGAATCAATGGATGAACAAAAACTATTTTTCAGTATGACAGAAGCACCGCATCATCGCGGCATGAATCCGTTCGCCCCCGATCTGCTCCGCTCCCTGGCCCGCGCCCATGGCACACCGCTGTGGGTGTACGACGCCGCCACCATCCGCCAGCGCATCGCCGAGCTGCGGGCCTTCGACACCATCCGCTATGCCCAAAAGGCCAACTCCAACACCCACCTGTTGCGCCTGATGCGCGAGGCGGGCGTGGTGGTGGACGCGGTGTCCCGCGGCGAGATCGAACGGGCCCTGGCCGCCGGTTTCAGCCCCGCGCCCAACGCCCAGGGGGCCGCCGGCATCGTCTTCACCGCGGACCTGTTCGACGCCGCCACGCTGGACACCGTGGTGCGGCACGGCGTCACCGTGAACGCCGGCTCGATCGACATGCTGGACCAGCTGGGCGCCGTCTCCCCCGGCCACCGCGTCTGGCTGCGCATCAACCCGGGTTTCGGCCACGGCCA
>NZ_BADL01000071.1 GCF_000333615.1 Ideonella sp. B508-1 | reverse complement strand
GGCTCCCCAGTGGGTGGGCCCTCACCGCTCACTTGCGGCGGGAGGTCTTGGTGCCCAGGCCCATGGCGTCGATGTTGCGGCGCCGCCGCTCTTCCTTGCGCGCGGCATCCTTCTCCATCGCGCGGCGGCGGGTCAGACCGGTCGAGTCGGCATAGCCCCACCAGGCCAGTGCCAGGCCGAAGGGCAGCAGCACCCAGACCCAGCCCCAGCCGGCCACCGGCCCCCACTCGGCGAGCTTCATCACCAGCAGCAGCACGCCCAGCACCACAAACGCCATCGTGTTCTCCTTGCCTGCCGCCGATCGGGCCCGATCCAGCGGCCTGGCTGATATCCCTAGAATGGTCTGCCCACTGTAAATCACCCATCCCGGGTTCACCATGGGGCACCGGAAGGAGACGTGATGAAACTGCTGCTGCCCGTCCTGCTGTGGCTGTCCGCATCGGCCGCCCTGGCCGCCGCACCGAACGCCCAGGCCCTGGCCACCAGCAAGAACTGCCTGGCCTGCCACGCCGTGGAGCGCAAGCTGGTGGGACCGTCCTACCAGGACGTGGCAGCCCGCTACGCCGGCCAGAAGGATGCCGTGAGCCGCCTGGCCGAGAAGATCCAGAAAGGCGGCTCGGGCAGCTGGGGACCGGTGCCCATGCCGGCCAACCCGGTCACGCCAGAAGAGGCCAAGATGCTGGCCACCTGGGTGCTGTCCCAGAAGAAATGACCCCGGCGCGCTGTGCAGCCCCATGAAAAAAGCCCCGCACCGCGGGGCTTTTTGCTGAGCCCTCTAGGCTCAGTTGTTCTGCGCCAGCTGGTCCAGGATGGCCGGATTCTCCAGCGTGGAGGTGTCCTGGGTGATGGCCTCGCCCTTGGCGATCGAGCGCAGCAGGCGGCGCATGATCTTGCCCGAGCGGGTCTTGGGCAGGTTGTCGCCGAAGCGGATGTCCTTGGGCTTGGCGATCGGGCCGATCTCCTTGCCCACATGGTCGCGCAGCTGCTTGGCAATCGCCTTGGCCTCGTCGCCGGTGGGGCGCGGACGCTTGAGCACGACGAAGGCGCAGATGGCCTCGCCGGTCGTGTCGTCCGGACGGCCCACCACCGCGGCCTCGGCCACCAGCTCGGTGCAGCTCACCAGGGCCGATTCGATCTCCATCGTGCCCATGCGGTGGCCGGAGACGTTCAGCACGTCGTCGATGCGGCCGGTGATGGTGAAGTAGCCGGTCTTGGGGTCGCGGATCGCACCGTCGCCCGCCAGGTAGTACTTGCCCTGGAAGTCGGCCGGGTAGTAGCTCTTCTTGAAGCGCTCAGGGTCACCCCAGATGTTGCGAATCATCGAGGGCCAGGGACGCTTGACCACCAGGATGCCGCCCTGGCCCCAGGGCACGTCCTTGCCGGTCTCGTCCACCACCGCGGCCTGGATGCCCGGGAAGGGCAGCGTGCAGGAGCCCGGCACCAGCGGCGTGGCGCCCGGCAACGGGGTGATCATGTGGCCGCCGGTCTCGGTTTGCCAGAAGGTGTCCACGATGGGGCAGCGACCACCGCCCACGTGCCGGTGGTACCACTCCCAGGCGGCCGGGTTGATCGGCTCGCCCACCGAGCCCAGGATGCGCAGGCTCGACAGGTCGTAGCTCTTGGGATGCACGGCGTCGTTGGCCTCAGCGGCCTTGATCAGGCTGCGGATGGCGGTGGGCGCGGTGTAGAAGATGCTGACCTTGTGGTCCTGGATCATCTTCCAGAAGCGGCCGGCGTCCGGGTAGGTGGGCACGCCTTCGAAGACGATCTCGGTGCCGCCCAGGGCCAGCGGGCCGTAGGTGATGTAGCTGTGGCCGGTGACCCAGCCGATGTCGGCCGTGCACCAGAAGACGTCGTCCTCGCGCAGGTCGAAGGTCCAGGAGGTGGTGAGCGCCGCATGCAGCAGGTAGCCGCCGGTGCTGTGCTGCACGCCCTTGGGCTTGCCGGTGGAGCCGCTGGTGTAGAGCAGGAACAGCGGGTGCTCGGCCTCGACCCACTCGGGCTCGCAGCTGTCGGGCAGTCCGGCCACGGCATCGGCCATCCACAGGTCCCGGCCTTCCTTCATCGTCACCGCACCGCCGGTGCGCTTGACCACCAGCACCTTCTCGATGGCACCGCAGCCGTCCAGGGCCAGGGCCTCGTCCACGATGGCCTTGAGCGGCAAGTGCTTGCCGCCACGCACCTGCTCGTCGGCGGTGATGACCAGCTTGGCACCGGTGTCCTCAATGCGATCACGCAGGGACTGGGCCGAGAAGCCGCCGAACACCACCGAGTGGATGGCGCCGATGCGGGCGCAGGCCTGCATGGCCGCCACGCCGTCGATCGACATGGCGATGTAGATGACGACGCGGTCGCCCTTCTTGACGCCCTGGGCCCGCAGCGCATTGGCGATGCGGCAGGTGCGCGCCAGCAGTTCGCTGTAGCTGACCTTGGTGACCTCGCCGCCGTCGGCTTCGAAGATCAGCGCGGTCTTGTCGCCCAGGCCGCGCTCGATGTTGCGGTCCAGGCAGTTGTAGGAGGCATTGAGCGTGCCGTCGGAGAACCACTTGAAGAACGGCGCCTCGCTCTCGTCGAGCACCTGGGTGAACGGCGTCTTCCAGGTGATCAGTTCACGTGCGCGCTTGGCCCAGAAGCCCTCGTAGTCGGCTTCCGCTTCCTTGCAGAGCGCCTCGTAGGCGGCCATACCCGACACACGGGCCTGGGCCGCCACGGCAGGATCGGGGGCGTAGATCTTCAGCTCGTCGCTCATTGTGATGTCTCCTGTGTTCTCGATTCGAGTGCCTGACTGCACTTTCGGCGCAACTGTGGCCCCCGGGTCTGACGATGGGCTTACTCTGAATCCTGTTGCATTGCAGCAATTTGGCGGCAGATGACACCGTCATGGCGGCGTTGCGGGACAACCCTAGAATCCCGCCATCCCCGACCTTTCCGGCCCTTCACCGCGGCCGTCACCGACCCGATGAACACCCCGAAAACCGCGGGGCCGCGCATGCGCCCCCTGCCCGCCCTGATCTTCGCCAGCCGCTGGCTGCAGCTGCCGCTGTACCTGGGTCTGATCCTGGCCCAGGCCGTCTACGTCTTCCACTTCTGGGTGGAACTCGTCCACCTGATCGAAGCGGCCTTCGGCAACACCCAGGCGCTGGACACGCTGGTCAAGAGCGTGGGCTATCTTCCACCGGCCGATGGGCAGGTCAAGCTCAACGAAACCCTGATCATGCTCGTGGTGCTGGGCCTGATCGACGTGGTGATGATCAGCAACCTGCTGATCATGGTCATCGTCGGCGGCTACGAAACCTTCGTCTCACGCATGAACCTGGAAGGCCACCCGGACCAGCCGGAATGGCTGGACCATGTGAACGCCTCGGTGCTGAAGGTGAAGCTGGCCACCGCCATCATCGGCATCAGCTCGATCCACCTGCTCAAGTCCTTCATCAGCGCGGCCAACATCGACGAGAAGACCCTGCTGTGGCAGACGCTGATCCACCTGACCTTCCTGCTGTCGGCCCTGGCCATTGCCGCCACCGACCGCCTGCTGGGTCATGGCCACAAACCGGCCGCAGGCGAAGAACACTGAGCCTCAGCGGGAGCGGTGTGCCAGCAGCAGCGCGCCCAGCACGCCCGACAGCACCGAGCCGCACAGCACGCCCAGCTTGACGGGCGTGTCGTGGTCGCCCGGCAGGCCGACGAAGGCCAGGCCGCCGATGAACAGGCTCATCGTGAAGCCAATGCCGCACAGCACGCTCACGCCGAAGACCTGGCCCCAACTGGCCCCTGCCGGCGCGCTGGCCCAGCCCAGGCGCACCATCGCCCAGACGCAGCCGAAGACGCCCAGCGTCTTGCCCACCAGCAGGCCGGCGGTGATGCCCAGGGACACCGGCTGCAGCAGGTCGGACCCGCTCAGCCCGGTCAGCGAGACGCCCGCGTTGGCGAAGGCGAACATCGGCAGCACCCCAAAGGCGACCCAGGGGTGCAGGCCGTGCTCCAGCGCCTCGGCTGGCGAATGGCCATCCTCGCCATCGCTGGGAATGAACAAGGCCGTGGCCACGCCGGCCAGTGTGGCGTGCACGCCCGACTTGAGCACGCACACCCACATCACCAGGCCGATCACGATGTAGACGTCGGCCCGCCGCACACCGGCCCGGTTGAGCAGCGCCAGCAGCACCAGGCAGGCGGCCGCCGCACCCAGCATGGGCAGTGACAGATGCGCGGTGTAGAAGACCGCGATCACCACGATCGCCCCCAGGTCGTCGATGATGGCCACGGCGGTCAGAAAGACCTTGAGCGAAGGCGGCACCCGCGGGCCCAGCAGCATCACGATGCCGATGGCGAAGGCAATGTCGGTGGCTGCGGGAATCGCCCAGCCGCGCAGCGCCACCGGGTCGCCCCAGTTGATGGCCGCGTAGATCAGGGCCGGCAAGGCCATGCCGCCCAGGGCGGCCACCGCCGGCAGTGCGGCCTGGGCCGGGCGCGACAGCTCGCCATGCACGAATTCGCGCTTGATCTCCAGCCCGACCAGGAAGAAGAACACCGCCATCCACAGGTCATTGACCCAGACCTGCAGCGGCTTGGCCAGCACCAGCCAGTCCGCGCCGATGCGCACCTCACCCGGGATCCGGTCGAAGGCCACATACAGATCCGCCCAGGGCGAATTGCTGAAGAGGAGGGCGGCCACCGTGGCCAGGGCCAGGACGATGCCCCCGGCGGTGGGGGCGGCGAAGAAGCGCTTGATTCCGTCGAACACGCTGGGTTGACTCCTCGTCGTTACACTGCCGGGTTGCGACCCTGGCCCATCTTGCTTCTGCTCCGGGCATTGGACCATGGCCAGCCCGCCGCCCTGGCGGCCATCATCGCAAAGACTCGACCGAGCCATCCACCATGACCACCACCATCCGCTACCAAGATCTGGTCGACAGCGTCGCCGGCGCGCTGCAGTACATCAGCTACTACCACCCGGCCGACTACATCGCCCATCTGGCGCGCGCCTACGAGCGTGAAGAATCGCCCGCCGCCAAGGACGCGATCGCCCAGATCCTGACCAACTCGCGCATGTGCGCGGAAGGCCGTCGCCCGATCTGCCAGGACACCGGCATCGTCAACGTGTTCCTGAAGATCGGCATGGACGTGAAGTGGGAAGGCTTCCCCGGCTCCATCCAGGACGCCGTCGACGAAGGCGTGCGCCGTGGCTACCTGAACCCGGACAACAAGCTGCGCGCCTCGGTGCTGGCCGATCCGATCTTCGAGCGCAAGAACACCAAGGACAACACCCCGGCGGTGGTCTTCATGGAGGTGGTGCCCGGCGACAAGCTGGACGTGACCGTGGCGGCCAAGGGCGGCGGCTCCGAGAACAAGTCCAAGGTCTACATGCTCAACCCGAGCGACAACATCGTCGACTGGGTGCTCAAGACCGTGCCGACCATGGGCGCCGGCTGGTGCCCGCCCGGCATGCTGGGCATCGGCGTGGGCGGCACGGCGGAAAAGGCCGCCCTGCTGGCCAAAGAGTCGCTGATGGACGACATCGACATGTACGAGCTGCTGCAACGCGGCCCGCAGAACAAGCTCGAAGAGCTGCGCATCGAGCTGTACGAGAAGGTCAACGCGCTGGGCATTGGCGCCCAGGGCCTGGGTGGCCTGACCACCGTGCTGGACGTCAAGATCAAGACCTACCCGACGCACGCAGCCTCCAAGCCCATCGCCATGATCCCGAACTGCGCGGCCACCCGCCACGCCCACTTCGTGATGGACGGCTCGGGCCCGGTCTACCTGGACCCGCCCAGCCTGGACCTGTGGCCCAACGTGCACTGGGCACCGGACTACAACAAGTCCAAGCGCGTGGACCTGAACACGCTGACCAAGGACGAAGTGGCCAGCTGGAAGCCCGGCCAGACCCTGCTGCTCAACGGCAAGATGCTGACCGGCCGCGACGCCGCCCACAAGCGCATCCAGGACATGCTGGCCAAGGGCGAGCCGCTGCCGGTGGACTTCACCAACCGCGTCATCTACTACGTCGGCCCGGTGGACCCGGTGCGTGACGAGGTGGTCGGCCCGGCCGGCCCCACCACCGCCACCCGCATGGACAAATTCACCGAGATGATGCTGGAGAAGACCGGCCTCATCTCCATGGTGGGCAAGGCCGAGCGCGGCCCGGCCGCCATCGAGGCCATCAAGAAGCACAAGTCGGCCTACCTGATGGCCGTGGGCGGCTCGGCCTACCTGGTCTCCAAGGCCATCAAGGCCGCCAAGGTGGTGGGCTTTGCCGACCTGGGCATGGAAGCCATCTACGAGTTCGACGTGGTCGACATGCCGGTGACGGTGGCGGTGGACGCCGGCGGCACCAGCGCCCACATCGAAGGCCCCAAGACCTGGCAGGCCAAGATCGGCAAGATCCCGGTCAGCGTGGCCTGAGCGGCCCTCGGCCCCCAAACAAAACCCCGCCTCGGCGGGGTTTTTTCATGGGTGGCGCGCCGCGGTCAGCCTGCTGCCGGCGGCTCGGCCGCCGACAACATCTGCACCACCCGCTGCGGGAAGGGAATCTCCACCCCCAGGCGGTTGAGCAGGCGCCAGATCGCCAGGTTCACCTCGGAGCGCACCCCGCCCTGGCCGTTCTCCGGGTCGATGATCCAGAAGGTGATCGTCAGCTCCAGGCCATCAGCGGCAAAGTTGGACAGTTGCACCCCTGGTTTGGGATCGTCCAGCACACGCCGCACCGAAGACACTGCGTCGATGAGCTGCGGGAACAGCGCATCCAGATCGGTGCCATAGCCCACCTGCACCACGGTGGAGACCAGCACCTTGGGGTCGGCCAGCGAGGAGTTCTCCACCCGCTGGGTGATCAGCAGTTCGTTGGGCACGATGGCCTCGCGCCCATTGAGCGCACGGATCACGGTGTAGCGGGTGGTGATGCGGGAGATCGTGCCCTCGAAGTTGTCGACCCGCACCGTGTCGCCGATGCGCACCGAGCGCTCGGCCAGGATGACGAAGCCCGAGACGTAGTTGGAGGCCAGCTTCTGCAGCCCGAAGCCCAGGCCCACCCCCACCGCGCCGCCCAGCACCGACAAGGCCGACAGGTCGATGCCCGCCGAGGACATGGCCAGCAGCAGGCCGATGAAGGTCAGCAGGGTGCGGATCAGGTTCGCCCCGGCCATGCGCAGCGAGAGCTGGTCACCCGTGGCGCCCTTGAGCAGCTGCGTCTCCAGTGCCGCCGAGATCCACAGCGTGATGACCATCACCACGCCGACGCTGAGCGCCCCTTCCAGCAGCGAGCGCACCGACACCACCGAATTGCCCAGCTTCCAGCGGATGTCATCGAGCTCGTTGAGCATCTCCGGCAGCACACCGGTGATCCAGCCCACCACCGCCAGCCAGGCCAGCCAGGAGATGGTGCGCTCCACCACCCGCATCAGGTGAGACCCCGGGAAGGCCACCGTCAGCACCCGCACCGACAGCCGGATGCTGGCAAAGGAGATCAGCACCGGGAGGACGATCTTGAACATTGCCAGCGGCACGCCCCAGCCCAGCAGGGCCCGCCGGGCCAGGTAGGCCAGGCCCAGGGCCAGCAGGGGGAACAGCACCCCGTCGACGATGCGCCGGCCGTACCAGATGGAGCGCTCGGGGGCGGTGGGGCCACGCACCGCCCTCACCAGCAGCCAGGCCAGGGCCAGGCAGGTGAGCACCACGGCGCCCTCGATCAGGGCGCTGGGGTGCGTCAGAGCGCTGAGGAATTCGTCGAGGGTGAGGACGGGAATGACGGGGGCGGAACTCATGCCCGCGATTGTCGCCTCAGCCCAGGGCGAGCGCCGGCCTCAGACGTCGGCCAGCGCGCGCAGATGGGCCACCACGCTGCGGGCCAGCGAGCTCAGCGCATAGCCGCCCTCCAGGCAGGAGACGATGCGGCCCTTGGCATGGCGCCGGGCCAGCTCCACCACCCGGCGGGTGATCCATTCGAAATCGGCCTCGACCAGGCCCATGCGACCCATGTCGTCCTCGCGGTGGGCATCGAAACCGGCAGAGATGAAGAACATCTCCGGGCGAAACTCCTCCAGCCGCGGGATCCAGTTGGCCTCGATCATCTCCCGCACCTCGCCACCGCGGGTGTAGGGCGGCACCGGCAGGTTGACCATGTTCGAGCCCAGCGGCACGCCGCCGGTGAAGGGGAAGATCTGGTCCTGGAAGAAGCTGACCATCAGGATGCGCTCGTCACCCGCCACGATGTCTTCGGTGCCGTTGCCGTGGTGCACGTCGAAGTCGACGATGGCCACGCGCTTGAGCCCGCGCACATCCAGCGCATGGCGGGCCGCCACCGCGATGTTGTTGAAGAAGCAAAAGCCCATGGACTGCGAGCGCGTGGCGTGGTGGCCGGGCGGACGGATGGCGCAGAAGGCGTTCTCGGCACGGCCGTCGATCACCGCGTCGGTGGCCGCCACGGCGGCGCCGGCCGAGCGCAGGGCGGCCTGCCAGGTGTGCGGACCGACATAGGTGTCCGGGTCCAGCGCCCGGTGCTCCCCGGTGTCGATGGCCTGGCGGATGAACTCCTCCAGCTCGGTGAGATAGCCCTCGGTGTGGGCCAGCAGCAGGTCACTGTGTGCGGCCAATGGCACGTCGAAGCGGGTCAGTGCCACGTCCACGCCGGAGGACAAGAGCTGATCCTCGATGGCGTCGAGCCGCTGGGGGCACTCGGGGTGGCCAGCACCCATGTCGTGCAGGCGGCAATCGGGGTGGGAGAAGTAGGCAGTGGTCATCGAAACAGGGCCAGCGCAGGGTCGGGACAGGTCATTCCCAGCATGCCAGTGAAACCGGGCCGGGTAGGCTATCGTCTGCCCTCATGATCAGCACAAGCCTTCTCGCCCGATTGACGAAGCTCAAGGGACAGATCGACAACGTGATCGCGGGCAAGACCGCCCAGGTGGAGGATAGCCTGGCCTGCCTGCTGGCCGGAGGGCACCTGCTGATCGAGGATGTGCCCGGCGTGGGCAAGACGACGCTGGCCCATGCCCTGGCCGCCTCGCTGGGCCTGCGCTTCTCCCGCGTCCAGTTCACCTCCGACCTGCTGCCCAGTGACCTGGTGGGGGTCAGCGTCTTCGAGCGCCAGCGCGACAGCTTCGTGTTCCACCCGGGCCCGCTCTTCACCCAGGTGCTCCTGGCCGACGAGATCAACCGGGCCGGCCCGCGCACCCAGAGCGCCCTGCTGGAGGCGATGGAGGAACACCAGGTCAGCGTGGACGGCAAGACGCGCCCCCTGCCCCAGCCCTTCTTCGTCATCGCCACCCAGAACCCGACCGAGCAGTTGGGCACCTACCCGCTGCCCGAGAGCCAGCTCGACCGCTTCCTGATGTGCATCAGCCTGGGCTACCCCGACCGCGCCTCCGAGCGCGCCCTGCTGGCGGGCGAGGACCGGCGCAAGGTGGTGGCCCGCCTCCAGCCGGTGATGCAGCCGGACGATCTGACCGAAGCCATGGCCGCCGTGCATGCCGTGCACGCGTCCGACGCCCTGCTGGACTACCTGCAGGCCCTGATCGACGCCACCCGCAACGGTCGCTGGTTCGTCCAGGGCCTGTCGCCCCGGGCGGGCATCGGCATCCTGCGGCTGGCGCGGGCCCGCGCCCTGCTGCAAGGCCGTGACCACGTGGCACCGGACGATCTTCAGGCCCTGCTGCCCCAGGCCCTGGGCCACCGCCTGGTGCCGGTGGCCGCGGCCGGGCGTGGCCCGCGCGAGCAGGTGCGAGCGATGCTGGACGCCGTGGCCCTGCCCTGAGCGCGGCATGGCAGGCATCGCGATGCAGCCCCTGGCCCCGCTGCAGCGGCGCTGGCGCCAGTGGTGGCAGGCCCGCCTGCGGCCCAGCCCCCACTGCACCCTGCGCCAGCGCAACCTCTACATCGTGCCCACCCGGGCGGGCCTGGTGTTCGGGCTGACCCTGCTGCTGCTGCTGGTGGCCTCCATCAACTTCCAGCTCAACCTGGGCTACGCCCTGACCTTCCTGCTGGCCGGCAGCGCCATCGTGTCGATGCACATGACCCATGCCACCTTGCGGGGGCTGCAGCTGCATCTGGCACCGCTGACGCCGGTGTTCGCCGATCAACCGGTGGATCTGGCCGTGCGGGTGGACAACCCCGGCCGCGTCCGCCACGGCATCGCCTTGAGCCTGCAGCCGGAAGAAGCCCCGGCACCAGCGCCGGTGTGGTTCGACGCCACCGCCCAGGCCCAGACCGGCGTGACCCTGCGCTGGGTGGCACCGGGCCGCGGGCACTGGCCGCTGCCCCTGCTGCGCATCGAGACCCGTTTCCCCTTCGGGCTCTTCCGCGCCTGGGGCCTGTGGCGGCCGGATGCCCAGGCCTGGGTCTACCCCGCGCCGGAACACCCCACGCCGGCCCTGCCCCAGGGCGGCGCCGAAGCCCGCCCGGGCGGGCCGCCCAGCCTCGGCCCGGCCGATGAGCAGGACGGCATCCGCCCCTGGCGCCGGGGCGACCCGCTGAACCGGGTGGTCTGGAAGAAGGTGGCCCGCAGCGGCGAGCTGGTCAGCCGCGAGGCCGCCGGCACCGCCCGGCCGCCCACCCTGTGGCTGGACTGGCAGCAGGCCGGCCCGGGCGACGCGGAGCGCCGTCTGTCCCGCCTGTGCGCCTGGGTGTTGGCAGCCCAGGCCCGCCAGCAGCCTTATGGTCTGCGCCTGCCGGGACGGGAATGGGCCTGGAGCGAGGCCCCCACCCACCGCGACAGCGTGCTGCAGGCGCTGGCCCGATGGTGAACGCTCTGCGCTCCCGCTGGGCCCGGCTGCCGCGCGACGCGCGCGACACCTTCTTCATGCTCGGCCTGATCGCCTGGACGGTGGCGCCGCACCTGGCACGCCTGCCCGTGGGCGTGGGCCTGCTGTGCGCAGCCGTGCTGGCCTGGCGCGCCGTGCTGGCCTGGCGGGACGCGGCCCTGCCCGGCCGCTGGCCGCTGCTGGCGGTGCTGCTGCTGGCCGCGGGCCTGACCTGGTGGGACCAGCACACCCTGCTCGGCCGCGAGGCCGGCATCACGCTGCTGGTGGTTCTGATGGCCTTGAAGACCCTGGAGCTGCGGGCCCGGCGCGACGCGCTGGTGGTCTTCTTCCTGGGCTTCTTCCTGGTGCTGACGCAGTTCCTGTACTCGCAGTCCCTGCTGTCGGCCGCGGCCATGCTGCTGTCGGTCTGGGGCTGGCTCACCGCCCTCACACTGGCCCACATGCCCGCCGGGCGGCCGCCCCTGCGCGAGGCCGCTGGCACGGCACTGCGGGCCGCGCTGCTGGGCCTGCCGGTGATGCTGGCGCTCTTTCTGCTCTTTCCCCGCATTCCGCCGCTGTGGAGCATGCCCGACGATGGCGCCCGCACCGGTCTGTCGGACCACCTGCGCCTGGGCGACGTGGCCGAGCTGGCCCAGGACGACAGCGTGGCGCTGCGCCTGCGCTTCGAGGGCGCGCCGCCGCCCCTGTCCCAGCTCTATCTGCGCGGGCCGGTGCTCTCCCGCTACGACGGCCAGAGCTGGCAGGCCGATCCCTGGCCCCGACGGGCCCCCACCCCGCAGCCCGTGGCCGCTTCCTTGGCACCCGCGGCGGGCCTGGGCTACGAGATGACGCTGGAGCCGCTGCGCATCGCCTGGCTGCCGCTGCTGGACTACGCCACCACGCCGCCGCGGGCCGAGCCCCCGCTGGACGGCCTGCGCGCGCCGGATGACGACAGCCTGCAATGGCGCCTGCGCAGCCCGCTGGGCGAGCGCACGCGCCTGAGCGCCGTGGCCGCGCCCGCGCGGCCACAAGGCGGCGTGCTGTCCCGCTGGGACCGCCTGCAACTGACCAGCCTGCCGCCGGGCCGACATCCCCGCACCCGGGCCTGGGCCCGCGCCCTGGCGGCGCAGCCCGGTCTGCTGCACGCCGATGCCCGGACCCTGGCCCAGGCCGTGCTGCACCACCTGCGCGAGGACGGCTACGCCTACACCCTGAGCCCCGGCCCCTACGAGGGCGATGCCATCGACGAGTTCTGGATGGACCGCAAGCTGGGCTTCTGCGAACACTACGCCAGCGCCTTCGTGGTGGTGATGCGCAGCCTGGGCGTGCCGGCGCGCATCGTCACCGGCTACCAGGGGGCGGACCCGGCGCCGATGGACGGCTACTGGGTGGTGCGACAGAGCAATGCCCACGCCTGGGCCGAGTACTGGCAGGACGGCCTGGGCTGGCTGCGGGCCGACCCCACGGCCGCGGTGGCGCCCGACCGCATCCTGCGCAGCACGGCCCTGCGCCCGGCCCCGGGCCTGGTGATGGGCACGCTGGACAGCATGAGCCCCGGCCTGCGCCTGCAGCTGCGGCGCTGGCTGGAGACCTGGGACAACCGCTGGAACCAATGGGTGCTGGGCTATGGCCGGCAGCAGCAGTTCCAGCTGCTGCGCGACTGGGGCTGGCCGGAGGTGGATGCGGCGGCACTCGCCCGCCTGCTGGTGCTGAGCCTGTCCGGCCTGGGCCTGGCCGGGGCGGCCTGGGCCTGGTGGGATGGCCGCCGGCAAGCCCCCTGGCCCCGGCTGCAGCGGCGCCTGGCGCGCCGGCTCGCCCGCTGGGACGTGGCCGTGACCCCGGCCGACAGCCCCGCCGCACTGGCACAGCGTCTGGCCGAGCGCCACGGCGAGGCCGTCGCCCCCATGGTGGCGGCACTGCAGGCACTGCAGCGCCAGCGCTACGCCCCGGGCCCCGCCACGGCCACACTCTCCACCTGGTGGCGGACCTTCCAGGCCGCGGAACGGCGCTGCGCCTCCCCACGGCGCCCATAATCTCCGGCATGACCCTGCCGCTTTCCGTCCTGCTGCGGCGCGCCTGCCGCGCCCTGCCCCTGCTCGCTCTGGCCGGCCTGGCCTCCACCGCCCTGGCCTCCACCGCCCTGGCCGGCGCGCCCTCGGCCAAGCGCCCGCCGGCCAAGACCGCGGCCGTGATGAGCGACGACAGCCCCGATGTGGTCATCTACGGCCAGCGGGAGGACGTGGTGCAGTTCGGCCGCGCGCTGGCCGCCGCCAACCAGCTCGACCCCGAATGGGTGCTGGCCCAGCTGGCCCAGGCTCGCTTCCAGCCCCGCGTGACCCAGTTGGTCATGCCTCCGCCCGCGGGCACGCCCAAGAACTGGGCCGCCTACCGGGCCCGCTTCGTCGAGCCGCAGCGCATCGGCGCCGGGCTGCGCTGGTGGCAGGACAACGCCGAAGCCCTGACCCGCGCCGAGGCCCGCTACGGCGTGCCGCCGGAAATCGTCACCGCCATCGTCGGCGTCGAGACCTTCTACGGCCGTGTGACCGGCAACTTCAAGGTCATCGACGCGCTGGCCACGCTGTCCTTCGACTTCCCCACCGGCCGCAGCGATCGTTCGGCCTTCTACCGGGACGAACTGGGCGCCTTCCTGCGCTGGTGCGCCGCCGAGAAGCGGGATCCGCAGAGCGTGCTGGGCTCCTTCGCCGGCGCCATCGGCCTGCCCCAATTCATGCCCAGCAGCATCCTGAAGTACGCGGTGGATTTCGATGGTGATGGCCGCATCGACCTGAACACGCACGGCGACGACGTGGTGGGCAGCGTCGCGCACTACCTGGCCGAGTTCGGCTGGCAGCGCGGTCTGGTGCCCACCGTGGCCGTGACGCCACCGGCGGACGTGCGCGAGAAGGCGCTGATGCTGGTCAACGACATCAATCCCAGCCTCAGCGCCAGCCAGATGCGCGAGCACGGCGCCATCCTGCCGGCCGATGCCACCGATGCGCTGGGACCGCTGGCCCTGGTGGAACTGCAAAACGGCGGCGAGGCGCCCAGCTATGTGGCCGGCACCCGCAACTTCTACGTCATCACCCGCTACAACTGGTCGGCCTACTACGCCATGGCCGTGGTGGACCTGGCGCGTGCCCTGCGCAGCGGTCACACCGACAGCGTGGCGGCACCCGCAGTGCCTGCCGCTTCGGCGGCGCCCTGAGGCGCCTGCGCTCGTGCCTACAATGGCCGTCTCACCGCTCGTTTCACGCACTGGCCCATGACCCGTCTGTCGGATCTTGCCGAGCGCATCGACCGCCTCGTGCTGCGGCACGAGGAGCTTGCTCGCACCAACGCCCTGCTGACCCAGCAGGTCCAGGCCCTGCAAGCCGAACGCGACAGCCTCAAGTCCCGCCTGGCCGCGGCCCGCACCCGGGTCGAGGCCCTGCTCGACCGCCTGCCCACCGATCCCACCTCGTCCGGAGGTGACACCGCATGAAGCAGATGGAAGTCACCATCCTGGGTCAGAGCTACCTGCTGGCCTGTCCCGAAGGGGGCGAGGACCTGCTGCGCCAGGCCGTCAGCCGGGTGGACCAGGAGATGAGCGCGATCCGCGATGCCGGCAAGGTCAAGGCGCGCGAGCGCATGGCCGTGCTGGCCGCGCTGAACCTGGCCTACCTGCTGGCCGAACAGCGCCAGGCACCGGCCGCAGTGACGCATGCGCCCGTGCCCCCCGAGCCGAGTCCCGAGGAAGAGGCCCTGATGGATCGCCTGATCTCCCGGCTCGACGCCACCCTGGGCGACGACGGTCAGCTGCTCTAGCACAAACCCGCTTCGCAGATCGTTCGGATTCCGCACTGTGGCCGTGGCAATTGACTCGCGGTCGGCACAGCGCTGGTCCTAGAATGGGTTCGTCCATCGCATCCGCGTGGGTTTTATATTTCCTTGAACCGATGCTCTCGCGAGCCCGGGCTTGGAACATTGCCGGGCGGGCGTGATCGTCTCGCGTCAGATGAACCCGAAGCCCTGCTGACCTCGCCCACCTGAATCCCCTGGGTTCAGGAATGCGGCCCACGGTTTGCGATGGACACCCTCCTTCCGCCTTCCCCATGTCCCAGTACTGGCTGATGAAGATCGAGCCGGCCGAGTGCTCGATCGACGATCTCGCGCGGCGGCCCGCCCAGACCGTGCCCTGGACCGGGGTGCGCAACTACCAGGCCCGCAATTTCATGCGCGACGCCATGCAGGTGGGTGACGGCGTGCTGTACTACCACTCGTCCTGCGCCGAACCCGGCGTGGCCGGTCTGGCCGAGGTGGCCAGCGGCGCCTACCCCGACGCCACCCAGTTCGACCCGGCCAGCCCGTATTTCGATCCGAAATCCACTGCTGACAAGCCACGCTGGCTGAACGTGGATGTGCGGCTCACACGCAAGACCCGCCTGCTGCCGCTGGCCCGGATGCGCGCCGAGCCGTCCCTGCAGAGCATGGCGCTGCTGCGCCCCGGCAGCCGCCTGTCCATCACCCCGGTCACCCCGCAGGAATGGCAGGCC
The DNA here is from genome assembly GCF_000333615.1 of Ideonella sp. B508-1. Lineage (GTDB taxonomy): Bacteria > Pseudomonadota > Gammaproteobacteria > Burkholderiales > Burkholderiaceae_C > Ideonella. Next base: position 947 of record NZ_BADL01000071.1, on the reverse strand, counting down.
GTGCTGGCCCTGCTGGACGCGCCCGCGGCATGAGCCCCGGCCTCATCGTCGAACTGCTGTGCCTGGGCGCCTACGGCGGCTTTCTGGCGGGCCTGCTGGGCATCGGCGGCGGCATGGTGCTGGTGCCCTTCATGACCCTCATCATCAGCCACCGCGGTGTGCCGGGCGACATGGCGGTGAAGATGGCCATCGCCACCTCGATGGCCACCATCCTCTTCACCTCGCTGTCCAGCATGCGGGCCCACCACCGGCGGGGCGCCGTGCGCTGGTCCATCGTGGCCAGCATCGCCCCCGGCATCGTGATCGGCGGCCTGCTGGCAGGAGCGGGCGCCTTCTCGCTGCTGAAGGGGCAGGCCCTGGCCCTGTTCTTCGCCCTCTTCGTCGGCTTCTCGGCCACGCAGATGCTGCGCAACCGTCCACCCCGCCCCGGGCGCGAGCTGCCGGGTCCCATCGGCCAGGCGGCTGCGGGCACTGGCATCGGCTTCGTCTCGGGCCTGGTGGGTGCCGGCGGCGGTTTTCTGAGCGTGCCCTTCATGACCTGGTGCAACGTGCCCATGCACCAGGCCGTGGCCACCAGCGCCGCGCTGGGCTTTCCCATCGCCCTGTCCAACACGCTGGGCTATCTGGTGGGCGGCTGGGCCCTGCCGGCCGCCCTGCCCGGGGCCGTCGGTTACCTCTACCTGCCGGCGCTGGGCGTGGTGGTGCTGGCCAGCATGAGCACGGCGCCGCTGGGCGCCCGGGCCGCCCACGCCATGGACGTGGCCCAGCTCCGCCGGGTGTTCGCCCTGGTGCTCTACGGGCTGGCGGGCTACATGCTGTGGAAGTCCTTGCACACTTGACGGCCGCGCGTTTTTGCATTTATGTCGCGGGCAAGGTAGAATCTTCCGCTTTGCTAGCAACCAACCGCGTGTCGATCCGGTGGACGGGATTTCCGGAACCGGCTTTGG